>JANXZX010000238.1 GCA_025355325.1 Geobacteraceae bacterium
AGCCGCGCTTTTTCATACCGATTCACGGCGAATACCGTCATCTGGTCAAACATATCGAACTGGCCCGCAAGGTTGGCATACCGGAAGAACGCTGCATCCTGGCCACCAACGGCAATGTGGTCTCATTTTACTCCGGAACAGCGGCGATTGTGGAACAGATCGAATCCGGCCGGGTTTTCGTGGACGGCAAGGGGGTCGGCGATGTCGGCACGGTTGTCCTGAAAGATCGCAAGCACCTCTCCGAGGACGGCATGATCGTGGTTATCATCGGTATGAACCAGTCCACCGGCGCTATCATTTATGGACCGGATCTGGTCTCGCGCGGTTTTGTCTTCGAGGACGAAAGTCAGGAATATCTTGAAAATGCCCGCGGTGTGGTGGTGGCGGCTCTGGATGAGTTGAATACGGAGATGCGCTGCGACAATGAAGAGGTCAAGACCGCCGTGCGACAGGCGCTGCGGCGTTTCTGCAAGAAGACCATCGAGCGCCGGCCGGTTATTCTGCCGGTGATTATGGAGATGTAGGCAATTCCAAGCTGCAAGTGCATGCTTAGCCCAAATTGCTGTTGGTTTATTGTTTGCCATTCAGTCCGCACTGGAGTATTATTCTGGTATCTGATCAAGTACCAAAAGGAGTCCTGTCATGAACGCCATTCCTGCCCAGGAGATAAAGCGCCGTGGTATCGCCGCAGTTGATGAACTCATCGCAAAAGGAGATCTTCACGTCATTCGCAACAATCAGCCGCAGTATGTGGTACTTTCAGAGTGCCGCTACCAGGAGCTGATTGTTTCCGAACAGGAGGCATACTACGCCAGAGTCCGGGCTTCTCTTGAGGATATCAAAGAAGGCAGGGTGAAGCGGGGTTCGGCAGATGATCTGATTAAAGAACTGAATCTGGAAGGCTAATGCATGTATACCCTTGTCTGGAGTGCCGGTTTTACTCGATCTGCCGAAAAGTTCATAAAAACCCATCCTGATTTGCGGGAAAAATTTGCTGCCGTACTGCGAGAACTCGAAAATGACCCATTCCGGCCACACCTGAAATATCATCAACTTTCCGGAAATCTAAAAGGATTTAAGGCAGTTAGCATCACCTATAGCTATCGCATAACCCTTACCATTGTGGTGTCTGATAAAGAAATCATCCTTCTTGATGTTGGCAGTCATGATGAGGTGTATCGCTAAGAAGGGCTCGTCAAATGAATGTGACCATAAAACTGGTTGGAATATTTCAAATCGGTCGATTTAAGGAATCTGTCCGTGAGTATCCCACCGGCACCCGCGTGCGAGAGGTGGTTGATCTGCTCCGGATCCCCGATCCTCTGCTCGGGATCGTCCTAATCAATGAAATTCATGCCGGAGTCGAAGATGTATTGATGGATGGTGATTCTCTCTGCCTGCTGCCCTTTATAGACGGCGGCTAAAACAGCACTCCGACTTTGCTTTGTATAGTCAATATGCCTATAACATGGAGTAGCATTATGAAATACCTCACTTCTAATCCCGCCTCTGAACCCGCTTCAATCTTGTATTCGCGCTGCACCGTAAATATGAAGAGCGGCGAAATAAAGTTGGAAGACGTTCCCTGCCGTAATCTTGAGGATGTTCTGGGCGGGTTCGGGCGCTCATTCCAGATTCTGGCTGAACGAAAAATCAGCACGGCCTATTGCGAGGAGAACCCACTGATCGTCAATACCGGACTCCTGACCGGCAGCAGCGCCATGACCGGCCTGCGCACCTATTTTTCCGGCTACAGCCCGATCAAGGAGTCGAAAAAGGGTTTGCCGGCCGCCATGTGGTCGGCCGGCAGCGGCAATTTCGGTAACAAATTCAAATGGACCGGCCTGGATGAACTGATCTTCGAGGGGTGCTCCCCCAATCCGGTCTATGCCGTAATCAGGGAAACTGCGGAGGGGCCGCTGGTGGAGTTGAAACCGGCCGATCATCTGTTGGGCCTTTCCACGCACGACAAGATCATGGTGCTGCAGAAGGAATATTCCAATGCCCACTTCGCAGCAATCGGCCAGGCCGGCGAGCAGTGGGAGAATGTCTACTTTGGCGCAGTGGCGCTTTCAACTGATAACCAGCTTAAAACGGGAGAGGACAAGGTCCGTTTCGCCGGTCGGGGGGGGATGGGGAGCCTGATGGGCTACAAGAACCTGATCGCCCTGGTGGCCCAAAGCAGTGACAAGCTCAAGCCGCTTACTCAGGAGGTTAAAGCGGTCAACCTCAACGTCGTCAAGGGTGGCGGCGCGGCGCGCCTGCAGCCGATCAGCCGCGGTGGTGGCGGCGGTACCTGGGCCGCCTATGATGTGCTGCAAATCTTTCATGCCGTACCGGTCAACAACTTCCGGCCGCAGGGGAACAATCTGCCGGAGAAGCTGTTCCGCTCAAATGTTGAAAAGCAGTTCCATATCAAATCGGAAGCCTGTTACCGCTGCGGCATAACCTGCCATAACAACGTCTATCAAATGAATGAAGACGGCCGCCCGAGGCAGTTTCTGGCCAAGTTTGACTACGAGCCGCTCAACCTGCTGGGAACCAACCTGGGTATTCATGATGCCGGTCAGGCGGCCCGGCTGATTCATCTGGCCGACAACTGCGGCATGGACTCGATTTCGCTGGGAGTGACGATTTCCTACCTGCTCTCCTATAACCAGAGGCATCCTGAACAGCCGCTGCTGAACGGTGCCACCTTCGGAGACTTTGAAAAGATAAGGGAACTGGTTGAGAAGACCGCGCTGGGGAAACTCCCTGAAATCGGGCGCGGCTCAAAGCGACTCTCCGAAAGCAGAGGAGAAACCTCCTACGCCTACCATGTCAAGGGGTTGGAGCTGGCAGCCTATCAGCCTGAAACCAATCCGGGCTATGCCTGGGCCATCGCCGGCGGGCATATGTCTATGGGAACCTATGGCCTCCTGACTCGTGAAGGCAAATCTGATATGGATTCCTGGGTCGACGGCATCACCCAAACCAAACTGCAGATTGTCGGCTTCGACATGATCGGCCTGTGCAAGTTTTTTGACATCACCAAGGGGATTTGTACCCAGATGGTAGTGGATTGTTTGAAGAGCGAGCTTGGACTGGAAGTGACAACAGAAGCTTTGGCCGTCGCCGTGCGCCGTGCTTTTCTGCGCGGTCTGGCGCTCGAGTTGCGGCAGGGATATGAAAAGAGCGAATACACCCTTCCGGCCGAGGTCTGGGAGCATCCAAATCCGAACATCAAACTGCCCAACATCACCAGCCCGGAATTTATGGCCGAACTTCAGAAAAGAGTCTGGGAGGTCTTCGAGCCGGAGCTGGAAGGGCTCTTGCCATAGCCTTTTCATGTTCGTAATGTGAATTCCAATAAATTAATAAGGGGCCGGATATGTCAAAAATTACTGTGGCAGCAAAGATTGTAGCAAAGAAGAATTCCATAGAAGCTGTCAAATCGGAACTGCTCAGGCTCATTCCGCCGACCAGGCAAGAGAACGGATGCATTGAGTACAATCTGCATCAGGACAACAGTGATCCGGCTGTATTTCTCTTTTATGAAACCTGGGAGAGTGCCGCCGCTATTGAAAAGCACATCAATACCGACCATTACAAGGCTTATGTGAAGGCGCTGGACGGAATGTTGGAGGAGAAGGTAGTTTACAAGATGACCCGGATTGCATGAGGAAAGCACAACGGAATAAATCCCGAGGGCGGCAGCGATGCCGCTCTTTTTGTTTGTGTGGTAAATGTTAAACGGTTTTGTTATAACTTCCTGAGTTTTCAAGGGAGTTATGGACATGACATCAGCCATCAAAGACAACCGTTCACGCGGTAAAGTTGGGGACTTCCTGAAGGAGTGCATTATCCCCGCCCTCGAAGCCGAAATCGACCGTCTCGTTTATGCCCTCTACGGCCTGACGGATGAGGAGATTGCCGTGGTGGAGCAAAAACCATGAAAACCCGGACCATTAGCGTCAAGGGAAGCGAAATCACCCTTTCTCGCAGAGAACAGGAAGATTACATCTCGCTGACCGACATCGCTAAATATCGAAATAGCGCAGAGCCGTTTTCAATTATCAACAACTGGATGAGAAGCAGGACCACCATTGAACTGCTGGGACTTTGGGAAGGGCTGAGCAACCCGGATTTTAAACCTCTCGAATTCGAGAGGTTTAAAAATGAAGCCGGAAACAATTACTTTGTGCTTTCACCGCAACGATGGATTGATGCCACCAATGCGATTGGTCTCGTATCCAAATCAGGCAGATACGGCGGAACATTTGCGCACAGGGACATTGCCTTTGAGTTTGCATCCTGGATTTCCGTTGAATTCAAATTATACCTGATCAAAGAGTTCCAGCGGCTGAAACAGGACGAATTCGACCAGAAAAAAACTGGAATGGAGCGTCTCCCGCACCATAGCCAAGGTCAATTACCTCATCCATACCGATGCCATCAAAGAAAATCTGATCCCGCCCGACCTGCAAAAATCAAAACAGAAATTCATCTACGCCGACGAAGCTGATCTGCTGAATCTGGCACTGTTCGGGCAGACCGCCCTGGTCTGGAAAGCCGAACATCCTGAGCTAAAAGGCAATATGCGGGATTATGCCACATTGGAACAATTGGTCGTCCTCTCGAATCTGGAAAGCCTCAATGCCGAACTGATCAAAATGGGAATATCTGCCAATGACAGGTTGCAGAAGCTGAACAAGACCGCTATTGAGCAGATGAAGGCTCTGGTGTCGAACATATCATTGAAGGCATTGCAGCAGGAAGAGCATAAGATGCTGACGGGGAAGGAAAGGAACAAATCTCAATGAAAATGGAAGTTTTTCGGTAGCTATGATTTTTATATTTTACTTTTAAGCCAAAAAGTAAAATATGGAATTCTGTATTTTAATTTCAGAGGCAATAAAACATTTTGGAGACAAAAAAGCGGGACCGGCAATGTGCCTGTCCCGTTTAACATTTCATCAATGAAATTCTTGCCTACGAAACCACAATCCTCGCAAAACGGCGCTTGCCGATCTGGACGATAAACTCACCGATGCCAGTCAACTCCAGATTGGTGTCACTAACCTTTTCACCATTTAATTTGACCCCACCGCCGTCAATATTACGCCGCCCCTCGCCATTGGACTTGGTCAGTCCGGCTTCGGTCATGGCTCTGGCCAGCAGAACTGTTCCATCGCCAAGAGCAAAGTTTACCTGGGGCATCTCGTCCGGAATCTCGTTCTCCTTGAAGCGTTTGACGAAGTTTTCCTCGGCGATCTCACCGGCGCCGACACCGTGGAAGCGGGACACAAGCTCACGTCCCAGGCGCTTTTTGGCGGCCATGGGGTGCAGCGAATGATCCTTCAGAGCGCCCTTGAGTCTTTCCAGCACAGCCAGGGGCATGTCGGAGAGCAGTTCGAAGTAGCGCAGCATCAGTTCATCGGAGATGGACATGACCTTGCCGAAGATCTCGTCGG
>JANXZX010000210.1 GCA_025355325.1 Geobacteraceae bacterium
ACTTGAACTCCTATACCTTACGGTGCCAGATCCTAAGTCTGGTGCGTCTGCCAATTCCGCCACTCTCGCATTTGTCGCGAACCATGAAACGATTGGCCATGGTCGCTGTTTATTGTGATAAAAAGATTGATAATAATAGGTGAAAACCGGGGAAAGGTCAAGAAATTATTGAATTACTGATGGATTATATTCTGAAATTATTACCCGCCGGCCAGTTTTACTTTAAACCCGAGAGTTTGTAATTCTGCTGCCAGCACATCTCTATGATCTCCCTGGATTTCAATAACTCCATCTTTGGCGGTGCCGCCGCAGCCGCATTTTTTCTTTAGAGCCGTTGCAAGTTCTTTGAGCTGTGGAGCGGAAAGCGGGATGCCGTTGATGACAATAACGGTACCGCCGCCCCGACCCTTGACTTCGCGGCGCAGGCGCACAAAACCATCATTAAGTTGGGATACCGGCTTCTTTCCGGCAGCACTCTGCTTAACTCGCCCCGCTTCTGTTGAATAGACGGGGATACTGTCAGACCAGTTTGTCATTTGCCCCAGTCCCGTGCATATCTGAAATCGCGGTCTATTGTCCGGTTTGAAACCTTGGCAATGACCGGAAGGCGGCGTTTGAAATGTGAGTTTTGAATCTTCGAGTAAATTGAATCAATAAACTCAAGATCGAAGCCGGCGGCAACCAGTTCCGGTTTTGTTACACGTTGATCCACCATGCGATAGAGAAGTTCATCAACCTGTCGGTACGAGAATCCAAGCTCCTCTTCATCGGTCTGCCCGGCCCAGAGATCGGCGGACGGCTGCTTTTCGATGACTTCGGCCGGTATTCCCATCGCAGCGGAAAGCTGCCAGACCTGGGTTTTGTAAATATCGCCGATCGGGTTCAGGGCTGAAGCCATATCTCCATAGAGTGTGCCATATCCGAGTAACAGTTCTGTTTTGTTGCTGGTGCCGAGCACGAGCGCGCGTAGCAGTGCCGAATGATCAAAAAGGATCGTCATCCGTTCGCGGGCCATTTTGTTGCCGCGGCGCATATTGTCGGCATCAGGAAACATGTCGAAATAGGCATCCACCATCGCTGTTATCGGCACAACGGAAAAAGTGACCCCACACGCTGTTGCCACAAGACGGGCATGTGCTTCGCTTTCCGGATTGCTGCTTTTATACGGCATGCAGATGGTGTGGACATTCTCCGGTCCTAACGCTTCTGCGGCAATAAATGCGACCAGCGCTGAATCAATACCCCCTGAGAGTCCCAGCACTACTTTGCTAATACCGACTTTGCGAACTTCATCCTTTACGAAGCCGACCAGAAGCTTTCTCAATAATTCAATATTGGCGTTTGATACAGTCATTACCGCCCCCTATTGTGTGCAATGCGTCCAAGTTCCTGCATTGTCACAAAAAGATTCTCGTCACGCATCATCGGTGAAAAAATACGTTCCCGTCGCAGAGATCCTTCGTCAACCCTGGCGGTAACAAAATCCTCCTCGAACAAAGTGCCGCGGACAATTGATTCACCCGACGGTGCAATATATTCCGAGCCTCCCCAGAAGTTGATGCCATCCTCAAAGCCAACACGGTTGCAGTATAGTACCCGGCTGTTGAGAAACTGAGCGGTGGTTGAGGTCAGTTTTTGCCAGGACGAGGTCGATCCGGGTGAATCACCTTCAATGCCCCGGCTTGGGCTGCTGGAAAGGCATATCAAGGTAGTTGCACCGTCCATCGCGAGGATATAGGAGGCTGACAGATGCCACATATCTTCACAGATCAGCATGCCGAAACGCCCGAATTTTGTATCGAACGCCCGAAATGATGTGCCGTGTGCCAGGTAGCGCTGCTCATCAAACAGGCCGTAGGTCGGGAGATATACTTTCCGGTGCAGGTGCCGGATTTCGCCGTCTTCAAGGTACAGTGCCGAGTTGAAAAAGTGGTAGTCGTCAGTCTCTTCGACAAATCCTATGGCGATAGATATGCCGCGGGAAAGTTCGATCAGATGAAGGATTTCGGGAGAGTCGATTCGCAGCGCCACTTCGGGCACGAGGTCTTTCAGGAAATAACCGGAGAGCGCCAGTTCGGGGAAGACAATCAGG
>JANXZX010000003.1 GCA_025355325.1 Geobacteraceae bacterium
GGTCTGGTGCGTCGGTGGCGACGGCTGGGCCTATGACATCGGCTACGGCGGTCTCGACCACGTCATCGCTTCCGGCAAGAACGTCAACCTGCTGGTACTCGATACCGAAGTCTACTCCAACACCGGCGGCCAGGCCTCCAAAGCCACCCCGACCGGCGCCGTGGCGCAGTTCGCCGCCGGCGGCAAAGCAATGGCCAAAAAAGACCTCGGCATGATGGCCATGGCCTACGGCAACGTCTACGTAGCCAACGTCGCCCTGTCAAATCCTGCCCAGGTCGTCAAAGCCTTCATCGAGGCGGAAGCCTATGACGGACCATCCATCATCGTTGCCTACTCGCACTGCATCGCCCACGGCATCAACATGACCAAAGGTGTAGATGAAAACAGAAAAGCCGTCTCCTCCGGTTACTGGCCACTGTACCGCTACAACCCGGCCCTGACCGCAGAAGGCAAAAACCCGCTGCAGTTGGACAGCAAATCCCCGACCACCTCATTCGAGGATTATGCCTATGGCGAGAACCGCTACAAGGTACTGCAGAAAGCCAATCCGGAGGCCGCCGCCATACTGATGAAAAAGGCGACCGCCTGGACTGCAAGCCGTTTCGAGTATTATGAGAAACTGGCGGCACTGACGTACGGGAAATAATGCTGTAGCTTCACCGCAGGGGACGCAGAGAAACACATAGGGAAACCAGAATCTTATCTTTTGGTTTTCCCTGCTTCCTCTGCGTCCTCTGCGGTAAAAATTTATTCCGTTTTATAAACATCCATGTAAAGGGGTTAACCGCCATGACACAGAGAACATTACGCATACTTGTCGGCAAGCCGGGCCTGGACGGACACGACCGGGGGGCTAAAATTATCGCCCGCGCCTTCCGCGACGCCGGTTTCGAAGTAATCTACACCGGCCTGCACCAGACCCCGGAACAGATCGTGGCTGCTGCGATCCAGGAAGATGTTGACTGTATCGGATTATCGATCCTGTCCGGCGCTCACAACACCCTGCTGCCCCGCGTCTGCCAGCTGCTGAAAGATAAATCAGCTGACGATATCAAGGTGTTCGGAGGAGGGGTCATTCCCGAGGATGACATTCCGGGCCTGAAAGCCGCCGGCATCTGCGAAATATTCACTCCCGGCACATCTACGGAGACTATTGCCGCCTGGGTCAAGGACAATGTACCGCCACGGGTATAGATGCGGTAAACGGATAACACGATTACCGTTTCCAGCTCAAAGCTGTTTCAGGAGATAATGTGATGTCTTTACGTGTTCCTACATCTCAAACCGGATTTAAAGAGTGGCTCGGCAAGGATGCCATAGCATCCGTAGTTGTTTTCCTGGTGGCTCTGCCGCTCTGTATGGGAGTTTCAATAGCATCCGGAGTTTCCCCCACATCGGGATTGATTACCGGCATAGTCGGCGGCCTTGTTGTCGGATTTCTAGCGGGTTCACCTTTTCAGGTAAGTGGTCCCGCGGCCGGTCTGACCGTGCTGGTGTGGCAACTGGTGCAACAGCATGGCCTGCCGATGCTGGGTGTGATCATCCTTTTGGCAGGGCTGATCCAGCTTGCCGCCGGTCTGCTGAAACTCGGGCAGTGGTTCCGGGCCGTATCACCAGCGGTTATTCACGGTATGCTGGCCGGTATCGGGCTGTTGATCCTGACGGCTCAGTTCCACGTCATGCTCGATGGAAAACCGATCGGCAAAGGGATCGATAACCTGCTGGCCATCCCGGATGCACTGACACGCGCCTTCTCGGGAGGCGGGCCGACGCTTCACGCCCTGAGCATCGGAGTGCTGAGCATAACCATAATGGCGGTGTGGGGAGCATATGCCCCGAAAAAACTCAAGGTGTTGCCTGCGCCTCTGATTGCCGTGATCACAGCTGTAATTGCCGCAGCTTATTTTAAGCTCGACATCAAATACGTCTCTGTTCCGGAAAATATCTGGGGGGTCATCCAACTCCCGACGCTGGGAAACCTCAAACATGCCATTGACCCGCCGATCCTTCTGGCGGCTGCGTCGGTCGCGTTCATCGCCAGCGCGGAAACGCTGCTCTGTGCCAGCGCAGTCGATCAGATGCACCAGGGCGAGCGCACGAAATATGACAAGGAACTGGCGGCGCAAGGTATCGGAAATACCATCTGCGGACTACTCGGAGTGCTGCCGATGACCGGCGTTATCGTCCGTTCCAGCGCCAACATCGAAGCCGGGGCAAAGACCCGCGCCTCCGCCGTATTCCACGGGGTGTGGCTGCTGCTGTTTGCATCCGCGCTGCCGTTCACGTTACGCTACATACCGGTATCCAGTCTTGCCGCCGTGCTGGTGTTCACCGGCTACAAACTGGCCTACCCCAAGGCGCTGCCAAAGCTCCTTGAATACGGCAAAAGCGAAGTTGCCATTGCCACCGTGACCATAGCGGTTATCGTAGCTGCCGACCTTCTTACCGGAGTCGTTCTTGGCCTGCTCCTGTCGCTGTTCAAACTGCTCTATGTCTTTTCCCAACTGGAAATTTATTGCGTGGAAGATACTGAGAATCAGTGCATACACTTGAAGTTTTGCGGGTCAGCAACCCTGATTCGTCTCCCCAAAATGGCGGCGGCACTTGAGAAAATACGCCCGGGAGCCGAAGTGCACGTGCATTTCGAAAGGCTCCAGTATATCGATCACGCCTGCCTTGACCTGTTGTCAAACTGGGAAAAACAGTACAAAACGACCAATGGAAGTCTGGTCATAGAGTGGGATGACCTTTCCTGGAAATTCCACCAGCGCCGCAACCGCTTCCAGTAAAAATGACCCGCTGGACATATGGGGTTTTCCGAATAATACTACTCTTTCGCCAATAGCAAAAAGTAGGGGCGCGGTCTGTGACCCGCCCGCCTTTGATGTTGCTATTGGTTATTGCAGCAGGGCGGGTCTAAGACCGCGCCCCTACAAAGACAAAAAAGGACAAAGCAGAAGATCAGTAGTATTCGGGCGGGGTTTTCATGGGACTACTCATAAGTTGACCCGTCAACCATTTCCTGTTAATTTTTAAATGTTCTGAAGTCTGCCTCGCCGTCGGCGAAGGCAGGACATCACAGAAATTTAAAGCCATAACACGATATGTGAGGACTCGCCCATGACCCTACTCGATTCCATCATTACCGTTAACAGGAGCTTTGTCCACCCGGGAGCATTTCCGCCGCTCCCGAAAAATCCGAAAAGGCAGTTCGCCATCTTCACCTGTATGGACACCCGCCTTGTTGACTTTTTAGAACCGGCAATGGGGATAAAACGGGGCGATGCAAAGGTCATCAAGAACGCCGGAAACATTCTGATTGACCCACTCCATGGCGGGGTTATCCGCAGTCTGGTGGCGGCTATTTTCATGCTGGGAGTGGAAGAGGTTTTTGTTATCGGGCACGAAGATTGCGGAATGGCAAACATCGACCCGGAGAAGCTGAAAAGTGACATGATTGCCCGCGGTATCCACCCCTCCGCGATAGAAACCCATGTCCCGGACCTGGCGCAATGGCTTGGCACCTTTTCCTGTCCGGAAGATAACGTGATTGAAGTGGTAGAGAAAATTCGCGCTAATCCGCTCATCCCCGCTGACGTCCCGATCCATGGTCTGATCTTTTGCCCGAACGACGGACATCTGGAGGTTATGGTGGATGGCTACAAAGCCTCGAAATATCAGGCGTGATGACATTGTTTTAAGCTCATTAGTAGATAAATCAAGAAGGGCCATATATGTCATCCCCACATCCCGCCGAAACATCAGATGATCTGAACGGCTACCACCCACTCAGGTCCCTGCTCGGCGCCCCGATAGATTCAGTACGATTCCTGCCGCTTGCCATCAGGATTTCAGCTGCGCTGTCAGATCTGCATCGCAATAATATCATCCATAAGAACATTACCCCTGACAACATCCTGATCAGCCCCGGGAGCACCGATGTCGTCATCAGCGATTCCTCACTATCTTCAATCCTGCCGCACGATCACTCAATAGCACATAGCCGGAATGAGCTCGCAGGGATGTTTGCCTACATGTCCCCGGAACAGACCGGCCGGATGAACCGTATTATCGATCATCGCAGCGATTTATACTCTCTCGGCATTGTTCTGTATGAAATGATTGTCGGAAGGACTCCGTTTCAGGCCAAAGATGCGCTTGAATGGGTACATTGCCATATTGCACGCCAGCCACAGCCGCCTAAAGAACTTGTGCCGGACCTGCCGAAGCCGATATCTGACATCATCATGAAGCTTCTCGCCAAGACCGCTGAAGATCGCTATCAGACGGCAAGCGGCGTGAAATATGACCTTGAGTTATGTCTCGCCTTACGGGATGGCGGTGAAAATGCCGAAGTTTTCCCGCTGGGAGAGCGGGATCTTTCCGACCGGATGCTGATCCCGCAGAAGCTGTACGGGCGTGAACATGACATCGCCTTGCTGCTTGGAGCCTTTGATCGGGTGGTGCAGCACGGTGCCCCCGAGTTGATCATGATTTCCGGATATTCCGGCGTCGGCAAAACATCTCTGGTCCGGGAGCTGTATAAACCGATCGTGCGGGAGAGAGGTCTGTTTATATCCGGCAAGTTCGACCAGTACAAATGCAACATTCCTTATTCAACCTTTGGCGATGCTTTTCGGGAGTTGATCCGGCAGATTTTGACCGAGAGCGAGCAGCGCATCGCTGCCTGGAGCATAAAACTCCGGAACGCACTCGGCGTTAACGGGCAACTGATCGTTGACATCATTCCGCAACTCGAAGTCATTATCGGTCGGCAACCGCCCGTGCCGGAACTGTCGCCTTCTGATTCCACCAATCGCTTCAACATGTTGTTCCGCCAGTTTATCAGCGTATTTACCGCTCCTGAGCATCCACTGGTACTTTTCCTAGATGACCTGCAGTGGGCTGATGCTGCCAGTCTCAAACTGCTTGAGAACATCATCACCGACAGCGACATGAAATATCTGCTCATGATCGGCGCCTTCCGGGACAATGAGACCAACCCGTCTCATCCGCTGATCCTGACGCTGGATACCATCAACAGGAACTGCGGCCCTCTGCGGACAATCACCCTGCTGCCGCTGTCATTCACCGATCTGGGGCATCTCATGGCCGACACCTTCCGCCCCCATGAAAGCGGCTTTGAATCGCTCAGCGGCCTGATTTATGAGAAAACCGCCGGTAACCCTTTCTTTGTCACCCAGTTTCTGATTACCTTGCATGAGGAGAGTCTGGTCGAGTTTGATCAGATGAAATCCGTCTGGAAATGGGACGCCGGTCGCATTCTTGCGAAAGGGTACACCGATAACGTGGTCGATTTCATGGTGGAAAAGCTGAAAAAGCTTACCCCGGAAACCAGACAAACATTGCAGACGGCCGCCTGTATCGGTAACAGTTTTGATTTCGACACCCTGTTGTCGATCAGCAGCGCACCGGACGCTGTCGTTGAGGCGTCTCTGGGAGAAGCTCTTCAGGAGCGACTGTTGCTGCACCTGCCGGGCAATCGCTACCGATTCCAGCATGACCGCGTACAGCAAGCCGCCTACTCGCTGATTCCCGAAACGGAGCGGGTGCCGCTACACCTGCAGATCGGACGGCTGATGCTGACTGCTGCGCCGGACGAGGCTGTTGACGAGAATGTCTTTGACATTGTTAACCAGTTTAACCGGGGCATCGATCTGATCACGAATCCGGAAGAGAGGTGCCGGATCGCCAGGCTCAACCTGATTGCCGGTAATAAAGCCAAAGCATCGACTGCCTATGCATCCGCACTGAGTTATTTGTCGCTGGGCGCACAACTTCTGGATGAGGATGCCTGGAAAACGGACTATCCGCTCTGTTTCGAGATAAACCAGGAACTGGCCGAAGCAGAATATCTGAACAGTAAATATGATCTGGCCAAGGAATCAATCGACCGCCTCGTCGTCCGGGCGGCATCGAATCTGGAAAAAGCGCGCCTGTACAACATCCTGATAATCCAATATACGTTACTGGCGAACTATCCCGCTGCCATCACTGCCGGGCGGGAGGCGCTGCGCCTGCTGAATGTCATTGTGCCGGAAAACGATCTGTCCGAAGCGCTTAACGCTGAATTAAACAGATATGTCGAGATCCTGGGGTCTCGCGACATCTCGTCACTGGCGGATGTGCCGGAATGCTCGGAACCGGAAAAAAGGGTCTGTCTTGAGTTGTTATCCAATATGGTGGTGCCGGCACGGTATACGGACAGCACCATGTTTGCCCTGATCAGCGTTCTGAATGTGAATACGTCATTGCAATACGGCCCCACTCCCAAATCCACGGTCGGTTACTCAGCCTACGGCATGGTGCTTAACTCTGTTCTGGGTAATTTCAAGGATGCCTATGCCTTCGGGATGGTGGCCCTTCGGCTCAGTGAACGTTTCAATGTGCTGGCACAGAAATGTCAGGCCAGCTTCATGCTTGGTCATTATTTAAACCAGTGGGTCAGGCATCTGAAGTGGGCGGATGCCACCCTCAATGACGGTATTCAGGCCGGGCTCGCCTCCGGAGAGATGCAGTGGACCGGCTACAGCATGGCGTACAAGCTGTTTCAGCCCTTCTATCGCGGAGAAACGTTGGCGCTGATCAAAAACGAGCTGCCGGCGCTGTTGTACTTTACCCGGAAAACCGTGAACCGTTGGGCAACCGATACCCTGGAGGGTCTTGAACTGGCACTTTCAGAGCTGACAGGATCAGACCCTTCATCAAATTATGAGAATGAGGCCGCATTTCTTGCGGAGTGCCGCGAACGGCGGAGCTTCGGCGCTATCGGCAGATATGCTGTTCTGAAGGCGCAGATCCATTATCTGTACGGCCGACCGGAGGAAGCGCTTGAAGCTGTTGCAATGGCCCGTGAGCTGGGCGGGTTCTTCTCCAGTTCGATCTCCGTCGCCGAGCTTAATTTTTATGAATCGCTGATTCTGGCGGCTCTCCATGATGACGCTTCTGCCGCCGATCAAACGCAGCACCTTGAAAAGATCCGGGAGAATCAACGGCAGATGGCAATCTGGTCGGAGAGTTGCCCGGAGAACTTCAGCCACCTGCACCTGCTCGTTGAAGCCGAATTGGCACGCCTGACAGGGCGCGACCTTGACGCCATGCATCTCTATGAACAATGCATAGATTCGGCCGGTACACATGGTTTTATTCAGGACAAGGGGTTGGCCAATGAACTGGCAGACAGGTTTTACCGGCAGCTGGGTTTTGCGACAAATGCCGATGCGTATCTGCGCCAGGCCCGCGCCTGTTATCTTCGCTGGGGAGCAGACAAAAAGGTCAGGGAGCTTGATCGGGAAAACCGCTGGCTGCAGTTTGACGAACACTCCGCCTCCTCCGAAGATCTCGACGCCCGGATCGCGGGTCTGGATGCGATCTCAGTCATCAAGGCTTCTCAGGCCATCTCCGGCAAAATCATCCTCTCCGACCTCCTCAAGACTCTGATGACTGTCGTTCTGGAAAACGCCGGAGCACAGAGGGGATGTCTGCTGTTGATGCAGGGGAAGAAGATGTCTCTGGCAGCCGAAGCCTGCGTCGAGAACGGGGAAATCCGCGTAGATCTCTATAATACGACCTCATTTGCTTCTCTGCTTCCACTCACCATGGTCAACTACGTCAAGCGCACTCAGGAATGCCTTATTATGGAGGACGTGGCGGCCAATGAGCTTTTTGCGGCTGACCCGTACATTCTGCGACAAAAACCGCTCTCGACGCTCTGTTTGCCGCTGGTGAGACAGGACCATCTGATCGGAATGCTCTATCTGGAAAACAGCCTCGTGAGCAGCGCTTTCAAAATTGAAATGGTTGCGGTTCTGGAACTGTTGGGCGCTCAGGCCGCCATTTCGCTGGAAAATGCCGTATTGTATCAGGAACGAAGCCGGACAGAAGAGGCCCTACGGCATTCCGAAGAAAAGTATCGCGAAATTTTCGAACATTGCGGAACCGCACTGGTATTTATTGAAGAAGATACGACCATCTCAATGTGTAACAGAGAGTTCGAGGTACTGAGCGGATTGACCAGAGCCGAACTGGAAGGGCGCAAAAAGTGGAGCGACTTTGTTGCGCATCAGGACGATCTGGTACGCATGAAGGAATATCACCGCCTGAGACGACTTGATCCTCAACTGGCACCGCAAAGCTACGAGTTCCGTTTTCTCGGTAATCAGGGTGTAATAAAAGACATTTCCGTAACGGTTACGACAATTCCTGAAACGGCGCAAAGCCTGGCTGTTATGATTGATGTCACTGAGCAGAAACGGGCCGAAGAGGAGCGGACTCGCCTGGCGGCCGCCATTGAGCAGTCTGCCGAAGCAATATTTATAACTGATCCCGATTGGCATATTCAGTACCTGAACCCTGCCTGCGTACCGATAACCGGGTATGCAAAGGACGAACTCATCGGTCGGCATACGCGCATTTTCAAGAGCGGCAAGCACGACAGGGCCTATTACCAGGGGATCATGGATGTACTCAATCGTAACGATTCCTGGTCGGGACGCATGACCCTTAAACGAAAAGACGGCACTTTGTATGAGTCGGAAGCTATCAATTCCGCCGTCCGTGACGTGAACGGAACCGTAATCAATTATGTCTGTATTCACCGCGACATTACCAATGAGCTGAAAATGGAACTGGAACTGCGCCAGTCGCAGAAAATGGAGGCGATCGGCACACTTGCAGGCGGTATCGCCCATGATTTCAATAATATTCTTACGGCAATTATCGGTTATACGGATCTGGCTATCCGGAAACTGGATGAGAACACAGCGGCGGGACTGGATCTGGGGCGGGTGCTGGAGGCAGGTTCACGCGCAAAAGATCTGGTCAGGCAGATCCTCGCTTTCAGTCGCCAGAGCGAACTGGAACGGAAGCCGGTACATGTTGCTGTGATAATTGATGAGGTTCTCAAGCTGCTCCGCTCTTCACTTCCCTCTACCATCGGAATCCTTCAGCACATTACAACCGCTCCGGAAGGTGACCTGATTCTGGCCGATTCTTCCCAGATTCATCAAGTACTGATGAACCTGGGCACCAATGCGGCATATGCCATGCGCGAACAAGGCGGGGAATTGACTGTAACTCTGTCTGAAACCATCGTTGACTCCTCACTGATATCTCTCTGTCCGGTGCTTGACGCCGGAACGTGCCTCAGACTCACGGTAAGCGATACCGGACATGGCATGGATGCAGCGGTCAGGGAACGAATCTTTGATCCCTATTTCACCACCAAGAAAGTGGGAGAAGGGACCGGGATGGGGATGGCGGTTGTACAGGGGATTATCAAAAGCCACAACGGAGCGATCACTGTCTACAGCGAACCGGGACAGGGAACGACCTTTCACATTTTTTTCCCTAAAATCACGGGTGACATCCTGTCGGAAGCTGTTTCTGTCGAATCGTCCCCCGGCGGGCCGGAGCGGATATTGTTTGTTGATGACGAGGAGATGCTTGTGGAAATGGGTCAGGAACTGCTCGAATCTCTTGGTTATCAGGTCATGGCCACCACCTGGAGCTTAGAGGCTCTGAAGGTTTTTAAAGCCGATCCGGCTGCATTTGATCTGGTTATTACCGACTTGACCATGCCGGGCCTTACCGGTAAAGAACTGGCAAAAGAACTCCTGGCTATCAGAGCAGATATTCCGATCATCCTCTGCACCGGATTTTGCGAAACGTTCAATGAAAAGCAGGTGAAGGAGACCGGCATCAGGGAATTAGTCATGAAACCATATTCTGTGGACGGCCTGGACGCGGCTATTAGAAGGGTATTGACAGAGTAATAGTGAAGTGCCGCGAATCACTCACAATTAAAAAGGGGATGCCTGAAAGCATCCCCTTTTTAATTGTGCAGTTTTGTTAGGAGTTAGGCCGCCGGGGTGTCCTTCTTCTCAACCGGTGCCGCATGCGCCGCTGCGGCAGGCGTTTCCACGTGAGGCGACGGGGCTGCCGCTGCCACTTGTGCCGGAGCCGAGGCCGCATCCTTCTCATCGCTCTTGCTCGCCTCTTCCCGGACGTTTTTCTGGAAGTCTTCCGAGGCCTTTTTAAATTCGGCCAGACCTTTACCAAGCGACTTGGCCAATTCGGGGAGTTTATTCGGACCGATGACAATCAGAGCGATCACGAGAATAATTATCATTTCCGGCATGCCTATTCCAAACATGGCAGTTCTCCTTGTAGGTGCAACGTAGTTTCGTCCATTAAAAACGGAAATCTTCCGGTTGGCAATAAAAAACTGTTTTTTGCCCTTGCCATTTATTCCGGCTGTGCTACTATGCCCAAAATTTAGGCAGATTATAGCCGTTTTCTTCCCTCCCGGTTCGAATCGTCAGTGTGTATCATGCTAAAACCATTAACAATTGGATCACTTGTTCTCGAGCACAACGTCGTGCTTGCACCCTTGGCGGGAATTACAAATCTGCCGTTTCGCCTGATCTGCCGTCAGGCCGGAGCGTCACTGGCGTTTACCGAGATGGTCAGCGTCAACGGACTGGTTCGTGAGGGAGTCAAGACACTGGCCCTTCTGAAGAGCGTTCCGGGTGACCGTCCACTCGGCATCCAGCTATTCGGCGACAAGCCTTCCGACCTTGCCGAAGCGGCACGCATGATTGAAGAGTACGGCGATCTGGTGGACATCAATATGGGTTGTCCGGTGCGCAAGGTCGTCGGTACCGGCGCCGGCAGCGCGCTGCTGCAGGAGCCGGGTAAAATCGCCGCCGTCATCCGCGCAGTTCGTGCCGCCACCACACTGCCGCTGACGATCAAAATCCGCTCCGGCTGGCATTGCGGTGACAATGTATTTCCGGAAGTCGGACGAATCGCGGAAGCGGAGGGGTGCGATGCCATCACGCTTCACCCCCGCAGCCGCAGCCTGATGTTTTCCGGCCAGGCCGACTGGGCCCAGCTCGCAGAAATGAAGGCGGCACTTTCAATTCCCGTACTCGGCAGCGGCGACCTGTTTACGCCGGATGATTGCCTCCGGATGTTGAAAGAAACCGGCTGCGACGGCATCATGATCGCCCGAGGGGCACTCGGTGCCCCCTGGATTTTCAGGCAGGTTCGGGAGCTGGCGAATACCGGTTCCTACACTCCGGTTGGCACCGCGGAACGGGCCGACGCCATTGATGCCCATCTGAACCTGTTTATCGAAGAGATGGGCGAAGCGGTAGCGGTCAGGGAGATAAAGAAACATATCGGCTGGTACGCCAAAGGCTTCGCCGGCGCGTCAGAGATCCGCCGGGCAGCCAATTCGGCACAATATTTAACAGACATTAAATCGCTGACGGAAAAGATCAGGAGCATACCGGACACACCGCCCCATGCTCCGGATACAGCCCGGGGTGAACATGCAGAGTGAGCAGCAGCAGAAATACCGGGATGACTACTACGCCACCGTAATCGACAGTGTGGGGGACGGCGTTATTGTTGTGGGGAGCAACGGCCGCATTACCCTGTGCAATCCGGCCGCAGAGCAGATCACCGGATTTTCGCAACGTCAGGCGAAAGGGGCGGAGTTTGACAAACTGTTTTCCCTTGAAACAACTCTGGTGGAGATGCTCACCAAAACCATGCGCACCGGGATCACCATCTCAGACCATGAGAACGTCGTGGTCCGCTCCACCGGCAAAATTACGCCGGTTGCGGTTACCTGTTATCCTCTGGTTGAGGGAAGCGGCGAAAACATCGGCGCGATACTGACACTGAAAGACATCACCTATATCCGCGAGCTGGAAGCAGCCGTACGTCAGGCAGACCGCCTTTCCACCCTGGGTACGCTCGCTGCCGGTCTGGCCCACGAGGTAAAAAATCCGCTGGGAGGCATTAAAGGTGCGGCGCAGTTGCTGGAACGGGAATTTTCACCTGAGAGTGAAATGCTCGAATATACCCGCGTGGTAATTCGAGAAACCGAACGCATCGACCATATCATCCGCGAATTGCTGGAACTGGCTTCTCCGCGGGCGCTTCAGATCGGGCCGGTCAATCTGCACAGAATTCTGGGCGATATTCTGCTGTTGCAGAAGCAGGCGGTAGTTGACCGGCAGATAGCATTTGTTCAGCATCTTGATCCAAGTATCCCGGAAATAATGGCTGATTATGAAATGCTGACCCGGCTGTTTCTGAATCTTATCTGCAATGCGATTGATGCAATGGGAGTGGACGGCCGCCTGACCGTAACCAGCAGGGTGCTTTCCGATTACCGTATGACCCAGAACCAGCGGAATTCACGCATGGTGGCAATTGAGGTTGCTGACGACGGCCCCGGCATCCCGCCGGAAGACCTGGAAAACATCTGGACGCCGTTCTTCACCACAAAATCCGGCGGCACCGGCCTGGGTTTGACCATCTGTCACAAAATCGTCTCGGAGCATCGCGGCATGATCAAAGCCGAATCCGATCCGGGACACGGCACAAAATTTACGGTACTGCTGCCTTTGGTACGATAAAAGTATATTAAAACGAGGTTTCCTATGCCGCTTAACAGAATTCTGGTAGCCGATGATGAAGAGAGTATCCGCTGGGTACTTTCCAAGGCGCTCAAACAAAAGGGCTTTAGTGTTGATCTGGCGCACGACGGTCGTCATGCGCTGGAACTGATCAAGGACAATTGCTATGATCTGGCCATTCTCGACATCAAGATGCCCGGCATCACCGGTCTTGACCTGCTGGATAAAGTTCGAGAGCTGAAAAACGATCTGCTGGTCGTCATCATGACCGCCGAAGCGAGCATGAAAAATGCAGTAGAGGCGATGAAACGGGGAGCATACGACTATATCACCAAGCCGTTTGATCTGGACGTCATCGATGCCATTATCGAGAAAGTCGCCAAGGCGCGCGATATTGCCGGTCAGGTTACGACCCTCAAGCAGGAGTTGAAAGAGCGCTACCAGGTCGAGAAAAACATCGTCGGCAATTCACCAGCCATGCAGGAGGTTTACAAGACCATCGGCAAGGTGGCGGTAAGCGATGTCACCATTCTGATCCAGGGGGAATCGGGTACCGGAAAAGAACTGGTAGCGCGAGCCGTCCATTTCAATTCGGAGCGCCTCGGAAAACCGTTTGTGGCAATCAACTGCGCTGCCATTCCCCGTGATCTCCTCGAAAGCGAACTGTTCGGCTCGGAAAAGGGTGCCTTTACCGGCGCCGGAGAGCGAAAACAGGGCAAATTTGAACAGGCCAATCACGGCACCCTATTTCTTGATGAAATCGGAGACATGCCGCTGGATCTGCAGGCCAAGATTTTGCGCGTGCTGCAGGAGCAGGAAGTCACCCGTATCGGCGGAAACCAGAATATTGCCGTGGATGTCAGGATTGTTGCGGCAACAAATCAGTCGCTGGTCGAAAAAGTACGCCAGAAGGAATTCCGCGAAGACCTTTATTATCGCCTGAATGTGGTGCCGATCATGCTTGCCCCGCTGCGCGAGCGCCGCGAGGACATCGCCGATCTGGCCGCTTATTTTCTGACACGTTCCTGCACTGAGATGGCGGTTGCCCCCAAGCGGCTGAGCGAGGACGCGCTGACTCTCCTGAAGGCATATTCCTGGCCGGGCAATGTTCGTGAACTTGAAAATGCCATAAAAAGGGCCGTGATTCTGTCAAACGATCCGCTTCTGACCGCGCTTGATTTCGGGGGACTGCTGCTTCAGGCTCAGGAGATCAAACAGGCCGGAGGAAGTCAGGAAACGTCGCTGGAGGAACTCATTGACCAGAAGCTGCGTTCCTGCATGAACGGCATTGAACAGCTTGATAAGGGTGATATTCATGCAATGGTGCTGGAGCAGGTCGAGCGCCCCCTGATTCGTCTTGTCCTGGAGAAATGCCGCTGGAACCAGGTAAAAGCCGCCGACATACTCGGCATCAACCGGAACACGCTGCGCAAGAAGATTTTGGAGTTGCAGATAGAAATGAAAAGGGGCTGAAATCAGCCCCCGTACCTGCTAAAACAATTTCAGATTTTCCAACCCTTTGAGCGGCTGGTTGTTGAATGACTGCCGCTCTTTGCGCTCCTCGTCCCTCACGACCGGTTCCTCAGACGCCGCCTGGCAGCTTTCATCCGTTACGCATACGACCTCCTGCTCGTCGTCCATGCCGTTACATTTGAAAAAATAGCGGTCATACAGCCGGTGATGCGCGGTCCAGCGCGACGTTGAAGCGGTCTCTTTGGCGATGTGGGCACGAATGCCGTTGATCTTTGAATCCATATCATCAAGATAATTCAGAATGGTCGCTTCAATGGTCTTGGGACGCTTCGGTGAGCCGTATTCGTACTGGCCATGATGGGAAAGCAGCATATGCTTGAGCAGCAGGGCCAGTTCACGCGGGAAGCCTTCCACCAGACGGATCTTTTCATCAACCAGCTCAACTCCGATAGTGATATGACCCAGCAGCTTTCCGGCATCGGTATAATCAAATGCCCGCTCAAAACTCATCTCAAAGATCTTGCCGACGTCATGCAGCAGCGCTCCAACTACCAGCAAATCCTCGTTGATACCGCCGTACAGCGGCACGATTGTCTTGACCAGCTTCACCAGTGCAAGGGAATGCTCCAGCAGTCCGCCCAGGTAGACGTGATGCATCCCCTTGGCAGCCGGAGCCTGACAGTACAGCGCCATAAACGGTTCATCAGCAAGAAAAGCTTCCATCAACCCTTTCAGATGGCGGTTGTCAAGCGCGGCAACCGTGTCGGTCAACTCCTGCCGCATTTCTGAGCAATTGCGCGGCGACTCGGGAAGGAAATCCGCCAGCACCACCTGCTCTTCCGGTACCTTGCCGATTTCGGCAATAACGACCTGCATTTTGTTCATATAGACCGAGGCCTTGCCCCGCACTTTGACGAAATCATCCTTGTCAAACTGTTTGTCGAGCAGCTCCGTATTATCCCAGACCTTGGCTTCAATATCACCGCTCTTGTCCATCAGGCGCAGGTTCATATAGGGTTTGCCATTCTTGGCCATGGCCAGAATCTTGTCCTTGACGAGAAAAACTGCACTGACCGGATCACGGTCTTTTATCTCACTGACAAACTGTTTGGACACGCGGTACTCCTTGTGTGCTTTAGTATACTATAATCGGCGACGTTACCACGATGAAGGATCAATAGACAAGGGCAGAATCAGATGTATACGCAATCGCTGCCCTGATCGCCGAATTTAATGCTTGCTATTAATTATTCAACCATATATATTGTCGAATTGTTGTACCACATGAAGCAGCGGTATGGTGTCCGTTGCTTCTCTTTTGATCATCGCATTCTGCCCCACCTGTAGCTTCAATTCCTATTGAAACAAGCAGACCGTACGGCAGGCGAAGATTTATTGTCTGCCCGCACGTTACTGCAATTATCTTTCCCGGAGTCATCCGTTTGACTCCTCGGTTCGTGTGCGCTTTTGTCTTTACACCGCTCCCAGAAAAAGGAATCAATATGACGTTTGCAGAACTGGGCCTTAACCCGGCCATCCTCTCGGCGATTACCGCCTGTGGTTACACAATCCCGACCCCGATTCAGGAACAATCAATCCCGCTGGTACTGGCAGGACATGACGTTATCGCCACTGCCCAGACCGGCACCGGCAAAACCGCCGCTTTTGTACTTCCTGCGTTGGAACTCCTGACAAAGAAATCGACACTGCCCGGCAAAGGGCCACGTATTCTTGTTTTGGCACCAACCCGCGAACTGGCCGGCCAGGTCATGGAATCCGCCCGTAACTACGGTCGCGGTATCCGTCCCCGCTGCGGAACACTGCTGGGCGGTATGCCGTATCGTGAGCAGCTTCGCCTGCTTTCCGCACCGGTTGACATTATTGTCGCCACACCGGGACGCCTTGTAGACCACATCGAACGTGGCAGCATCCGGCTTGACCGCCTGGAAATGCTGGTTCTTGATGAAGCCGACCGCATGCTGGATATGGGTTTCAGCGAAGATATCAACAAAATTGTCGATCGCACCCCGTCAAATCGCCAGACCCTGATGTTCACTGCAACCATGGAAGGCGACATCGCACGTTTGGCCGAAAAGATGATGCGTGAGCCAAAGCGGATTCAGCTGGCCGTCAGTACTTCTTCACATGCGTTGATCGAGCAGCGTCTGCATGTTACCGACAACCTGAATCACAAAAAAGAGCTCCTTAACCATCTGGTCAGTGATTCCGAACTTACCCGCGCCATCATCTTCTCTGCTACCAAGCGCGATGCCGATGAATTATCCCGCGAACTTTCCCGTAACGGCTACCCTGCAGCAGCTCTGCACGGCGATAT
Source organism: Geobacteraceae bacterium (assembly GCA_025355325.1). Lineage (GTDB taxonomy): Bacteria > Desulfobacterota > Desulfuromonadia > Geobacterales > Pseudopelobacteraceae > JACRCG01. Next base: position 16,264 of record JANXZX010000003.1, read on the forward strand.
GACCCAGATGGCCCGTAACAAGACCATCGACCGTATGCGCCGCGGCGGTATCCGCCTGCTGGTAGCAACCGACGTTGCCGCCCGTGGCCTGGACGTAAACGGCATCAGCCATGTTATCAACTTCGATCTGCCGCGCTTCGCCGAGGACTATGTCCATCGTATCGGCCGTACCGGCCGCGCCGGAGCAACCGGCATCGCCATCTCGTTCGCATCAGCCGGCGAGCGCAACTATCTGGAGCGCATTGAGCGCTTCATCGGCAAGAAACTGCCGGAACTGCAGATTGCCGGACACGAGCCGTCAACCTCCATCAGAAAACCGGCCGGTCGCAGCGGCGGCCCTCGCAAAAGCGGCCCCGGTGGACCTGCCGGACGCTTCGGCAAACCAGCCGGTGGTCGTGATGGCCAGGCAAAGCCCTGGAGCAAACCGAAACCTGCCGGGAGTGCCCCGCGCAGCGCAGCACGGCACGAACCGGTGATCGAGTACCGTTCACGGCGTCCGCAGGCATAATGCCACTGAACATTTGAACGAAAAAGACCTCCGAGGCTATAGCGCCCGGAGGTCTTTTTCGTTTCTACACTGTCGCTCTCTTCAGAATTACTCTCCGTCACCCGTTTTTCCCTTTTCCAGTTTTCCCTTCAACTGCCCGCACGCCGCCGAAATATCGCCACCGCGGCTGTCCCGGGTGATAACCGTCACATGGCGATCGATCAGATACTTGTGGAAGGCGTCAATGGCAGCACGGGTCGGCGCTTTGAAATCACACCCCTCATGTTCGTTGAACGGTATCAGATTGACCTTGTTGGGAATATCGCTGATCAGTTTCAAAAGCCGCTTGGCGTCATCAAGCGAATCATTTATTCCCCCCAGCATGACATATTCGAAGGTAACCTTGCGCCGTCCCGGCAGCGGAAATTCTTTACAGGCTTTCAAGAGCGCTTTGAGCGGATAGCTCCGGTTAACCGGCATGATCCGGTTCCGCAGTTCATCAGTTGTGGCATTCAATGAAACGGCCAGGTTGACATTCGGGATCTCGCGCCCCAGTCGGCCCATTTCCGGGACGAGGCCGCAGGTGGAAACCGTCACCCGGCGGTTGGAAAGCTGCAGGCCATTGCCGTCAATCATGATCTGGATTGCCGGTATAACGTTGTCCAGATTGTGGAGCGGCTCACCCATACCCATCAGGACGATGTTGCGGATGGCGGCGGGCGAATCCGGACGGTCGTCCTCACCCTCATCGCCATCGTCAGAATCGCCGGCTGCACCACTCACATCCGCCTGCGTAAGGGGAGGATTCCGGTCGAGATCCCGCTTGACCGCCATAATCTGGTTAACGATCTCAGCCGTGGTCAGGTTACGGGTCAGCCTGAACGTCCCGGTCAGACAGAACTCACACGCCATGGCACAGCCCACCTGGGATGAAATACAGAGCGTGTTGCGCCCCTCTATCGGAATCAGCACCGATTCGACGCTGTTGCCGTCCCCTAGGTCAAACAGATACTTTCGGGTGCCGTCACTCCCCTCCTCCACCGCCTCCGGTTCGAGGTTGCTGATGTAGGCTGTTTCGGCCAACTCCGTACGGAGTGCCTTGGAGATGTTGGTCATCTCTGCAAAACCATGGGCATCCTGCTGATAAATCCACTTGAATACCTGAAGGGCGCGGAATCGTTCCTTCCCCTGCCCCTTAAGGAACTGCTCCAGAGCCGGGAGGGTAAAGTTTTTAAGGTCGTTTTTTTCAGTCATTTACATCTTACCCCAAGGTTAAATCTTTAGCGCCACACTTTGGTATGCCAAGAAAAAGATGATAAAGGATGAACATCTTTGCAGAAATAGTGTGATAGGTTTCAGTAACAGACCCATTCAGAACAAAGCTAGATTGAGTCATTCCCGTCCCAGCATTAAGGTTTAATTTATCTGCTTTATTTACTATTGCATTTGAAACCGCAGCAATAGCCTTCGTCACTTCGCCATCCATGACATAGCCTATCATACCACCTGAATCGAGGTTCTTGGCATATTTGCCATTGACAAAACGAACCATACCATTTTCACCAACATATTCGCCTATGTTCTGATTCGATTTGTTGATCCTCAACCGTTTGCATTCAAATGCAAAATACACACGCTCCCTATAACCATGAACAAACCGTATATCAATTCTACCAAGTTCTTTTCCTGAGTCAGGATCGGTTTCGGAAGACTCTGGCCAAATAGAAAAAGGTAGAGACCGGTGGTCCTTTCCACGCCGTAGATCTTCACAAAATCTCCGGCTTATAGGGACTTCATGATCAGAAAAGGTCGGTTTTGAAAAGCTTTGCCACGTATCAACGACAAGCTGAAGAATGTCTGGAATAAGGTCGTCGGGAAACAAATCTCCCCATAGTCTTGCGTCGCCGACAGCAGACATCTATGCGTTCCTCCTGGCAGAGAGAATTGCGGCGGCTATCTCGTCGGCATCATTCAATGCAGAGGTTCTGGTCCAATGACGCAAAGTAAGGGGCTTGACGAGGTGTAATTCGTTTTGCTCAAATATTTTCAAATCTCGCATATATGAGAAATGCCCACAATCTTCACGAAGTGACCTTTTAATTCTGCGCAGACTATTTTGCAATTCTTCCGTAGCAGACGTTTCTTCATACGGCATAAGGTCATTGCATTTATGCAGCGTCAAGATTCCTAAGCCAAGTTTTGAAGAAAATCTACAGAAGGCTTTTACTCGTAAGTTACCTCTGTGAGCCCACTTATTCAATGTATCACAAAGCAAGTTTGCGTAATTTAAACGCTGATCAGAAGTCGGTGGCGACAGTGTTGGGGGACGTTTTTTATATGTGGGCATTACGCTTTTGCAAGAGATGTTTACGGCATCATCAACCAAAATTTGTTCGTATTCTGAAATATCATAGTAATCATAAACTAGTGGCTGTAATTCAATATGAGCGCGATCAATTATAGTTTCATGGTCTAAAAAAGTATTCTCTAACTGACGTTTTGTGTTGTAGAAAATTTCCGCAGCTTTATTGATTATCGATTCCGACTTTGCAGGGTTATTTGTTGATTCAGGCAAAGGAAACGGTAACCGTTTATATTCATTGGGATGAATTTGATCTCGTTCAATTCCCAAGCTTGAAGATGTGTGAAATAGGAAATACTTTGCAAGATTTGATTTCAAAAATATTGTAAGAAAAATAAGAAGATTACGGTCTTGTTCAGTGCCAGAAATAGAATAGATAGCATCCTGAAAAATAACAGGAAAATCACAGAAAGCCATTCTTGTAAAGCCTTTGTTAGCCAACACCATCGGTGGAGAATAAATTTGTATTTGTTCTATACGGTCTCGGTGTAATTGTTTATATCGACTTCCAATTAATTCACAGTCTGATTGTAGTAGTGCGAAATCAAATGTTGAAGTAGATGCATTCAAATAGAGGTGATCCTCTGGCCACCAAGCATCTTTTGGCTTGCCGTATTTTTTGGGGCTCTCCAGATAAGCCTTTTCAATAAATGGCTGAAACCCTTGACAGCCAACCCAACGCTTTTCAAGAATATCTCCCAATTTAGAGATTCCAAGCAATCTGTTAAGCAACTCATTGTCACGATCCGATGCCCAAAAATATTTTTTCCAAAGCAAGGAAGCTTCATTAGATTGCGAATGAGCTAAAACCTCAGATAAAGCGATTTTTTTTCTGTCATCAGAAAATACCGTAACAATTCCCCTGCGTGGATCATCATTACTTGCTTTTGGGGTTTCATAGTTGACGAAATAATCTTCGTTGTCTGGTTTTTCAGGGCGATATTTAACTATAATTGCAGGGTTAATCGCATTTTCAAAAAGTATGCGCCGAAGATCGGATAGTTGAATAACTGTATCTACCTTGAAACGTCTAAACCATCCTGCTTGGAACACATCTGTTTTATTGAAAATAACCTTGGCCGGAAGTAACAAGCATATACGACCATTTGTTTTTGCGTGAAGAGGTGCTTTCCACATGAAGGCATGTGCTATCTGTTTTTGCGGCTGAAAAAAAGCTTGTAGATCTGCTTTTCTCTTTGGTGCAATTTCTGAAAAAGGATTTTTATTGGTCAAACACCAAGCATTAATGATTTCGTCAGGTTCTTGATTTCTCCCCACCCATGGTGGATTACCAATCACCAAGTCGAATAGCCCGCTTAACGGTATATCTGTGTCGAAGAAATTCCCCTCGTAAACAACAGGTAGTGCGGTCGTGGCGTAATTGTCATTTTTCAAGGCCAACAGCTTGGTAAGAACTGTCCCATGTTTTTCTTTGAGATCGTGAATGTCTTTAGGGTTGAGTTGATCTAGGAGAGCTAAATAAAGACTGAAACAGGTTATCCTGCAAGCTGTCAAATTGACGTCGACACCACAGAGGTGAGTCTGAATAATTTTCAATAGCTCTTTAGCACGTTCAGTATTTGTGGCCTGCGGGTTTTTTCTGCGCCATTCCTCGGCAAGGCGATTGAATAGGATAACTAGAAATATCCCCGAGCCGCATGAGGGGTCAAGAAAACGCTTGCCTAGCAGCGAATCCCACCCCTCTACAGCAACATCAATTACCATTTCTGCAAGATGTTTTGGAGTATAATAAGCGCCTTTTTCGCGCTGATCAGCAGAATTCTCAGCCTTAAGGAAATCTTCGTATATTGCACTTATGGTCTCAATTGGAATTACGCTGAAATCATATACCCAAAAATCAAAGGTTAACTGGTTTGTCCCTGACTCCTCACCTTTTAAGAACCTTTTAAGTATGTTCACATGTTCTGGAGTTATATCAAGCCACTCTTCAGCAATGTTTGCATCAAACATGCTTCCATTGAAATGGTTTTGCAAAAGGTCAAATAATGTGTAAAGAACTGCTTTGGCAGCATCAGGCTCATGAGTATTAAGTAGATCCTGAATGTTGCATATTCCAGGCGCGCCTGCAGCAGCAAATTGCACGCCATTGATTATTTTTCTGTCGATCAGATAGCAAGTAAATATTAGACGTCCGAGCAGAGAATGAATCCTATTGTACACGATGTTTCGGTTGTCGGTTGTCTTCGTGCACTCAACAAGCTCATCACGAGTTTTTGCAAGGTTATCAAGCAAAAAACGGTCAACATTGTTTCCCGTCTGAAAACAGTCACTCCTGTCTTGATAAATCTGTCCCGTTTCTACACGTTGTATGAATTGGCTTAGATCCAGTGCTTGAGTCGCTACATCAAATAGTTGAACCAGGTGTTTATCGGAAGTAATATCTTCGTGTTTCTTTGCAGGATAGGCGAGTCCTGAATATACATGGACTTTATGTTTACTTATAATAACTAGTATGGTGGCAATGCCTTGATTCCAGAGCAACCGATGGAGCTTCTTTATTTCTTCCGGATCAATTAACTGAACGGTTTTAAAGTAAACTGTCGGCTTGCGGTCAATGCAAAATATGCCGTCCAAGGCCATGGTCTCCCATGCACGGCGCATAAGATGAGAATAAGGTGTCTTGCCTGCGAAGCGATCAATCTCCTCGCATGAACGGAAATATGCAGGAGGTGAAATATCTTCAAGGTTAAATAAGTTATCTAGTGAATTATTATTAGTTTTCATACTGATAACCATATTCCTGTTTTTGAATCAAATATACACTATACGTATGACACAATGTGTCGTAGCTGTTTTTTTGATAAGTTAAGACGGTTCATTTACCCATATTGAATACGATACGACGACATGTCGTTTCATTCTTGTCACTTCATATTACCGACAATATATACACCACACATCAATATCCGCGCCACCAATTTAACCGCGACCACTCACAAAACAAGCCACAAGGCATGTCTACCCCATGACCTATCGTCATCCGTTTCATAGGTTGCTACATTCCACGGTTGCCCCAAAAGTCCCTATCCAAAGATTACACCAGTAATTTGGCTCGCGCCGCAAGTGCATCTATGGCCTCATCCAAAGGACGACAGACAACCTTACCGGTTGCTATATCGTCATACCGTGCTTCGGCCTCCCGCGGCCAGAGCGCCTCTATATCCGCATCATATCCTTCGTGCTGTTTCAGCTTGGCCACCATCCGCTCATACCCTTCCATACTCAATAACACCAGATCACCATGACCTTTTCTGGTCAGAAAAACCGGTTCGTTTTCCTTGTGGCAGATTTCGGCAAGTTGACTCAGGTTATTACGCAGTTCCGATACCGGATGAATATGATGCATGGCTTCATCCAGTGCCCCTTGTTTAACCAGACTTTCAACTACTTATACACCACACTCCGCAACACGCGCCACCATTTTAACAAACAAAAACAGGCCACACGGCATGTTCGCCCTGTGACCCGTAGAAGTTCGATTTACGTTGATGCATCGAGCCTATTTGTTCTCCGGAGCGGCCTCCGTCGGCACTGGTGGTTGACCAGTATCCTTCAGTTCTCCCGAGGAATCGCTCCCCTTCTCCAGCACCGTATTCTGCTGTTCTCCATCCGGTTTTTCCCCCAGATCTTTCCGTGCCGATGATGGCGACGCAAACACCGGAGGGGTACTGATAAGCGCATCAACCTTCTCCTGCATGCGCCCGACGTTTGGCGACTGGGCAAGGGCGGCCTGATATTCCGCTTCACCAAGAACACCTTTCTGGCGCAGCAGCCGCAGAATCATATCGGAGCGTTTAAGAACCTTGCCGAGGTTTTTGTACGGGTTGTAGGCCGATCTCGGGCCGGGAAGCATGGCAGCGAGAAAGGCACACTCACGCGGAGTCAGGCTTGATGCGGACTTGCCGAAATAATATTGTGCGCCATGACCGATACCGTACACCATCGGCCCCAGCTCGACTACATTCAGATAAAACTCGATAATGCGACCCTTGGTCAGTTCCTGCTCCATCCGGTACGCCAGATAAATCTCCTTCAGCTTCCGGGTTATGGTTTTTTCCCGCGAAAGGAACAGATTTTTGGCGGTCTGCTGGGTAATGGTCGAGGCACCCCGCTTCAGGCTCTTTTTCTCGAGATCGTATTTGATCGCATTCTTTATGGCTTTAACATCAAACCCTTCATGCTTGTAAAAGTTGGCGTCCTCCGCCAGGATCACCGCCCACTTCATTTCTGCCGGAATGCGACCGGATGGAGTCCAGTAGCGGTTCTTCGGTCCGATTACGAACGGATGGAAGTCCCCTTGCCAGTCCTTTACCTGGATGGTGGTGGTGTATTTTTTATCTGCCAGATCGGAAACCGGCGGCATCAGCACAAGCGAAACGCCGACATAGACCAGATACCCGATGACAACCAGGACTATTGTGAGAATAAGTTTTTTCATGAACTGATATATTTAGCAGAATATGGCCGCTACTGTAACTGTTTTTACTGAAACAGCCGTGCGACAAAATTGCTGGAAGTCACCACCTTGATGTTTTTATATCCTCCCTCCCTTGACGGGAGGGGGCGAGGGGGTGGGTGAAGTTGTAGTAATATCAACGTGTTACAATCAGTTTCCCCCACCCCTCAATCCCCTCCCGCAAGGGGAGGGGAGGTTGTTATTGAATCCAGCAACATTTTTGTCGTACACCCAATCGACGGCAGCAGCATTGACAAATGTGCCCCGGCATTATTATAGTGTATCCACTGACATTTACACCGATTAGAGGAGTTTGCCCGTTATGCCGATGTATGAATACCGCTGTACCAGCTGTACCCACCAATTCGAACTGCGTCAAAAATTTTCCGACCCGCCTGCCAGTACGTGCCCGCAATGCGGTGCTGCCGTGAAGAAAATGATCTCATCCGCTGCCTTCAGTTTAAAGGGTGACGGCTGGTTTAAGACCGGCTACTGCCCGAAAACTGAAGCTCCAAAACCGGCCGGCTGCGGCGGGTGTGCCTGCTCGGGCCAGTAGTATCCGGACAAAATCCAGCTGTGAAGGAACCTACATGAAGGTCAAGAAAGCTGTTTTCCCGGTTGCCGGCCTCGGCACCCGTTTTCTTCCGGCAACGAAGTCCTCTCCGAAAGAGATGCTGCCGCTGATCGATAAGCCGCTCGTGCAGTACGTCGTCGAGGAAGCGGTCGCATCCGGAATTGAGCAGATTCTTTTTGTTACCGGTCGCGGCAAGCATAATATTGAGGATCACTTCGATATTTCCGTGGAACTGGAGGCGCACCTTACTGACAAGGGAAAGAACCGGGAACTCACGCGGGTACGAGAAATCGCCGAAATGGTGAACATTTTCTACGTGCGTCAGCGAAAGGCCATGGGGCTTGGGCACGCTATTCTCTGTGCCAGGGATTTTGTCAATAATGAGCCCTTTGCCGTTCTGCTCGGAGATGACATTGTTGACAGTGATCGCCCCTGTCTCGGGCAGCTGCTTGACGTTTTCAATCAAAAAGCGGGATCGGTGCTGGCTCTGGAAAAAGTACCGATGGAAAATATTTCATCATACGGCTGCGTTGCGGCACATCAAATCGGTGACAGGATCTTTCATGTAACTGATATGGTCGAAAAGCCTCCCCGTGAAGAGGCACCCTCGGACATGGCAATTATCGGCCGCTACGTGCTGACGCCGCGCATCTTTGATATCCTTGCGAAGCAAAAACCGGGAAAAGGCGGAGAGATTCAGCTGACCGATGCCATCCTGACATTGTCAAAAGAGGAGCACGTGTACGGTTGCCTGTTTGAGGGGTTGCGCCATGATTGCGGCGATAAGCTTGGTTTCTTGAAAGCGACTGTTGACATGGCGCTCAAGCGGGATGAGTTCAGTGCCGAGTTCGAAGCATACCTGCGGCAGCGATTGTCCTGTCAATAAAAGGGCACCATGCCTGAATGCAATAAAGGCGAGCCGGCAGTTCCGGTCTCGCCTTTATTTTTATGGAAATACCCTGATTACTATTGCTTCTGCTCAGTAACCGCCTTGGTCGTATCCCGTTTCGGTTCCCATCCCTGCCAGACAAACTCAGGGTCTATCATCGGATCATAATAGCCCGGCTGAGGGACCATACAGAAGACTGTCTCCGCAGCGCCGACTACGGCCCGGTAAACGGTCATTCCAATCCCTTTAAGCGGCCCGACAATCAATCCGACCGCCCCCATTTCCAGCGTAGTCACGATTGTCTGTTTCGGAAGTTCTACGATGCTGGTGACTACGTTGGTGACCCCTCTTGTAAGCTTGATGGCCATCTTCTCAGCGATCACCTCCGGTTGCTGCTCGGCGACGGCAAAACCCGGTCTCATCAAAACAAATGCACACAAAAATGCTGACAGCAACAGAACCTTTTTCATATTAGCTCCTTTTAGTGATGAACAATCGTTTCTTTTCAGACTCTTACCATAAAGAAACGACGTACGCAAGCGTCACAGGTCAAAAAGAGTCGGCTCTTTCGGCAGAAAGGACTCGAAGCGTTTTCTAACATGGCGCAGTTTCTCGATGTAATACTGGGCATTGATATCCGGATGTGCCGGATCAAAGGCATATACCGGACGACATTGTTCATAAGCTGTTGCATCCCTCCCAAAGCCGCTGACATAGTAACTGACACGATCTCCGGCACGGAACGGCCTTCCCGATGCCAGGGCGATTTCAAAAGCTGCCGAATGGTTGCGCTTGCCTGATCGAAGCTTCTCGCGGTAGCTGTCCGGGGACTCATTAAGCGTTTCGGTGTGGGCAACCCAGGCAACATCAATCTCAGACGACCGAAGCCGTGCAGCATACTGATCAAAAACCCGCTCAAACTCGCCGGCTTTGCCGGTCAGCAACAATTCAACAACTTCCCGTATGAATTCACGAAGGAACGGCTCCAGGCCACGTGAACGGAGACCGCTTCCCTTGACAATGATTCTGCCATCGTAATCCTGCAACGCATAATTTTTGGTTTTATAGGCAAACATTGATCGATAGCGCCCATCCAGCTCAACCTCGATCCCTTCCGGCAATTTTTCGGAAACGCGCTGCACCAGTTCCTGCTCCGCCTCAACCGTAGAGTACCGTTGCGGCGGCATGAAATATATGCCGTCCGTATCAATCTCCACCGGTCTGGCTCCTTCTGAAACGAGCAGATCAATCATATTTTTGATCGTGACCCGGCCAAGACGGGTTACTTCTGCGGCGGCAGCCGGGTCGGAGAAGTTATGCAGCGCCGCTCCCAGATAGCCGTAGAACGAGTTGATCAGCACCTTGAACACCTGCTGAAGTGCATCATAATAGTAACGCTCCGCATCATCCCCCGCATCACGGGACAACTGCTTGGCGGCCAGACGAAACCGGCGCAGATCTGCCAACATCGGAAGAAACAGCCCCAGACTGTCCTTGGCGGGAGCCAGCCGGTATGCAAGCATTAATGACGGATAGAGCGACGCCACATCACAATGGACAATCGGGCCGACAACCCCGGCAAATGAAAGTTCGGTATAACCACCCTCGAAAGGAGCTGCAGCAGAAGTCCGGGCCGGGATTGCGTGGCCTCGATAGAGATATTCGCGCAGAAAGAGCGCATTGATGCGGGTGGCATTGCCTCTGATTACACAATTTTGAAACGAGTAGGGAAATATGCGGCTTTGCAGAAACCAGGGATAACCGAGAAGACGGAACAGGGAGAGAGTTTCCCGGACATCATCCAGATTATATCGATACAGCTGTTCCGGATCATTGCTGAATGTGGCTGAAATCTCGGCACCGTCCAGATACGTACGACCCTCTGCCGCAACTCCGAAATGACGCGCTACGGCTTTAAGCCCGTGACTTTCAAGGTTGCGTCCCGAGACATCATACTGCTGGACCAGAAAATAGGTATCGATAATGTGTCGGCCATAGACATCCCAACGCGGGTATTCAAGCGTTTTTTCAGCCAGGCTCCAGCGGGCATGCGGAGTAATATGCGGCGGGCTGCCGTTGCGGCCCCAGTCCAGGATAACACCGCACATTTCCGCCCGCTTGTGAATATATTCGAGGTCAAAACGGAAAATGTTGTGCCCGGTAATGACATCCGGGTCACAGGTGTGTATCGCCCGGTTCAAGGCTTGCAGCAACTGGGGTTCCGTCAGCAGGTCTCCCCGCAGGACGGTTTCATCACCATGAGAATCTTTAAGAGCAATAGAAATAATCCGGTCATCCGGGCGCTCCGGATTCGAGAAGCCGTAGCCGTCGGCACAGGCGGTTTCGATATCGAGTGCCAGGCATCGCAGTTCGGAAAACTCCATCCCTTTAAAGAGTGTTGTCCCGCTGGCAAGCATATATTGGTGCGAAAGGTCGGGTAGAAAAAGATAGGGGGCGCCGGAAGCAGAATAGGATTTACCGGTTTTTGCCGCCAGGAAATCACGGGCGGTCAGGCAGTGGCCCCAGGAGTCAAACAGCAGCTGGCAGCGAAAAAAGTCGTCACCGGACAATTGCCGAACGGTACAGGAAACACGGCACCCGGAGACAATACCGGGGTCGTTGACCAGAATAAACGGCTGGAACGGTTCATCATGAAAATGCACACGACCGGCGGTTCTGAAAAAGAGCCGGATGAAATGGCCGGCTGATTCCACGGCGATAACTCCGGAGCGCTCATCATGTCCGAAAAGCAGAGGGTTGTGTCCGATAGTGCTGGTAGGCATAGCAGAGACCTGCGCGTAGAAAAAAACGGGGCGGTTTTGGGCCGCCCCGTCACTACTAAAACTTTTAGAGGCCCGCTTTCTGTTTCAACAGAGCCGCTTTATCCGTCTTTTCCCAGCTGAATTCAGGCAACTCACGACCAAAGTGACCGTATGCAGCTGTTTTACGATAAATCGGACGAAGCAGATCAAGCTGCTCGATGATAGCACTTGGACGCATGTCAAATGTTTCGCGTACCAGGGCGGCGAGTCGCTCTTCAGTCACTTTTCCGGTGCCGAAAGCATGAACCATGATAGAAACCGGCTGAGCCACACCGATTGCGTATGCCACCTGCACCTCGCAACGGTCACAGAGACCTGCGGCTACCAGATTTTTTGCAACATAACGACCCATATAGGCTGCCGAGCGGTCTACTTTTGAAGGATCCTTGCCTGAGAAAGCACCGCCGCCGTGGCGTCCCATGCCGCCGTAGGTATCGACGATGATTTTGCGGCCGGTCAAGCCGCAGTCGCCCATCGGGCCGCCAACAACAAAACGGCCGGTAGGATTGATAAAGTAACGGGTGTGGTCGTCAAGCAGATGAGCAGGAATAACCTTCCTGACAACTTCCGCAATAACCTCTTCCTCGATTCTCTTGTGCGTTACGTCAGGAGTGTGCTGGGTGGAGATAACAACCGTATCGATGCGGCTCGGCTTGCCGTCAACATACTCAACCGAAACCTGCGATTTTGAGTCGGGACGAAGGAAGTCCAGCTTGCCTGACTTGCGCACTTCAGCCAATTTGGCAACCAGCTGGTGAGCCAACTGGATCGGCATCGGCATCAGCTCGGGAGTCTCGTTGCAGGCATAGCCGAACATGAGTCCCTGGTCACCGGCTCCCTGCTCTTTGTGCAGCCCCTCGCCTTCCGAAACACCCTGCGAAATATCCGGGGACTGACGATCAATGGAAACAAGCACAGCGCAGGTATCAGCATCAAAACCAATTTCAGAGTCGGTGTAGCCGATGTCTTTAATGGTCTGACGGGCAATTTCGGAATAGTTGATCACGGCATTTGTGGTTATCTCGCCGGCAATTACCACCATTCCGGTAGTTACCATCGTCTCGCACGCTACCCGTGCGGTGGGATCCTGGGTAAGTATCGCATCAAGAATAGAGTCGGAAACCTGATCGGCAACCTTATCGGGATGCCCTTCAGATACGGACTCTGAGGTAAAAATGAATTTTTCTGCCATGACTGGAAACTCCTCTCAACTCTATGAAATGTATTGTTCAAGCTTGGTTTATAGACCTGTGAAAATAGCGTCAAGCCGCTGATTTGTCAAGCAAAGAGGTGACAATACATTTATTCCATTTGACTTCTCAACCGCACATTGGGCAGTATGTTCATTAAGCATCGATCCCTAATTAGGCGGCAGCCATGTCTAAATCCATATTTTTTCTCCTGATTTTAATCGTATCTGCCGGGCTTGCTGCCTCGGCATCAGCGGCCGGACAGCGCCCGGAAAACGCCTGGAGCTATTATCATTTTGATGGCGGCGCCTTTGTCTCCGGGCCAGCTTCTGACGGCAGCGTTTTTGTCGCCGTGCGGGAAAAAATGCGCCCGGTTATCATGGCATCCCGGGAATCACAACTTGAGCAGACCTCACTACCTGATGGAGCGGGGGCCATTACCGGGATCTGCTACCTGCAAAGCTCAGGGGGAAAACTTGGCAACGGCATCGGATTCAAACCTTACCCGCGAGTGCCGATTTTGATCTCTTCCGGCGGCAAACAATTTGTTTCGGTAGAAACCGATGACCGTGGCTATTTTGTTGTAGTACTGCCGAGCGGGACCTATTCCATCGGCAGCGGTCCGTTCACAGCCGAGATCACCGTGGACCGCGGCACAACGACGCTCGTACCGTTACGGGCCGGCAAGAGGATGGTGGACTGATGAAGCATTTTGCACTCGGCATAATCTCGCTGCTGCTGTTTTCTGAGACCGTATGCGCCGGACCGCTGGATGAATATTACCTTCAGCAATTTGGCGAGAGCAACAGTGTACAGCTCCAGAAAGCGCTGCTGTCTGTGTCTGCAGAATCACCGGATGCTGATCGATGCGGGACTCCGCTCAAACATGGCTTGAAGCGCGACTGGAAACTGCTGGAGCAGTCCACCCAGAAAACGCTGGCAAAACAGTTGGCATTACCGACACTTTCCGGGGCCGAACAATTTGTCATCTCTTCTGGCGGCCACTTCAAGATACACTACACCACCAGCGGCACAGATGCCCCCGACATTTCCGGAATAAACCACTACACCGGACTGAACCTGAACAACGCCACAGATTGGGCGACAAAAGTTGCAACTATATTTGAAGATGTTTACGCAAAATACTATTCCTGGGGCTACCAGCCGGCTCCAACACCGTCAGGAACATACGACATTTATCTGCGCAATCTTATTTTACAGAAATATTACGGAGTAACGACCGGCGACCATCCTGCTTCTTCGGCAGCCTATCCGAATTCGTATACCAGCTGGATGGAGCTGGACAGCAGCTTCACCAATTCAATATTCAATCCACAAATCTACAATCCACTCCTGAGCCTGCAGATAACCGCCGCGCATGAATATCACCATGCCATTCAATACGGGTACACCTATTATTTTGATATCTGGTATGCAGAAGCTACGTCTACCTGGATGGAAGATGAGCAGTACGACAGCGTTAACCAGCTGTACAGCTACATACAAAACTGGTTCTCCCGAAGTACATCATCTCTTGATATTGCAGCAAGCACTTCGACCGGAGGCGGGTACGGGCGGTGGATCTTCAATCGCTATTTGGCAGAAACATATACCAGGGATATGATTCTTGGCGTTTGGAAACGTGCCGGCACTCTTCCCAGCCCGGATGGAAATTCCGACATCCCCATGTCTCCGGTGATTGACTCGGTACTGTCTTCTTCTCCCTACAATAGCTCTCTCGCTTTGGATTTTTTCGGCTTCACCAAGCAGGTTTACAAACGCGACTGGTCAAGTCACATTTCTGAAATAAATCAGATCCCAACGCATTCTCCGATTGCCACATACTCGGCCTATCCGGTTAATTCGACCACGGCCACCTCATCCGTGACGCTGCCGCACTACTCATTCGCCTACTACACATTTTTGCCATCAACCGGGGCACCAGCCAACCTGACACTTTCGATTAAAGGTACCAGTGGTATTAAAGCCACTTCCTTCGTAAAGAACAGCAGCGGATTAATCACCGAATATCCTTTTTCCTCCGTCTACAGCGCCACCGTTACCATTCCCGGCTTCAGCTCATCCAGCGAGGCCGTCCTTCTCGTTACCAATACCACCGATGTCGACAATCACCAGGCCAGCTTCAGCACCAGCGGCACAACTCAGGCGGTTACGGAACCCACAGGCAGCAGCGTGTACCAAACAACCGGAAGCAACAGCAGTTCCCGCAGCGGCTGCTTCATCGCCACCGCCGCGTACGGCAGCTATCTGCATCCACAGGTGCAGCAGCTGCGTACGTTCCGCGACGACTATCTGCTGACCAATGCACCGGGCAGGGCTTTTGTCTCGTTTTACTATCGCTGCAGTCCACCGCTGGCCGATTTCATTGCCCGGCACACGGTGCTGCGCGGGCTGACCCGCCTGGCCCTGACACCGCTTGTCGTCTCTGTAGTTCATCCGCTGATTGCAGCGGCATTCATGTTTCTGTCTGGCGGGGCATTGCTGATGAGGCAGCTGCGCCGCAGCAATACTTCCCGTCAAACACTTATTCGCACCACCCAATCCCGTTAAAAGAGAGATGCCATGACCCACATGTTCACAAGGATCCTGATTGTTTGCTTTTTCGTTCTTCCCTCACTTGCCTTTGCTGCCGATAAGCCGGCAGAAGTAAAGCTGGACACTCCAACGCTGCAAACCACAGCCACCGTTCCTGCTGTAGCCGATCCGAAACCGGCTGTAGCCGTCCAGATCACCCGTATCGGCTCTGTAGATTTTTCCCGCATCGGCACTGAATCTGATCGCGGCACGGCACTCAAATCGCTGTTGATCACGAAAAAAGATAAACTTCAGGTGAAGCTTGATGGAAAGAAAAAACAGCTTGATAAGTTAAAATCATCGATTGAAGCGAAGGCCGCCACAATGACCCCGCAGCAGCGCGAAGCCAAGTCGAAAGAGTTTCAGAAGAAGGTGGAAGATTTCCAGAAACTTGTCCAGACTTCGGAAGAGGAGCTCATGGCGCTACAGGACAAGGAGAGCAAGGCGCTCTATGAAGCCGTTGAGGAAGCAGCTACTGTGTATGGCAAAGCCAATGGATTTGCCGCCATAGTAGTTAAAAAAGAACTGCTCTACGTCGGCAGCTCTGTTGAGGCGCAGGATGTCACCGATGCTCTTATCAAGGCGCTGAATCAGACCGGCCAGAAGAAGTAGTTTCGGGCCGTGTCGCCTGCTCCCACCCGGTTAATCGTTCCAGTGCTTCACTGTCACTGGTGCCGCACATTTCTATACTTGGCTGCAGGCTCCGGCAGACCGGAGGCCGCTCGAAACTGCCGAATATCCGGCATCGATTGTCATCCGTCAATTGAGCACAGCGCACACCCGCCGGTTTCCCGCCGGGCATACCGGGAATCGGTGACGAGATTGACGGCGCAATACAGCAGGCGGCACACCCCGCGCGACACTCCATAATCATTGTGTCTCCTCAAAGAAAATCCCCTTCAATCCCCTTTGCAAAGGGAAGTTGAAGGGGATTTGATGTTTCATCCTGATACCGCAGCAGCCGCTTACAGATTAATAGCGATACTGCTCAGCCTTGAACGGCCCTTCCTTGGGTACTCCGATGTAGGCAGCCTGTTCGTCAGTCAGAACGCTCAATTGAGCGTTCAGCTTCTTCAACTGCAGGCGGGCCACCTTCTCATCCAGATGTTTCGGGAGGACATAGACGCCGACCGGATATTTGCCCGGATTGCAGAACAGCTCGATCTGAGCAATGGTCTGGTTGGCAAACGAGGAGGACATGACGTAGCTGGGATGTCCGGTACCGCAGCCAAGGTTGACCAGACGTCCTTTGGCAAGCAGGATGATACGCTTGCCGTCCGGGAAGATGATGTGGTCAACCTGCGGCTTGATCTCCTCCCACTGGTATTTTTCTAGGGCGGCAACTTCAATTTCATTGTCGAAGTGGCCGATGTTGCAGACGATTGCCTGATCCTTCATTTTGATCATGTGATCATGGGTAATGACGTGATAGTTGCCGGTGCAGGTGACAAAAATATCAGCCTTGTCTGCGGCATATTCCATGGTCACAACCCGGTATCCTTCCATAGCTGCCTGTAGGGCGCAGATCGGATCGACCTCAGTCACCCAAACCTGTGCCGAAAGAGCGCGCATGGCCTGGGCAGATCCTTTGCCCACATCACCGTAACCGCAGATCAAGGCAACCT
Organism: Geobacteraceae bacterium; assembly: GCA_025355325.1. Classification (GTDB taxonomy): domain Bacteria; phylum Desulfobacterota; class Desulfuromonadia; order Geobacterales; family Pseudopelobacteraceae; genus JACRCG01. The sequence goes on from JANXZX010000003.1 coordinate 33,285, forward strand.
TGCCGGCTATCATGACATCAGTGGCACGCTTGATGCCGTCAACCAGCGACTCGCGGCAGCCATAGAGGTTGTCAAATTTGGACTTGGTGACGGAATCGTTGACGTTGATGGCCGGGAATTTCAGGTCGCCGCGCTCGTGCATCTGGTACAGGCGATGAACACCGGTGGTGGTTTCCTCTGTGACACCCTTGATCTGAGCCAGACGGGTTGAATACCAGGTGGAATCAACAGCCAGCTTGGCCTTGATGGCAGCGAAAAGGATGATTTCCTCTTCCGAACCGGGCGCAGCCAGCACCGAGAGATCTTTCTCGGCCCGGGCACCCAGATGAAGCAGCAGGGTTGCATCGCCGCCGTCGTCCAGAATCATGTTCGAGAAGCCGCCGTCGCTCCATTCAAAGATACGATGGGTGTAGTCCCAGTATTGTTCCAGAGTTTCGCCCTTAACAGCGAAGACCGGCACCCCACCGGCAGCAATAGCAGCTGCGGCGTGGTCCTGTGTCGAAAATATGTTGCAGGAAGCCCAACGTACTTCAGCCCCGAGAGCTGTCAGAGTTTCGATCAGTACGGCGGTCTGGATGGTCATGTGAAGTGAGCCGGTGATGCGGGCGCCTTTTAACGGTTGAGCGGCTGCAAACTCTTCACGGATGGCCATCAGTCCCGGCATCTCCGTTTCGGCGATTCTGATTTCCTTGCGACCCCAATCGGCCAGTTTCAGGTCTGCTACGATGTAATCTTGTGACATATGAGTCTCCTTTGTGGTGGTGATTCTTTTGATGTAAAGAGACGCCCGACAGGACGTCCGGATATTTAATAGCATCGTCTATTTGAATTACTTCAAGTAATCCCTGCAATAGGGAAGGTTGTTCAGGATGCTCTGACCACCAGTACCGCTTCCTGGCCGGTCGCCCCTTCAATCCGGTCACACGCCACACCGGTAAAACCGGCAGCGCCCAGCCATTTTTTCAGTTCATCTTCATCAAACCCCAGCCACTGGTCTGCCAACTGTTCCCGCACCGCCTCACGCTCATGGCGGGCCAGATCAGCAATAAGCAAAACACCGCCGCGGACCAATACCCGCCTGGCTTCTGCCAGCACAGCCGGTGGATCTGCCGCATGGTGAAGCACCATGCTTGCAATGATGCAGTCAGTCGAAGCATCCGCCAGCGGGAGATGAGTCATTTCTCCAAGGCGAAGCTCGACCCCGTTCACGCCACGTTCAAGCAGGCGTCTGCGGGCTTCCTCCAGCATGGCCGGAGAGTGGTCCACCCCGATAAGGCTGGAAGCCAGCCCTGCAAGATCGGCAAGCAGTCCGCCGGTTCCAATACCGATCTCCAGAACGGTACCATGCGGCGGTACGTGGCCAAGCAGAAACGATCGGTATTCCGGCACCGGCAGCAGTGTCCGAGCCAGATCGTCCCACTGTCGGGCGTGATGGTCAAAAAACTCCTGGCTGCGACGCCGGCGTGATTCGAGAATTTGCCCGATGGCAATCATATCATCGCTGCGCCCGGAAAACGATTCCAGTTCAGCTTCAATCAGCGGACGGAGTGTAGAGAAAAGGGGAGAATCGGTGCTGACCCGGTAATAACTCCAGGTTCCCTGTCGTTTGACGGAGAGGACCCCGGCTTCGGTCAATATTTTCAGGTGATGTGAAACACGCGACTGCCCCGTTTTGAGGATAGCAGTGAGTTCCTGTACGGTAAATTCCCCCCGCAGCAGGATCATCACCAAACGAAGACGGCAGGAATCAGCCAAAGCTTTTAGTATATCAAGCAGCATCAATCATTTCTCGCAATACAATAAATCAACATTTATTGATATAGCAAACCAGCCAAATAAGATCAAGGGGAAAATTACACGAGGAATTGTTGCAGACAATTGTGCGGTTTCAGAATTATTTCCGTTCCCACCGGGTGCGCAGGCGCGCAAGCTCCCGGCCATCGGCGGCGTTTTCTATGAGATGGATAAAACAACATGATGACCCGGGCAACCGCTCAATTTTCGATCTGATGACATCACCATAGAGCGCCTCGGCACGAAAGCCGATTTCGAGAGAAGTCACCCTGAAATTCCGGTCAATGTCATCAGGCACCGCTTCAAGCGCCCAGGAAACGTAGACGGTGTTGTTGACATGCCGGTTGCCGTCAAGATCACCGCGCAATACCGGGAGGGTCAATTCATGTTCAGCCGCTTCCAGAACAGGAAGCGTACTGAAATCATCATCAATGGCCCGCCCCGGCGTCAGTGGAAAATCAGGCAGCACGGCATCCAGCCTGGCCGGTCGCCGTGATTTCATATGGAGCACTGCCCATGATGTCGTTGCTCTGCCGATGACAATACCGCTGCCGTCGCACATTTCAAAATCCCTGATCATAAACAGCGGAACCCGCAGCGACGGCCAGGTTCTGATCCGGATCAAATCGCCACCGCGAAGATAACGTTCCATCGCCAGATGAAGTCGAGACAAAACCCAGGTACACCCAACCTTGTGCAGGCTGCCGATCGAAGCATTCAAGAGCGCAGCATGGTCAATTCCGGCGGTCTGCATAAAGTTGAGCAGCGCCACATGGCGGACAAAACCGTATTGATCGGTTTCGTGGTACTGGATTGCAAAATCACGTTCATAAACCGACGGCATCGTGACTGGCAATGTTTCACTCACCGCGCACGGTTTATTATCAGGCATATTTTTCCCTTAAAACCACCTTATTGACCTTACCCACACTGGTTTTATCAATCACGTCAATAAATCGCACCTTCATCAACACGACCTGTTTATTGACCAACCCCTTGTCGGCATATTCTTTGACATGGCGACTGATATCTTTTTCAGTAAGTCCGCTTTCCGGACGGCGAATAACCAGCGCCAACGGGCGTTCACCCCATTTTTCATCTGGCGTGCCGATAACCGCCACCTCGGCAACACCGTGGCTGTGGGCAATAATATCCTCCAGCTCCAGAGAGGAAACCCATTCACCGGCAACTTTGATGACATCCTTGCTGCGGTCGGTAATGCGCACAAAACCAAGTTCATCCCGTACGGCAACATCTCCAGTATGCAGCCAACCTCCCTCCCACAGCCGTTCAGAAGCTTTATAGTCCTTAAGGTAGCCCTGAGTCAGCCAGGGCGCGCGCACAACAATTTCTCCCGGACTGATGTTGTCAGAAGGCTGTTTCTTCAGTGATGCATCAACGATTTTCAGGTCAACCAGCGGAAGCGCGCGACCGGTCTTGCAGCGGATGACGGCCTGCTCTTCCGGCGACAACGCCAGCATTTCCGGAGTCAGGTGAGCTAACGTCAAAATAGGACAGGTTTCGGACATACCATAGCCGGTGAAGACATCAATGCCGCGACCCATTGCGTCGAGACAGAGGGTGCGGGACATGGCGGCCCCGCCGATAATGAGCTTCCACCCGGACAGGTCAATACGCTGAGCATGGGGATGTTTGAGCAACATGTGAAGAATTGTCGGGACGCAATGGGAAAAAGTAACTTTCTCCTTCTCCACCAGTTCCAGCAACAGATCAGGAACATAGCGCCCCGGATAGACCTGTTTGACGCCAAGCATGGTTGCCACATACGGCATACCCCAGGCATGAACATGGAACATGGGGGTAATCGGCATATATACATCCTGACGATGAAAGCGGCCATTCCCCGAAGTGGAACCAAGCACCCCCAGAACACCCATGGTATGCAGCACCAGTTGCCGATGGCTGAAATACACCCCTTTGGGCATGCCGGTCGTCCCTGTCGAATAAAACGTGGTGGCACGGGTGTTTTCATCGAAGTCAGGAAAGTCGAATTCGGGAGAAGCCGCAGCGAGCAGCGACTCATATTCACCGCAAAAAGGGATGGTTGTTGCCGGTGCTGAAGGTTCGTCATTCAGCAGGACAAACCCTTTGACCGTATCCATACGCCCGCGAATCTGTTCCAGAATCGGCAGGAACTCCGAATTGACCAGCAGGAAATCATCTTCGGCGTGATCGATTGTATAAAGAATCTGTTCCGGCGAGAGGCGCACGTTGATGGTATGCAGCACCGCTCCGATCATCGGCACGGCAAAGAAACACTCCAGGTAACGATGCGAATCCCAATCCATCACCGCCACAGTGTCTCCCGGTTTCACACCGAGAGAAGTCAGGGCATTGGCCAGCTTTGCCACCCTTCGGTGAAGTTCACGATAGGTGTATCTGAGCGTGCCGCGATAGACAATTTCCTGATCGGGAGCATTCACAACCGGACAGAAAAGAATGTTTTTAATCAAGAGTTGATAATCGTAAGCGGACGGTGTACGGGCAATTGTGTTGTCTGGCACAGCTGCAGCCTCCTTGTGTATATTGGTATATTGGATATGGGTGTCTCGCCTTACACCCGGATTTAATTGAAAATGGCGTCAAGGGCCCCTTGGACTGTGGCAACACCTTCCAGGCGGATGCCCCGTTTTTTGAGCCGCTTCAGGCTGCCGGATGGAACGATGCAGCGCTTGAAGCCGAGCTTTTCCGCTTCGGCGATGCGCAATTCCGGCTGCGTGACCGCCCGGACTTCCCCTGCCAGACCAACTTCACCAAAGATGACCGTATCAGGCGGCACCGCTTTATCGAGGTGACTGGAGGCCACCGCCATAATCATAGCCAGGTCGGCCGCCGGTTCGTTCAGGCGCGCCCCGCCGGCCGCATTCAAAAAGATGTCCTGACCAGCCATGTGCAAGCCGACTTTCTTCTCCAGCACAGCAACCAGCAGGGCCAACCGATTATGGTCAACCCCGATGGTAGTTCTGCGTGGTTGACCGTAGGATGACGGAGTCACCAGCGCCTGAAGCTCTACCAGCAGCGGCCTGCTCCCCTCTAGCGACGTTGTGACGACCGAGCCCGATACGCCTAAGGGCCGCTCGGAAAGGAACAGTTCTGATGGATTTGCCACGCCGCACAGTCCTTCCTGTTTCATTTCGAAGACCCCGATTTCATTGGTCGAACCGAAGCGGTTTTTGACCGCCCGGAGGATCCGGAAGGGATGACTGCCGTCTCCTTCAAAATAAAGCACGGTGTCAACCATATGCTCCAGCACACGCGGCCCGGCTATCGAGCCATCTTTTGTTACGTGACCGACAATAAAAATCGGGATATCGCTCCCTTTGGCAAGCAGCATCAGCTTGCCGGCTGATTCCCGCACCTGGCTGACGCTGCCGGGAGCCGATTCCAGAACAGACGTCCAGACGGTCTGGATCGAGTCAACTACCATAGCAGCTGGCTTGAGTTTAGTAGCCTGGGCCAGAATCGCTTCCAGCGAATTTTCCGCAAGAATCAACAGGTTCTTACTTGAGGCCCCAAGACGTTCACCCCGGAGACGGGTCTGCGAAGCCGATTCCTCACCCGATACATACAGCACTTTGCCAGCCTCTTCAGCCAGAGTATGCATCGCCTGGAGCAGCAGGGTTGACTTGCCGATACCGGGGTCGCCGCCGATCAGAACCAGTGATCCGGGAACAATGCCGCCGCCCAGTACCCGGTCGAGTTCGCCGATGCCGGTTGGCCTGCGGGTCTCCGCCTGCGGAGGGACATCACAGATCGGCACCGGTTGCGCGCTCCCTGTTGAGCGTGCCGCATGGGTCGCCGTTACGACAACCTCTTCCGCCATGCTGTTCCAGGCTCCGCAATCGGGACATTTGCCAAGCCATTTGGGGGACTGACTGCCGCATTTCTGGCAGGTAAAGATCGTTTTCTGCTTCATAAGCCCTCTCGGGAGATTGCCATGTGGGATATTGTTTCGTATTGATTAGTAAGTTAGAAATTATTTTCTGCGTGTTTCTGGCAGAAAATAATTTCGTTAACGCACTTATTCAGTTTATCTGGGCTAGGGGAAGAAATGTGCGGCGCAGTATGGCATAACTTCCGTACATAATACAAGAAACGGCACCCGGATTTATATCGGCCACCGTCACTCCCTGAAAAATCTTTTTGCACCTTGAACAAAATATATTAGTTCTGCTATATTGCCAGGCTGATTCGACAACATATAAATTACCGTACGCATGCGCCTCCTCACAGTAGCGGATTGCTCCATGCAAAAAAAGGAGATTGTACATTATGCTGGGACCAATAGAAATTAAACCGGGACTTTACTGGATCGGCTCGGAAGATCCTGATCTGCGGGTCTTTGACGATCTTTTCCCTACAGAACACGGCACCAGTTACAATGCCTACCTGTATAAAGGGGCCGACAAAACCGTCCTTATCGACACCGTTGAGGAAAAGTTTGTTGACGAATATATGGACAAAGTCCGGTCGCTCGTTGACCCTAAAACCATCGATTACATCATCGTCAACCACACGGAGCACGACCACTCCGGTTCACTTTCATACCTGCTGGAGCAGGCTCCCCAGGCAGAGGTTTATTGCTCGATCGCCGCCAAGAATTTTCTTGGCAACATTCTTCCCAAGCCGATAATCTGCCACACGGTAAAAGACGGGGAAACCCTTGATCTGGGCGGCAAAACCCTCCGCTTTATTATGGCCCCGTTTCTCCATTGGCCCGACACCATGTTCACCAGGCTGGAGGAGGACAATATCCTTTTCAGCTGTGACGCTTTCGGTGCCCACTACTGGCAGACCGGTCACATCTTCAACGACGAGGTGGATGACTTTACCTCTGCCCGCCATTTTTACTTTGACTGCATCTTCCGTCCCTTTAAAGACAAGATACTGGCGGCCGTAGAAAAAATCCGCCATGATGTGATTGACATGATCTGCCCCAGTCACGGGCCGATTATCAGGCGCGATCCGTGGAGAGTTATCGAGCAGTTTGAAAACTGGAGCAAACCGACTTCACAGAACAAAAAGATCGTTCTTCTGTTTCTGTCACCCCACGGCAGCACCGAAAAGATGGCCAATGCTGTCGCTGCCGGCGCCGCGTACAATGGCATCGAAGTGGCCAGTTTTCACATCAACAACCTTAACGCCAGCGAGCTGCGCAACCTGATGGAAGAGGCTGATGCCCTGCTTTTCGGAATTCCAACCTTTAACCGTGACATTGCCAAACCGATGTGGGATGTGTTGGCCTACCTCAGCACTGTTAAGCTAAAGACCAATCTGGCGGGAATTTTCGGCAGTTACGGATGGAGCGGTGAGGCCTGCAAAATGGCGGAAGACCGCCTGAAAACCCTCGGCTTCAAACTGGTTGGTGACACGGTACGAACAACGTTCTCACCAAAACCGGAAGTGCTCGCGCAGTGCGAAGCGCTTGGACGCGCAGCGGCCGATGCGGTGGCTGCCAGATAAAATATTTTCGGGAATTGTTTCGAGAATACAAGAACGAGGCTGGCGTAACGCTTGCCTCGTTTTTTTCTTTTTATCCGCAAAAAACGGGGCTGACCGTAAATTGAACGAAGATAATTTGCCTTTCCGCCACATTACATTTGAATGGATATGGCGGTGGTTTTCTGATATTGATAGAGATGATGGTTGCGGTAACCGTCCGTAAACAAAGATAAATTGTAACTCGTCATGACACGACAAAACCGCGAGGGTGGTTTATATGGCAGCTGCCAGTTTAAAACAACAACAGTACGGCGAATTGATCGCACCTGAAACCATTGAAGGTGTTGCAAAAGTTATTGTTGAAAACTTCCATCCTGAAAAAATAATACTCTTTGGCTCCTACGCCAGCGGCAACCCTACGCCAGATAGTGATCTTGATTTTTTAGTGGTGATGGATACGGATCAACCAAGAAATAAGCGTTCTGTGCCTATTCGATTGATGTTTAACCCTGTTCCATGTGCGATGGATATTCTCGTGTACACTCCTGATGAAGTTAAAAAGTGGAATGGCGCAACCAATCATATTGTTACTGAAGCATTCCTGGACGGGAAGGTGATTTATGACCATAGACAATGAACTCGCATTGAAGTTTTTGCGCAAAGCCGAACATGATCTTGGCTCCGCCCGTCTGTTGTTGACAGGTGAAAATCTTTTTGATTCCGTGTGCTTTCATTGCCAGCAACTGTCAGAAAAATCAATCAAAGCCCTGCTTACAAATAAATCAGTCCGTTTCAAAAAAATTCATGACCTAGACGTTCTGCTGTCACTTCTTGATGATCATGATTTCAATTCTTTCAGAAGCTACGCCTTGATATTGAATTCATATGCGGTAGATGCCCGCTACCCAGGTGACTATGTTGAACCTGAACGCGAAGAAGCTGAAGAAGCACTGCGAATGGCAACTGAAATATATGAACTTGCCTTGAAGAAGCTTAACATTAGTAACAATAAATGATCATCCGGAACTTGAATTCACATCTGCCGTAATAAATCCCCTGATATTCCAATTACAGTTCCTTTCAAGAGCGTTACAAAGCTTCTCCAACGCCAGTCGGATGTTGGATGTTTTGCCCACTTGACGCATACCGGTAATGACGAGTATTTCTGAACCGTCAAGAAACGGATTATTGTTGATAGCAGTGATCTTTTAGTCAGCATTAAGGCTACTCCATTCCTTCCTGGAGACTAGCGAAAGCACTTCTTCGATGTTGACGCTATAGATAATGATTTCCGGGGCAGCCAGGCTACCCTCCGTCCTGAATGCCTCGATAATGCTTTTATAATAATCAACCGTTGATTCTGGGCCAAGACCGCCTATAATGCCAATTTTTTTCACGGTGGTACTCCTGTTTTTAATGGTTTGCTGGGGAAGTGTAAGTTTGTCAAATGCATAACGGGGCCGGAAATCACCGGCGGTTTCAGGCCGGTGCATTTACGTGGTTGGCACATCTCATTTCTTCAAATAGTGGAAAAAGGAGAGTTGACTCTTCATTCTTCTCATTCATAGCTTCCCTAACAATGCTAAGTGAAACTATTTAATAGAATCGTAATGTGCAATTACCTGCACAACACGATTTAATAATGGCTTTAAACCGTCAAAATCTACATCTTTCTTTTGTGCTTTTACAATATACTGAGCAAATGCATCTTTGCTCAGGTCTTTGTCGTCGTCTCTATTACCGACAGTGTTAAAACACTTGCCGTTGTACTTTCTTAGTCTATCTATATCTTTGAAAAAGTACTCTATATCAGTTTTACAGTCATTAGCACCAAGAGGAGTAGTTACTAAATATAGATTGTGGAATATATGAACGAAATCAGCTTTTCTAATATCTGATATTAACTTTAAGCTAGTTGGATAAATTGTAGCATCCGAAATCTTAGCAACATAACTCAGTGATGCTTTCGGTCCATTATCATTATCAGCAATAATAATGACTGGATTCACCGGCTTTGGAGCTGTAAACTGCTTCAGTTGCGTTTTGTATCCTTTTACAAAATCCTTTAAATAGTCTGTTCCTCCATATAGCTCCAACAAAAACCTGGTACGCTCTGAATATTTAACAAATCTTATCAGCAACTCATACGGCGTATCTTTTGTTTTAACTTTTGCGAGAGATGGGAATGAACTAGCAAGCATATTAATTGCTGTCATTAGATATACATTATCAGTTTTCCCCTCAGTTAAAATCGTAGGTTTATCATTTGCGTAAAACAAACGATAAAAAAGAAACTGGCTAAATGTCTTTTCTCGCCCGTTAAATAAATACCGTCGTTTCTTAGCTTGATTCTTTTCATACGCTTCTTTTCTGGTCTGATAACTAGCATTAAGCGCAGGTTTTTGACGTAGTCTATTGTAATGGTCAACTTGATCTATAAAGTTAAGCTGGCCTTCAAGCTCATTGATATTGCCTTCAACAATTTCATCATCAACTTTCTTGCTAAATGAACCCGTCTTAAAAAGCGAGTTGCATTGCGCTCGCACAGTACGCCAGTATTCTTTTTTTATATTGGGTTTTTGATTTACAACGAGGCCAGTTACATCTTGCCTAGAGTCTTTGTACTGTATTCTTGTTTTTTTATTATTAATTCTAAAGCCAGCTCGCTTGATTTCATATCTCAGTTTATTACCATCAAGATATAACCCATTCTCATAACGCATTATTTGTGGTGGGAAAATTTTTTCACGCGTAGAAAAAGTAATATCGTCAGCATATCTTGTGTAAATGCATGAATGTTTTGCAGCGAGGGCTGCAAGCCTGATATCTAATGAATGGGTGATTAAGTTGGTTATAACTGGTGAACATGGGCTCCCCTGTGGAAGCTCATTATTGTGACAGGCAATTTGTGCGATAACTGTAGCTATGTGTGGTAGAGTAGGGGACAGGTTTCACCCAGTCCCCCCTCATCAAACCGGACATGCAGTTTTCCCGCATCCGGCTTTCCGATGTTCTTCACTACACGGCATGCGCCTTCTTCCAGCCTGCTGTTGTGGGCACTTTGTACAATCCGTATTTTCCATAAAGGACTTGACTGCCATACCTCGCATATCCAGTTCCCC
>JANXZX010000021.1 GCA_025355325.1 Geobacteraceae bacterium
GGGGAACTGGATATGCGAGGTATGGCAGTCAAGTCCTTTATGGAAAATACGGATTGTACAAAGTGCCCACAACAGCAGGCTGGAAGAAGGCGCATGCCGTGTAGTGAAGAACATCGGAAAGCCGGATGCGGGAAAACTGCACGTCCGGTTTGATGAGGGGGGACTGGGTGAAACCTGTCCCCTACTCTACCTGGCGAGTTCCTGACCCTGGCGAGTTCCTGGCGAGTTCCCTGATCGCGACAATTCGCTGCGGGTTGTGTATCAGCGATAGTCCTTGTAGATGTGGCGTACAAGGAAGTCATTGTTCACCCAACACCCATGTCTCTAAAAACCCCTGTTTCAGCCTCATAATCTTGGTCAATATCTCATCAGACCTGTCATGGGCACGTGCGCTTCCGGCCATATCCTGCACAAGACGATAACGCTGCTGATCTCCTGTTTCAACTTCCAGAATCTCCAATATAGCTGTTCCGGTCGCTTCATCCGCTATAGCCGCCATGTCACGTCCCAACAATCGGATTCCAGCCAGGACAAGGTCAAAGCCCTCCATCTGGAGCAATTCAACTTCATCATCAAACATACGGTCTTCGTTACCGGCATCTGCGTAATGCTCCATAAAAAACAGCAAATCCTCGGCATCTTTGGAGCGCTCCGGATATCGGTCATTCCAGGAGATAACCTTCATCAACGCCATGCCGGGAATGGTTGGTACTTTCACATCCAGCAACGGAGCATTACTTAACCGGACATTCATTCCATATTGATATGCTTCCTTGAAGCCCATGATGATCATAATAACCTGCTGATCGGGCGGCCAGCTGATTGTTCTGCCTTCAGGGCTGACATTACCAAACGGTACAATATCGACAGGGAATCGACCAAACTTCAGCCTGTGCGGCTCTCTTGTCGCCTCAAATTTTCCTGTAGCGACCAATGCTTTTGACAGTTTCTGAAATTCATCCCAACAGTCAACCTCAACACCGATATCAAGGTCACGCGTGGCCCGATCCGTTCTGATGGTGTGGCAATGGTTCAACACGATATCGCGAGCTGTAGCACCAACCACAAAGAAGCGAATACCAAGAGCTGAAGCCTTCTGATGAATCACCTTCAGAATATCCAAAATTACGAGATCAATCTTCTCTGATAAGTTGAACGATATGTTCGTCATATAGTATCCGTGCCGTTTCAATATTTCGCTGATTTCCGGTGGCCATCAGGTCGGCAAATATCAGTATCGGGTGAACCGTCTCCCCATGTGGAACAATTGTATCCGGTTGCCAGAAACGGTGAAGCAGTTCCACATCACCTTTAGGATCTTTCTTGAGCCGGTTCTGGATAAACACTTCTTCCGGATTGTCCTTATCAACATAGACGGTTATTGCCTGGGGCTTCAGATAGTCAGTCAGTTTTCCTGCTGCAACTTCACCACCCCACTGTGCCGTTTCCGGCTTAAGCACCGCCCTCTGCCACCAGCCATCCGCACCTCGATAACGCCCCAACAGCAATTTGGGGCGCAACTGCTCTGCATAGCCGGTTATCCAGCGTTCCAGCAGTTTTTCTTTCCCTATCAATCGAATGTGTCGAGCACGCCCTTTGCCGGTCTCTACCAGGTAACCAAGTTCGTTCAGCTCATTCAGAACCCAGTTCACCATGCCCAATGCGACATTTGTTTTGGCTGCAATGACACGATAGGTTTCATTCTCCAGTCCTGGATTGCAGAGCAGAGCATAGAGAACCCGTAGCCCGGTTTGCTTAAAGGCACGGCCAACAGCAGGTGCTTTTACCACTCCCTGAAGCTTGTTGCCTTTGATGAATAGATACAATGGCGGCTGGTTAATGAAGCAGTTACCGGCTGTGTCCATAAACTGGGTATCATCATCACGCAGCCTGTCGGCCAAATCTGCCGTTACTTGCGGGATTATCATCACACAGCGGGTCTGATTTTCCAGCCGCCGATATACGGCAAGCGCGGCATTAACTGCTATGGCACCGCCCTCGACAACCAGTAGTTCCAGTTTGACTGTTGCCCTCGGTGTTTTCAAGAGCAAGAACTGCTTGTCTGGTGTTTTATTGTCAATATCTAGCACCAGCCCTGTCTGGCGCATAACAGCGCCTAGAGCAGTTTTTAGAATATGTTTTGGGTTGTTAGTTGTCGGCATATTGTTCACTTACTGATAATGTTCATTTTTTGTGAACATACTATTTTTATGAACAAATATCAAGACGTTTGTCATATTGGATTCCATGTAGCCCCATAAACAAAAAAACCGTTCAACCGCCCTTATTCGGGGGACACCTTCGCCCTTATTCGGGGGACACCTTACTTATTCCGTTCCTCCCTTATTCGGGGGACACCTTACTTATTCCGTTCCTTATTCGGGGGACACCTTCTTATTCGGGGGACACCTTACTTATTCCGTTTGTTCTTATTCGGGGGACACCTTACTTATTCCGTTTGCCCTTATTCAGGGGACGCCTTACTTATTCCGTTTGAGGACAGCATAAGGAAATCGGGGCAATACATAGGGCCGCGTCTTCGCAATTCATTTTTTTAAGTACCCCGCAGGGCCGATAGCTACCCACCATGGTTGTCCCCGAGCAAAAATCAGCAGGATAAATCCCGAGACCACCGCACACATTCTACTTCAAGTTTACTTAAACCTATAAATACCCGTTGCGTTATTTTAGTTTTTGCGAAATATCTAAAACATAAGCCGTCGGAAGTCCCCGGAACTCCTGTCTGGCTTGCGAAGTTGTCATGACCATGATGTTTTTGATTATTATTCTCGGCGCAACTGATGAACGTGCACCACAAGGCTTCGCTCCTTTGCCCATTGGGCTCTGATTCACTTGATGTGCATCCCGGTCACTAACACAACGGTAAACCCTGTCCGTAGTTCCGCCGTTGCTTTGTTTGTCGGTGATTGGGCAATTGCTCAACTGTGGCTCTTTTGGGTAGCACCTGTAGCCGGCGCTTTACTTGGTGCGGTCATATACCGATTCATTAGTAGTATAAAGGACTGATTGCATCTATATAGACTTTTGTATATAAAGAAATTGCAGTAAAGTGACTCTCCGTACTGATCTATTGTGCTTACGGGGCAGTTTCTGCGAGATTACATTGGTACAAAATTCTATCCAAGGAGATACCATGAAAACGACCTTACTCGGGCTGTTCCTGATTTTATTATCCGCTTCCCTGTCAGTTGCTTCAGCCCCGCAGTCTGATGCCATTGGCCGTGTCCAGACACTCAAAGGCACCGTATCTATTCAGCGGGGTAATAACGCTCTGGCGGTCTCCATTGGAACGCCGGTATTATGCAGTGATACGATACGAACAGGGAAAGCCGCCGCTGCCGGTTTAGTTATGGCGGACGACTCAACCCTCTCCCTCGGTCCCAACAGTGAACTAGTGCTGAAGGATTACGTATTCAACCCCAAAGAAGGAAAGTTCAGCTTTGTCACGAAAATGGCCAAGGGAACATTTTCCTACCTTTCCGGCATTATCGGCAAGCTCGCTCCGGACTCTATCCGGATGGAAATGCCAGTGGCCACCATCGCGGTGCGCGGGACCAAACTACTGGTTACGGTAGAAGAATAGAAGCGACCTATAATGTCCATGAAAAGGAGTTTTTTATGAACAGGTACGGAACCTTTTTACTTGTAGCAACGTTATTCTCCCTTCTTATTTCAGGATGCGCTCCTCGTCATACAGTGGTGTTGGTACCCGATCCGGATGGCCATGTGGGAAAGGCTGAGGTGACTACAGAAGGCGGAAAGCAACTCCTGGAAAAGTCATTTGGAATGACAACCGTCTCAAGTAGCTCGACCGCTCCCTCTCCTGTCTCCGTCGCCACGCCGGAATACATTGCCGCCACATTTTCCGATGTCCTGGCAATTGAACCATCTCCCTCAGAGAAGTTCATTCTCTACTTCAATTCGAGCACCGCTGAACTTGTTGCCGAGTCTCGTTCTACCATAGCTGCAATCGTGGCAAGCATTAAAAAACGGGTGGCTGTCAGTGTCAGTATAAGTGGTCACTCCGATGCCTCCGGCTCAACTCAGCTCAATGATAAATTGTCCTACAACCGGGCTCAAACTGTCAGTGAATTGCTCATTCAGCAGGGAGTCAGCCCGGATATTCTGGTGGTTACATCCCACGGAAAAGGAAACCAGCTTGTCCCGACCGCCGACGGAGTAGCCGAACCCCGCAATCGGCGCGTCGAGGTCATCGTTCGCTAACAAGGACACTTGATGTCCACACCCTCACCACTGAATATTCTGCAGCGATTTCAGCCCCTTCGGGAAGACCGCACTCTGTTGATTGCAGCAGGGTTGTTACTAACATTCTGCATTACCCTCCTGTTCCTTTTTGAACCACGGTTTCTCCAGCAGATAGAATTACGTCTCTACGACAACATGCTCTCAGGTCGGACATCATCACCAAAAACAGCCATTCCGGTAATGGTTGGAATAGATGATGAAAGCCTCAAAACGTACGGGCAATGGCCCTGGCCGCGCTACCGGCTTGCCCGGCTGGTACACCGGCTTAAGGAACTGGGTGCGGACTCTGTCGCACTTGACTTTCTTATGCCTGAACCAGACCGAACCTCCCCAGAGATAATTATTGCAGAACGCAATCGTGAGTTTGGTGTTTCATCCGCAATCGGCGTATCTGCACCTGTGGACTCCAATTCACAACAATTGGCTAAGGAGCTTGGTGGCGGTAGGACAATTCTTGGGTATTATTTTACTTTTTCCGAGGCGGAGAAAACACCTTCGCCGGAGTTGCCGACTCTGCCTAAAGGTATGATAGTCGCGAGTACAACAACGGATACGAGAGGATGGCCTCAACCTGCCGGTATGCTCCGGAGCATTCCAATCCTGACTGGCGCAGCCGCTGCAGAGGGTTTTACCAACGTACAGCATGACGTTGATGGAGTACTTCGCAGAGTTCCACTACTGTTGCAATATCATGGAGAATATTTTCCGTCTCTTGCCCTCGGAGCAACTCTGCTGACTTCACCAAACAAAAACTTCCGGGTCGTCAATGACAACTCGGAAACCACGGTGATATGGGGCAAACAGCACATTCCCGTTGACCGAAACGGTAATCTTATGATTGATTTCCGAAACGGCAAACAAGCATTTACGTACATCCCGGCAAAAGATATTTTGGGCGGTACCGCACAAATTGAGAGCCTTCGCGGGAAAATTGTTATCGTGGGTTCGTGGGCAAAGGGACTGGGGGATATCCACCAGGTTCCTACCGGTCAGTCGCTAAACGGGCTTGAGGTGCATGCCACAATTGTCGATAACATCCTTTCTGGGACCTTTATTTCACGACCTGGCTGGGCACGAGGCGCCGAGCTTTTCACTATTCTGCTGTTAGGGGTTTTAACTACTCTGCTGCTAAGCCAGTCGGGGGTACTGCTCTCGTTGATAACGGTTGTGCTGGGCAGTGGCGGGTGCTATCTGGGAGGGAGAGCGTTACTGCATTCCACGGGTACTTATTTGTCACCGCTGATGCCGATGGTGACTCCCGTTGTTATAGTTACGATAGTAAGCCTGCTGAAATACGGCATTGAGGCGCGAAAGGTTCTTCAACGTAATAGAGATCTGATGGAATCACAGGATTCCATCATTTTATGCATGTCGTCTCTTACCGAAACTCGTGACAAAGAGACAGGGGGACACATTTTTCGAACAAGAAAATATGTGGAGATTCTTGCCAATCATCTTGCACCTCATCCCGCATACCGCGAACTGGATAAAGTGAGCATTGATCTACTGGTTAAGTCTGCACCCCTGCATGATATAGGCAAGATAGGAATCCCGGATCAAATTCTCAAAAAACCAGGCCGGTTGACCGCAGAAGAGTTTGCAATCATCAAAACTCATGCAGTTATTGGTGCTGAAGCTCTCATAAAAACCATCAGCATGTCTGCACACCCCGAAAAGCTGGACTTTTTACACTACGCGCAACAAATGACCGTATCCCACCACGAAAAATGGGATGGCAGCGGTTATCCAAACGGCTTGAGTGGTACAAGTATTCCTTTGTCCGGCCGTATCA
>JANXZX010000063.1 GCA_025355325.1 Geobacteraceae bacterium
TGCTGGATTGTGACGATGCGATCCGCATCCTGAATGGTGGAGAGCCGATGGGCGATGACCAGCGAGGTACGTCCCTCCATCATCCCCTTGATCCCTTCCTGAATCATCTGTTCCGAAGCGCTGTCGATGCTGGCGGTAGCCTCGTCCAGCACCAGTATCTCCGGATCGAAGGCAACTGCCCGGGCAAATGAGATTAATTGTTTTTCTCCGACAGAGAAGTTGCTCCCCCGTTCCCGCACCTCTTCATCGTACCCTCCCGGCAACCGGTCGATAAAACGGTCAGCCCCGACCGCCTTCGCTGCCTGCCGGACGCGCTGCCGTGCCTGCTGGTCACCGAGGCAGATGTTGAATTCAATGCTTCCGGCAAACAGGCATGGATCCTGGAGGACAACGCCGACCCGGCGGCGCACCTGCGCCAGGTCGAAATAACGAATGTCGACCCCCTGCAGGAGGATAGTGCCGCGCTCGATATCATACAGACGAGTCAGCAGCCGGGTAATGGTCGTTTTCCCGCCGCCGCTTTCTCCTACGATGGCGATCCGCTCGCCGCGATGAACAACAAGATTCAAACCGCTCAGGATGTCATTGCCGACCTGATATGAAAAGGAAACATCGCGGAATTCAATTAACGGGGCTGTTTTGATGCCAAGGTCCAATGGTTCCGGATCAGAGAAGAATTTCATTGCCTTTTCCCGCTCCAATGCATTCACCTTGGAGTTTTCTTCCGTATCCAATAGTGCAAATATCCTCTCCAGTGACGCCATTGCCCCCTGCATGACCGAATATTTGGCCGAAAGGTCGCGGATCGGAGCGAAGAACTTTTCGATATATTGGATGAAGGCGACCAGGACGCCGAAAGTAAGAGCCCCTTTCACGATCTCACCGCCGCCGTACCAGAGGATCAGCGCCACGGCAATTGATGACAGTGCCTCAACCAGGGCATACAGTGATGCGTCCCAGAAAATGACCGGCATGTTCGCATCACGATACGATGCATTCAGCAGGCTGAAGCGCCGCTCTTCATCACGCTCGCGGTTAAAAATCTGGATAATGCTGATGCCTGAGATGCATTCGTTGAGGAAGGCATTCAGGCTTCCCAGGCGGGCGCGAACTTCCCGGAATGATTTTCTCATGCGCCGCCGGAACGTATAAGCGACATACAGCAGTACCGGCAGGACCGAAAAGGTAACCAGCGACAGTTTCAGGTTCATCCAGAGCATGACGGAGATAATGCCGATCAACAGCAGGATATCACCGACGATGGTGATGATCCCCGAGGCAAACATCTCTCCGAGCACCTCGACATCGCTGGTCAGTCGTGTGACTGCACTGCCGGTCGGCACCCGATCAAACCAGGAAACCGGCAGGTGCATGACATGCCGGTACAGTTCGGAGCGTATATCCGACATGACCCGCTGACCGACTGATTGCAGCAGATATACTTCCAGAAACGAAAGCAGCGATTCAATCAGGAGCAGGCCGAGGAAACCGAGCGCAATCTTTTCGAGTCCGGCCAGTTTTCCGGTAATGATGTGGCTGTCGATGGCAAGTTTGATGATCCAGGGTTGGGCCAACCGGCACGCGGCAACGAGCGGCAGTATCAGCACTACGATTGTGATCGACAGACGGTAGGGCGCCACGTAGCGTGCAAAGCGCCGTAAAATCGCGGTGTCATAGGCTTTGCCGGCTATCTCTTCTTCGTAAATTCCGCCGTGATGCATAAAATTGATATCCAGAAAAGGGAAAGAATTATTGGTAAGGGGCTACTGTATCAGATTTAGCGGAAGGTGTGAAATTTTACGAGATAGAAAAGTCACCGGACGTTTAATCAAAAACGGCAGTTAATGAACCACAGAGCAACTGAGCAACTGAGAAATCAGACAGTTACATCAACAATAGTTATAACCAAAATGGTGAGTGACTTTTTCTGGTTTTAACCTGAAATCTTCTTTGTTTTTGCTCAGTTGCTCAGTTGCTCTGTGTTTCAAATGCTTTTTCTCGGTTAATTGACTGGATGGAAGACCGGCAGATGGACGTGGATGCTTGTTCCTTTGCCCAGTTCAGATTCAGCGTGGATATGTCCTTTATGGTGTTTGATAAACGAATAACAGAGTGCCAGACCAAGCCCCATTCCTTTCTGGCAGCCTATCTCTTTCGTGCTGAAATACGGATCAAAAATCTTCGGCATATTTTCCGGTGGAATACCGATGCCTGAGTCGGCAAAGATAACATGCAGATACTCTCCGGGTGGGAGTCCGAAGTCATTCACCATCGCCAGGGAAACCGGTGCTGCCGATATATGCAACAACCCTCCATGCGGCATTGCTTCTCCGGCATTTTCAACGAGACTTGCAACCATCTGCTGAATCTGGTCGGTATCAGCCATTACGAGCGGCAGGTCGTCCGGCAGGTCGATAACCGCTTTTATGGCCGGGAATAAGTTCAATCTCGATTTGACCGTTTCCTTGATGAGGTGGCCCGGTGGGGTCGGTTTCATCACAGAGTCCCCACCTTTGGCAAAGGTCAACAGTCGTTGCCCAAGTTCCCTGGCTTTTTCGGAAGTTGTTTCGGCTATGGCCAGCAGAGTATCGGTTTTGCTGCCCGGTTCCTCATTCATGCGTGCCAGCGAAACGTACCCCAGGATAACCTGCAGCATATTGTTGAAATCATGGGCCATTCCCCCCGCAAGGATGCCAATGGCCTCAATTTTCTTTGCCTGTAGATTCTCCGCTTCCAATATCCGTTGACGTTTTTGGAGTTCAACCATTTTCTGACAACGGTCCAGCGCGGCGAACAGACGATCAAATTCGACCGGTTTGAGGACAAACTGGTCAACACCGATATTGATGGCCTCGATCAGGTTGCCGGTATCGCTGAAGGCGGTCATACAGGCAATTTGGACGTCGGGCACCAGAGTCCGGATTTCCCGGGCCATTTCAAGGCCGTTCAAATGTGGCATCATAATGTCGGTCAGCACGATATCCGGAGCGTGCTCTCGAAATTCGGCAAGCCCCTTCTCGCCATCTTGCGCGATAAACAGTTTGTAGCCGCGAGAAACCAGCACGCGCGATACCCGTTCACGGGTCGTGGCTTCATCTTCGACGTAGAGAAGAGATATGGTGTTGTGCGACATCAGTTTGTTTTCAGGCATATTGTCCTCATGTGGGCACAATTTTTCGTGTCTCATAATTCTATCAGAAGAATCCGGAAGTGCAATCGGGATAATTAAAAAACAGGGGGTCCTAAGTTGACCGTTATTGATATTTATATGTACATAGTGTATACAGTTTTGGCTCTTAAAATCCATGTTATTAGGGGGTAATATGAATAAAATGTTGGCAACAGTTGCATTGATTGCGTTGTCGCTGCCGGTTTTGGCAAACGCCGCCAGTTTCCAACCATTGGGTAAAACCGGCATGGGTGGCGCAGGGGTTGCCCTGACTACAGACTCTTTTGCAGGTTACTGGAATCCTGCCGGGCTCGCATTTTACGACAAACCGTTCAGCTCTAAATTTAACGGAGGGGTTGGAATAAACATAAATTCTGCCCTTGCAGACGATGCGGATAAACTAGGCAAGCTGGATTTTAACAGCTTGAACAATTTGAATGCCAGCTCAGGTCTAAATGCTGCCGATGCTGCTAAATCCGCCGGAGAGGCTGTCCAGTTCATCGGTATTCTGAAAGATCTTGATAGTAGAGGCGGAGCGTTGATGGTAACACCAAGTGGAGCTCTCGCCTTCCAGTATAAAAATTATGGTTTGGGTGCCTTTGCTTCCTCTGAAATGGCAGTGGGTGTACATAATGTTGATATGGTAAATATCATGCCTGCCAATAACGGCACTACTATAACGCAATTTGCCACTGATATCGGGGCTATTGCGGGAAGGCCGGCTACTCCGGTCTTTTCCAATGCCCAGTATGCCGCAATTATTTCAGCATTTTCCGGAAATACGGCGGTGGTTGATACTCTCGAACGGCAGTTGGCTGCCTCCAACAAGACAGGGCTCTCTTCAGATCAACTGGCCCAGTCTTTGGTCGCGCTCGGAGGGGCTCTTGGTGGAACAAACACCAGCATCGATAACAATGCAACAAGCTTGATAATTAAGGGGCTCCTGTTGGTTGAGGTACCTTTTGCCTACGGGTATAAATTCGATTTGAAAGAGTTCGGTCAGTTGGGCGTTGGTGGTGCATTCAAGGTTATGATGGGTACGACTTACGGCGAAATAGTAAAAATTCAGGATGCAAAAGGTTCAGACAAATTGGTAAAAAAACTGAACGATTCCAAAACCGATTCAACTACAGTCGGAGTTGATATCGGCGCCGTCTGGAGAAAAGAGCTCCCGGTAGTCGGGCAGACAAGTGTCGGTCTTGTCATAAAAAATCTAAATTCGCCGGAATTTGACAATCCAAAGGACATTCCCGGCAAAACAAAAGTTGATCCACAGGCTAGAATGGGAGGGGCAATTACTCCATTCTCATGGCTGACCGTTGCGGCAGATATGGATTTGACAAAGAACAAGACGCTTTCAGATGGCAACGACAGCCAGAATTTTGGCTTTGGAGCAGAACTCAGGCCATTCAGCTTCACTGCACTCCGGCTAGGCATGTACACGAATGTTGCCGACTCAGGATCAGGTCCAGTCGGAACATTTGGTATATCTTTAGGACCGAACTGGCTTAAATTTGATCTTGACGGTGCAGTGGCATTCAAGTCTGCAACATTCGATAATAAATCTTACCCACGGGAAGCGAAAGTGGAGTTTGGTCTCAGCACCATGTTCTGATCCAGTCTCAGGATATAACTATCAAAAAAAAGCCCGCCTTCCATTGGATGCGGGCTTTTTTACATCATATCCACCGGATCAATATCGACCGAAATGCGGATTGTCGAAATAGTTGTTGCCTGCTGACGCCAACAGAATACAAGGCGATGGAGGTCGTTCCGGTTTATGCTTTTCAGGAGGATCTGGCGGCGGTAGCGGTTACGCAAGCGATAGATGGGGGAAGGGGCCGGGCCGAGGATTTCAACGCGAATCTTCAATTCTGATTTTAACCGGGCCAGCAGGCGAACTGTAGCCTCGGCCTGCTCGGTTACGGTCTGCTCTGACAATCCGGATATGGCAAAGGCGGCCAGAAAAGTGAAAGGGGGATAGCCGACTTCCCGGCGAAATTCCAGCTCCTGCCGGTAGAAGCCTTCTGCATCGTGCTCGGAGGCCGATTTGATCGCGTAATGCTCCGTGTCGGGAGCCTGCACCACCACTCGCCCGGGTGTTTCACCCCGCCCGGCCCGTCCGATGACCTGGGACAGCAGTTGAAAGGTGCGTTCTGCCGCCCGGAAATCCGGCATTCCTAGGCTTGCTTCGGCATTCACCACTCCGACCAGCGTTACCTCAGGAAAATCGTGCCCCTTGGCAATCATCTGCGTGCCGACCAGAATGTCGGCGCTGCCGTCGTTCATGCGGGACAGCAGTCGTTCATGGCTCCCTTTACCGGAGGTTGTATCGCTATCCATCCGGATGACCCGTGCCGATGGAAGTAACTCTTTCAGATCATGTTCCAGCTTTTCGGTTCCGGCTCCCAGTTCGCCGAGTGTTGCTCCTCCACATGAAGGACAGGTGCCCGGTGCGGGAACGGCATAGTCGCAGTAATGGCACAGGCTTTGTCCGCGTTGGCGATGGTAGGTCAGGGTAACGGAGCAGTTGGGGCAGGTCAGTGATTTTCCGCAGTCTGCACAGACGAGAAAGGTAGCAAAGCCGCGCCGGTTGAGAAAGACAATTGCCTGCTGCCGCTGCTCGTAGGTTTCAATCAGGCAGCTCGATAAAACCGCAGAGATGGTCTCTTTACTTCCTTTCATCCCCACCAGTTCGACAGTTGGCATAGGGCGACCTTCAACCCGCTCGGGCAGTTCAAGCAGGGTCAGGCGTTTTTCATTGGCGGCATGGATGCTGGTTACCATCGGTGTCGCGGAACCAAGCACTACGGCGGCCTGTGCCATTCTTCCCCGCACCAGCGCCAGGTCGCGGGCATTATAGCGCAGTCCGTCGGACTGTTTGTATGACGCCTCGTGTTCTTCATCGACGATGATGATGCCGATGTTCTCCAGTGGCGCAAAAATGGCCGACCGGGCACCGATAACGATTCGAGCCAGCCCCCTCCGGATGCGGCGCCATTCGTCGTAGCGCTCGCCGTCCGACAGCCCGCTGTGCAGGATGGCGATGCCGCTGTCGAAACGGGCCTGGAAGCGTCCGGTCAGCTGCGGGGTGAGCGCAATTTCCGGGACCAGCACCAGCGCGGTTTTCCCGCGTTCAAGAGCATGGGAGATCGCCTGAAGATACACTTCGGTTTTGCCGCTGCCGGTAACGCCGTAGAGGAGAAACGGTGTGAACCGGTGTTGATCGAGGCAGGATGTAACAGCTTCCAGAGCGTTTTTTTGATGGGTGTGCAGGCAGCGTGGCTCATCACGTTTTACGGTACAGTCCTTAAACGGATCTCGGTAGACTTCGCGTTCTTCTGCTGTACACAGTCCCAGCCCGGTCAGGCGCTTCAGTTGCGGAGTACACGTGCCGAAGCGTTTGCGCAGATCCGCTGCCGAAATTTCGCCCGATTCCCGGATGACCGACAAAATTTCGAGAGCTTTGGCACCCGGTTGGCGTGGCGCCTCCAGTTCCGGGCCGGGGAGATAAAACTTTTCCCGCCGGATGTTTTTACCGCCGCTCATGGTTGCCTGTTCACCGGAAGAGCCTTTGCGGGTTTGAACGTTAATGCCGGCCGGGAGGGCCGTTCGAAGAACTTCACCCAGGGGATGCTGGTAGTATGAAGCTGTCCAGCGGAAGAATTCCAGCTCTTCAATCGTCCAGAGCGGTTCACGGTCCAGAACTTCGATGATGTCTTTCAGGTTGGTAATTTCCGAACCGGCGGCATTCCCCAGAATATATCCGGTCAATTTCCTGTTGCCGAACGGAACCAGAGCGCGTCGGCCGGTCAGGGCCTCTTCCTTCAGCCGTTCAGGCACGCGGTAGTGGAAGGTCTTCTCCAGATACAGGGGGATAGCGACTTCGATAATATGCTGCGGGTCGGTCACGGGAGGGGTGGCTGTAGTGGGTGGGTAGTCATCAGAGGCTGTTACCAGTACTTCTTGGGCGGTTCAGTTTTGCCCATCAGACGGATTTCGCCGTCGATAATCTTGAACATATCGCCCACCTCGTTGATCCATTCATCCCCTTCTTCAGGAGGATTGGGAAAAGAGCGCTGCCCCAGAAACATTTCTTCTTCGCCGATATAGCCGAACCATTCAAGTGAGCCGGTCATCCAGATTCTCGTGTTGATTCCCATGATGTTTATCCTTATGAAAGCCGTTGTTTAAAGTCTTCGTAACCGAAGCTGCGTACTATCGTCAATTGTTCCGTTTCGGGTTCGTATGTGCAGATATGCGGGTGCTGAATGCCATTGAAAGTGGTGGTCTTGACCATCGTGTAGTGCGACATATCCTCAAAAGCGAGTCTGTCGCCGGGATGGAGCTGCGTATCAAACGACCAGTCGCCGATCACATCTCCCGCCAGACAGGATGGTCCCGCCAAACGGTAGGTGTGAGGTTTTACGCCCGGCTCGAAGCCGCCCGTGATGTCGGGGCGATAGGGCATTTCCAGGATATCCGGCATATGGCAGGTGGCCGAGACATCCAGAATCGCGATATCCATGCCGTTATTGACCACATCAAGCACCTCGCCCACCAGAATGCCGGTGCCGATGGCGATCGCTTCGCCCGGCTCAAGGTATACTTCCAGATCATACTTCTCTTTGAAGTATTTCACCAGTTCCACCAGGCCGTCAATATCGTACCCCTCGCGGGTAATATGATGGCCGCCACCCAGGTTAAGCCATTTCATCTGCGGGAGAAACTCGCCGAACTTTTCTTCGAAGGCTCTGGCGGTACGCTCCAGCGGTTCGAAAAGCTGTTCGCAGAGGGTGTGGAAGTGCAGCCCTTCGACTCCGCTCAGGGACCGCCCTTCGAATTCTCGCCTTGTGATTCCCAGGCGTGAATTTGCCGCGCAGGGGTCGTATATTTCGGTGTGACCTTCGGAATGTTCAGGGTTAACGCGCAGGCCGATGGAAACTCGTCCCTGTTCCTTTTCCCACAGTGGGCGGAAACGCTCCAGTTGACCAAAAGAATTGAACACCAGATGATTGGAAATGCGCAGCAGTTCAGTAACGTCGCTTTCCTTGAATGCTGCCGCAAAGCTGTGTACTTCGCGGCCAAATTTTTCCCGCCCCAAATGTGCTTCCCACGGAGAACTGGCACAGACGCCGTGCAGAGTACGGGCGATCAGGGGAAAAACGCTCCACATGGAGAACGCCTTCATCGCCAGCAGGATCTTTGCCCCGCTTCGCTGCTGCACGTCATCCAGAATTGCCAGGTTATGGCGCAGGCGTCCCAGGTCCACCACGTAGGCCGGAGAGGGGGAAATCTGAAGGATTTTTTCGATGTCGATTCCGGTCATAACAGTGCTCAGTGTAACAAACGTTGCTGTAGTAATGTCTGCATATCCCTGCGTCCGTCCAGTACACAATGTACCGTCACTTCATGTCCGAGGAGAGAATAGACGATTCTGTAAGGCTTAAAGTGAATCTCCCGAAAATCGCGGACTCGAATCTTATTTAACTCAGGTGGGTAATGACCGCGTTCCGGCATATGCGCCAGGGATGCTATTGCCTGACGGATGCCTTCAAACAGTCTATCTGAGCGTTCCGGAGAGTCATAAAGCTCGACGTACGTATAAATATCATACATGTCAAGCTCGGCGGTTTCTGCTACCGTAATGACAAATTTCATTCTTTACGCCGTTGTCTGATTCTTTCCTTGATGTCGGCAAAGGCCTGTTCAGCAGGTTTTACCCGACCTTCCTCAACATCCTTGCGGCTGAGTGCAAGAATCTTCAAAAGCGCCAGGCTTTCCTGAATTTCTTCATACGAGGCGATATCCTGGAGAACTGCTGTTGCTTCACCGTTCTGGGTGATGATGATGGGGGTGCGGCTTTCGGTCACTTCCCGTATGATATCTGCTGCATGGGCCTTGACGTAACTGATCGGTTTGATGGATTCCTGAAGTAGCATGGCGACCTCCTAAACGATAAACTGAATTCAGTCTATATTAAGTTTGACGCGGCTGCAAGCAGATAATCAGGCATATAAAAAATCAAACGGGCAGCCGATTAGCTACCCGTTTGGCGAGTTGTCAGTTGTCCAAAATAATTCCCATTAGAGTTTTGGCCACTCGCCGCCATCAACAACGACGGTCGGCAGTCCCATTGGCCCCAGCACCTCAAGGAATGGCTCCGGATCGAACTGTTCCATGTTGTAGACCCCAGTGCCGCGCCATTTATCGGTCAGCATCATGATCGCGCCGACTACGGCAGGTACGCCGGTGGTGTAGCTGATCGCTTGGGATTGAACCTCTTTGAAACAGGCTTCATGGTCGCAGATGTTATAGATGTAGACCTGCCTGGGTTGACCGTCTTTCGTCCCGCGTGCGATAACGCCGATGCAGGTTTTGCCCTTTGTGAGCGGTCCCAGTGAGCCGGGATCGGGGAGGAGCGCTTTCAGGAACTGAATCGGCACGATCTTCTGGCCGTTGTATTCCACTTCGTCAATGCGGGTCATGCCGACATTCTGTAACACCTCAAGGTGCTTCAGATAATTGTCGGAAAAGGTCATCCAGAACTGGGCCTTTTTGATGGTCGGAATATGCTTGACCAGCGACTCCATCTCCTCGTGGTAGAGGCGGTAGATAGTCATTGGCCCGATTCCTTCCGGAAAATCAAAAGTGTGTTTTGTTGTCAGCGGAGGGCTTTCAACAAACTGACCGTTCTCCCAGTGACGGCAGGTAGCGGTCACTTCACGGATGTTGATCTCCGGGTTGAAGTTGGTAGCAAACGGTTGCCCGTGGCTGCCGGCGTTGGCGTCGATGATGTCGATTTCATCCACCACATCAAGATATTTCTTTGCAGCCAGAGCGGTGTATACATTGGTGACGCCCGGATCGAAACCGGAGCCAAGCAGCGCCATCAGCCCCTTCTCCTTGAAGCGTTCCTTATAGGCCCACTGCCATGAGTACTCAAACTTTGCTGTGTCAAGCGGTTCGTAGTTGGCCGTGTCGAGATAGTCAACGCCGGTTTCCAGGCAGGCATCCATGATCGTCAGATCCTGGTAGGGAAGCGCAACGTTGATCACCAGTCGCGGCTGAATCTGTTTGATCAGGGCCACCAGTTCGGGGACGTTATCAGCGTCCACCTGCGCGGTTTTGATGCTGTTGTTCAACTGGGCAGCAATAGCGTCGCACTTGGATTTGGTGCGCGAAGCCAGGGTAATCTCGCTGAAGATGTCGCGCCGCTGGGCGCATTTGTGGGTGACAACCCCGCCGACTCCGCCGGCTCCGATGATCAGGACCTTGCTCATTATATCGTTCCTTCCTTGTATGGTTGGCTTTGTTTCAGGATTGGACATAATACTTGTATTTGCCTGTCAGCACAATAGCTGTAACAAAACTTTTACAAAAGAGCTGCCGGTGCCTGTTTGTACCGCTTTCTGCACGGCATCAGCTTTGGAATTTGGTTAATGTGGGAAGAGGGCATGAAAAATACGGGACTTGCGTCAACAGCCCCTCAATCGGGATACATACTGAAGGAAATCCTCTCCATTCAATGGCTTGCTGAAGTAGTATCCCTGGATTTCCTGGCACTGCCGCGCTGTTAAAAAATCCAGTTGTTCCTTAGTCTCCACGCCTTCTGCAACAATCGTCAAATTCAGGCTGTGGGCCATGGCAATGATGGATTCCGTAATGGCGACCGCGTTGCTGTCGTCAGGGAGGTTCATAACAAACGATCGGTCTATCTTGATCTCATGGAGCGGCATTTTTCTGAGATAGGCAAGCGACGAATATCCGGTGCCAAAATCGTCCAGAGAGAGCTTGATCCCCATTTCCACAAGGGTGTGCAGAGTTTCTATGGTCTGCTGGATGTCTTTCATTACGATGCTTTCTGTAATTTCAAGGCACAGGCAGGAAGGGTCCATGCCGGTATCTTGCAAGACCACCCTCAGCGTCTCAACCAGTACACCGGAGTGAAACTGGTGAACGGAAACATTAACCGAAAGCCGCAAGGGCGGCATCCCGCAGGATCTCCATTGGACGTAGTGCTCACAGGCTGTCCGCAGGACCCATTCTCCGACGGGCACGATCAGGCCTGCCTCTTCCAGGATAGGAACAAAGAGTGCCGGTGATTCAGGTCTATCCGTCCCGGTCGGTTGCCACCGCAAAAGGGCTTCCATGCCAGTTACCTGGTGCGTTTTTGAATCGAGCTTGGGTTGGTAGTCGAGAGAGTATTCATTTCGCTCAAGCGCACGTCGCAGCAGCGTTTCCAGCTTCATATGATCCTGGAGATTTTGGCTCAATCCGACGGAGTAGAACATGTGTCTGTTTTTGCCCTGCATCTTTGCCTTCGATAACGCGATGTCGGCGTTCCGGACAAGCGTTTCAAACGACTCGCCGTCATTGGGAAACAGGGCAATTCCGACACTGACACCGATAAAAAATTCCTGACCAAATATTAGAAAGGGAGTTTCAAAGCTTGTCTTGATCTCTGACACCAAATGGGACGGATCGGCATTTGCGGATGTCAGCATCGCAAACTTGGCACCGGACAGCCGGCAAACTTCGCTGGACGGTTTTACCAGCGATTTGAGGCGTTTGCCTGCCTCCACAAGCAGCAGATCGCCATAATCATGGCCACAGGTATGATTTATTGACTTGAGGT
This sequence comes from Geobacteraceae bacterium, assembly GCA_025355325.1. Taxonomy (GTDB): domain Bacteria; phylum Desulfobacterota; class Desulfuromonadia; order Geobacterales; family Pseudopelobacteraceae; genus JACRCG01. The sequence continues at coordinate 11,808 of JANXZX010000063.1, forward strand.
TGTCCAGATCGATGGACAGCAAAGCCAGATTTGGTAGGAAATTGCCGGACAAGAGCGTCTGATGAAAGCATTCTTGCAGGCTTGATTTGGCAGGCAGCCCGGTCAGCGAGTCCATGTTTGCCATATCCGACAGTTGCCTGGACTGCGCATCGACCAGGCCTTCAAGGTTGAGAAGGTGATTTTGTAGCTTCCGGCGCTCCTCGGCTCGCTCCAGCACGTTTCCGACAACGATTTCCAAATCTCCGAGATCGGTGATCGGCTTGGTGATGAAGTCCCATGCGCCCCGGCGCATGGCCGTGACGGCATCGCTCACAACACCCGTCCCGGATATGGCCACCACGGGAACATCGGGATTCCTGTGCGTGATCTCAGAAATGACCATGAATCCATCCATCACCGGCATTTTCAGGTCGGTCAACACCAGGTCGGGCTGTTCCCG
>JANXZX010000070.1 GCA_025355325.1 Geobacteraceae bacterium
CGATTGGAGCGAATACCGCAATCCGGATTTCGACCGCATCAAGTCAGCTCTCAGATCACCAACGATTGTTGATGGTCGCAATCTCTACAAGCCGGATCGTATGGCTGCCGCCGGATTCAGCTATATCCCGCTCGGACGCTGCGGTGGCGGAATCTGCGGAGGGGTTAAATAACATGCGCATTCTGGTAACCGGCGGCGCCGGATTTGTCGGTTCGCACTTGTGCGAACGCCTCCTCAACGAAGGGCATGACGTCATCTGCCTGGACAATTTTTTCACCGGCAGCAAAAACAACATCATTCACCTGATGGACAGTCACCGCTTCGAGCTTGTCAGGCATGACATAACCGAGCCGATCCTGCTTGAAGTTGACCGTATCTATAATCTGGCCTGTCCGGCATCCCCGGTGCATTACCAGTACAATCCGGTTAAAACGATCAAGACCAGCGTCATGGGAACCATCAATATGCTCGGGATGGCCAAACGGGTCAAAGCCCGCATTCTACAGGCCTCCACCTCGGAGGTCTATGGTGATCCCCATGTGCATCCGCAAACCGAGGCCTATTGGGGCAATGTGAACCCGATTGGCATTCGTAGCTGTTACGATGAGGGGAAACGGGTTGCCGAAACCCTGATGATGGATTATCACCGTCAGAATAATGTTGATATACGCATCATCCGGATTTTTAATACCTACGGGCCGCGCATGGCGGAAAATGATGGCAGGGTCGTGTCAAACTTCATCCTGCAGGCGCTTCGGAATGAAGACATTACGGTCTATGGCGACGGTTCGCAGACCCGCTCATTCTGCTATGTTTCCGATCTGGTTGAAGGGATGATCCGCATGATGGAGTGTGCCGATTTTATCGGTCCGGTCAACATCGGAAACCCGGTTGAAAATACAATCCTTGAGTTTGCTGAAAAAATCATTACAATAACGGGCTCAGAGTCCCGGATCATCTTTCAGCCGCTGCCGCAGGATGACCCGAAACAGCGCCAGCCTGATATTTCGCTTGCCGGTGAAAAACTGGCTTGGAAACCTGCAATCGCTCTGGATGACGGGCTCAGAACAACAGCGGCATATTTTGCCGAACGGATCAGGAAAGGGTAAATGTTCAACTTTCCCCTTCAAAAAAGGATGTATATCATTCCGGCCGGATGTCTGGCCTTCATCCTCTTCTTCACCGTTTTTGGTGATAAAGGTCTTCTGCGCATTTTTGAACTTAAACAGGATAAAAACAAAATCGAAGCGCGTCTGGCCGACAGCAGAACCGACAACGAAAAATTGAAGCGGGAAATTGTCGCCCTCAAGTCTGACCGTCGCTACCTCGAAGGTATCGCCCGAAAGGATTTCGGTCTCGTGCGCAGCAATGAAGTCATCTACCAGTTTGCCCAGGAAAAAACATCAAAGTAGTTCAACAAATACCGACATAACGTCAGACCAGAGAGAACAGCCCACATAATGATGCGAAACCGAATAGCCCCCCTGCTTGAATCTGCACTGATCAAGGCCCACGCGGCCCAAGAACTGACTACTTTCCCGCTGCCAACCATTATTATCGGTCATCCCGCCAATCCGGAACATGGTGATTTTTCCTGCAACATCGCCATGCAGTTAGCCAAAGGTGAGCGTAAAGCGCCGCGCCAGGTTGCCGAAATCATCATCAAACATCTGGGTGATGGCGATGGCTTGCTTGAAAAGAGTGATATTGCCGGTCCCGGTTTTATCAACCTGTTTGTGTCTCAGGATGCCTGGCGGAAAACACTTCTTGAGATTGAGTCGCAAGGCGCCACCTATGGCCATACGGAGAGCGGAGCCCGCAAAAAGGTCCAGGTTGAGTTTGTCAGTGCCAACCCGACCGGCCCGCTTCACATCGGTCATGGCCGCGGTGCGGCAATCGGTGATACCCTGTGCCGTGTGCTCGATGCCGCCGGATGGGATGTAACTCGCGAATTCTACTACAATGATGCCGGCGTTCAGATCAGTAACCTTGCCCTCTCAGTGCAGCTGCGCTGTCTCGGTATTGAACCGGATGACCCGCGGTGGCCGGAAGGTGGTTATCAGGGGGAATACATCAAGGAAGTGGCACGCGCATACATGGCGTGCGAATCCGTTGCCGCTGCCGACCAGCATACTGCTGCCGGCGGAGATCCTGAAGATATTGAAAATATACGCCATTTTGCAGTGGCCTGGCTGCGCCGCGAACAGGATCTGGATCTGGAGGCATTTGACGTACGTTTCGACGTGTATACTCTGGAATCAGCCCTCTACAGTGAAGGAAGAGTGGACGCGGTTGTTCAAAAACTGATCGCAAATGGGCATGCCTATGAGCAGGACAATGCGCTCTGGCTCCGCTCCACCAGTTTCGGGGACGATAAAGACCGCGTCATGCGCAAGGCAGACGGCAGTTATACCTATTTTGTGCCTGACGTCGCCTATCATCAGGCCAAGTGGGAGCGCGGCTTTACCCGCGTGATCAACGAGCAGGGTTCCGACCACCACAGTACCGTCACCCGTGTCCGTGCCGGACTTCAGGCCCTTGATATCGGCATTCCGGGCGGATGGCCGGAATATGTGCTGCATCAGATGGTAACGGTCATGCGCGGTGGTGAAGAGGTTAAAATTTCAAAGCGCGCCGGCAGTTATGTCACGCTACGCGATCTGATCGATGAGGTTGGCCGGGATGCTACCCGCTTCTTTTTTCTGATGCGCAAGCCGGATGCCCAGTTAGTATTCGACATCGATCTGGCCAAACAACAAACCAACGAAAATCCGGTCTATTATGTTCAGTACGCCCATGCCCGCATCTGCAGCATTTTTGAAAATGCAGCGGAGAAGGGCTTTGTTGCTCCTGAAAACCCGGCACCTGAAGATATCGCCTGTCTCTCCACAGCCGAGGATCTCCAGATGATTAAATTGCTGTCAGCGCTGCCCGATACGGTTGATGACTGTGCCGTACACTTTGAACCACATCGCCTGACCTATTATTTGAGTGAACTGGCCAGCTGTTTCCACGGATTTTACAACAAGAACCGCGTCATCAGCGAAGATATAAAACTGACGTCAGCCCGTCTCTACCTGTTGAAACGAACCGCTCAGACCCTGAAAAATGCCCTTACCATTCTGGGTATCTCGGCTCCGGAGCGGATGTAGCGGAGGCAACCATGCGTATTGACTACAGTGAACCCAAAAAATCCTACAGTTCTCCCCAGCCAACCCAGAGCCGTCCTCGAAAAGAATCCTCCGGAGGAATGTTGGGTGTTATATTTGTTACCGCGATAATATCCCTCGGTATTGGATTTGGCGGGGGCTGGGCGCTTTCTCAACGTTCCGCAAAAAAGGCTTTTAAAGCAGCAATGGAGCAACAAAGCCTTGAAAATTCCCCACAGCAGATAAAAGCAGCGCCGGTACAGCCGCCGCCCCCTGTTTCGTCGCCATCCACCGCTCAACAGCAGCAAACAGGCGGAACGGCCCCTCAGACGGGCGCAGGCGGTGCTCAGTCGCCAGCCGATCCGCCGCTCAGTTTCTATAAAACTCTCCCCAGTGGGCAGAAAAGTAATGTCATGGGGAGCGGCATCAATAGCAAAGACGACAAACCGGCTAAACAGCCACTCCAGGCAGTAATACCTGCTAATATTGCCAAGCCGGGCCAGCCTCAGAGCGATGATGTCACCCAAAAGCAGCAGCCGGCCCAGCCTGCTATGGCAAAATCCGGAACGCATCAGGATTCAGGTGGACTTACCGTACAGGTTGGTTCCTACAGCCTCAGGTCTGAGGCCGAGGCGATGCGCAGCAAGCTGGCCGCCAAAGGGTATAATGTAAATATTGTGGAATCTCACCAGGGTGACAAGGGCACCTGGTATCGTGTTCGTGTCGGCAAGAAACTTGATCAGGATGCAGCAAAAGAGCTTGCCGGAAAAATCGGCAAGGGGGCAATTGCAATCCCGGATAAAGATTGATTTTTTTATACGGGTACTTATTGAAAATAACTGTTGACTATAATATGTAGATCGGGTATAAATAGGATTCACTTCATGTCGCGGGGTGGAGCAGTCTGGTAGCTCGTCGGGCTCATA
>JANXZX010000081.1 GCA_025355325.1 Geobacteraceae bacterium
AATTGGCCCGCCCCTTCAGGTTTGGAGAGGAAACTAGTCTACCGACTTACGTAAGAAAGTCGGAATGTCGTACTGGTCTTCATCGTCTTCAATAAACGAAACCGTCGGGCGGATTCTCGTGACGCTTTCGGTTCTTTCGCGATCACGCACAAATGTCGGCCGGTCGAGAGATGCCGGGTTGGTGACATGTTTGTCTGCAATAGAAAGGCTGCTCTTGCGGAATTCACGCCCTTTTTCGACATCAAAACGGTCACCGAAACCGGTGGCGATTACAGTCACCTTGATGGTGTCTTCCATATCGTCATCACGAACAACACCGATCTTGATATTGGCATCTTCGTGAACTTTCTCGTGAACGATACGGTTGACCGTGTTGTAATCGTCCATGGTCATTAAGGCGGAACCGGTGATGTTGACCAGTACGCCTTTAGCTCCCGATATGTCGTTGTCTTCCAGCAGCGGGCTGGAGATGGCATTGTTAACTGCATCGGATGCGCGATTGTCGCCGCTGCCCATACCGATACCCATCATCGCCATGCCGCGAACACTCATGACCGTTTTGACATCGGCAAAGTCGAGGTTCATCAAGCCGGTAGAGGTGATCAGCTCGGAAATGCCCTGAACTGCCTGGCGAAGGACGTCATCCGATGGTTTGAAGGCGTCGAAAAGGGACATGTTTTTGCTGGCAAGGCTGATGAGACGATCATTGGGGATAATGATCAGCGAATCGACATGCTTCTTCAGTTCGGCAATGCCCTGCTCTGCGAGTATCGAGCGCGCTTTGCCCTCATAGGTAAACGGTTTGGTAACGACCCCTACGGTCAGCACGCCGGTTTCGCGGGCGGCTTCAGCGATAACAGGCGCTGCACCGGTTCCGGTGCCGCCGCCCATACCGGCAGCGATGAAGACAAGATCAGCGCCTTTGATAGCTTCGGCAAGCTGCTCTTTGTTTTCAAGAGCAGCTGCTGTTCCGACTTCCGGTTTTGAGCCGGCGCCGAGTCCCTTGGTCAATTCCCGGCCGAGCTGGAGTTTGACCGGAGCTTTTGAGGTGCGCAGTGCCTGGGCATCGGTGTTGGCAACGATAAAATCTACTTTATGTATAGAGCTGGAGATCATGGTGTTGACCGCATTGCCGCCACCGCCGCCGACTCCAATTACTTTAATAATCGCGCTTTGTTCAATGGTCTCATCAAATTCAAACATCCGATTCCTCCTCTATATAAGTATGATATTGTTTCTATGTGTGTGATGGAAATGTAACCTCAAATTGCTGAAGAATCAAAGGAAAAAATATTATATTTTTGTGAAAAAATCGCACCTTTAAAAAACAGAGTGTTAGGCGATTGGCGGGTTGAAACAACGGTTGGTGAACGTAAAAAAAACAGGCCGTTTACCAGAAAATTGGTAAACGGCCTGATGCATGTAATCATGTATACTGAAAGTTAGAAAAATTCGCGGAACCAGCCCTTCATCCGGCCGAAAACAGTGCCAAACAGGTTAGCTTCCGGTTTGCCGGTCGGGAACTCGCGTGAAGTCGAGTTGCGGCTTCCGTACACAACGAGGCCGACGCCTGTAGCATATACCGCCGATTTTACGACATCGGTCAATCCGCCGATTTTTTGCGGAAGTCCGCGGCGTACCGGGAGATTGAAGATCTGTTCAGCCAGCTCCGGAATGCCCTCCAGGATGCTGGAACCGCCGGTGATGACAACGCCTGATGCTATGGAGTCTTCGAGTCCGGACTTGATGATTTCGCGGTTAACAAGCGAGAAGATCTCCTCCATGCGGGGTCCAAGGATTTCGCACAACACGTTTCGTGACAGTTCGCGGGGTTTGCGGCCGCCGACGCTTGGCACTTCGATTTTCTCTTCCTTGCCGACCAGCGAAGCCAGGCAGCAGCCGTATTTTTGCTTGATTTTCTCGGCTTCGGCAAACGGGGTGCGCAGTCCTACGGCAATGTCGTTGGTGAGCTGATTGCCGCCGAGCGATATAACCGAGGTGTATTTGATCGCGCCTTCGGCAAAAATGGCAATGTCAGTTGTTCCGCCGCCGATATCCACCATGCAGACACCCAGTTCTTTCTCGTCGTCGGAAAGAACCGCGTGGGATGATGCGAGTTGTTCCAGCACGATGTCGGCTACGTCGAGGCCGGCCCTGTTGCACGACTTGACGATATTCTGGGCGCTCGCTACCGCACCGGTAACGATATGCACCTTGGCTTCAAGCCTCACACCACTCATGCCAAGCGGTTCGCGGATGCCATCCTGCTCGTCAATGATGAACTCCTGCGGCAGGATATGCAGAACTTCGCGATCCATCGGGATATTGATCGCCTTGGCGGCATCGATGACCCGGCGCACATCCTCCTGCGAAACTTCGCGATTCTTGATGGCTATTACGCCATTCGAGTTCAGTCCCTTGATATGGCCGCCGGCAATGCCGGCATAGACCGATTTGATTTCGCAGCCGGCCATCAACTCGGCCTCTTCAATGGCCTTGCGAATAGCGCCTACGGTGCTTTCAATATTGATGACCACACCTTTGCGCAGGCCACTGGAAGGGCTGGTTCCGATGCCGACGATATCGATACCCTCTTCCGTGACATTGCCGACAATTGCACAAATCTTGGTGGTGCCGATGTCGAGTCCGACAATCAGATTATCCCGTTTCGTTGCTGACATACCGCTCCCCCCTGAGGAAAAAATAAATATGAGCTAACTCTTTTTGACTATGATTTTATCGTTATAATCCAGATCAATGTAATGAATTGACGGCATCTGCACCATCAAATCACGGTAAATGCGAGCGAGCCGCTCGACTTTTGCAGGGAAATCCCCCGAACCAACCTTGACCGGAAGTGCTCCGGACGCGGTAAAGAGCGTAAAACCGTACCCTTTATCGTAATGAATCTCCGATACATCCGCAAGGATAAATGCGCCCTTTTCACGCAATGTCTTCAGGAGGCTGCAGGTCGTTTCCAGTGCCTCTTTGGTCCCTTTCGGATCACTGGTCAGTTCCTCTTCGCTGAATCCGGTCACAACCGGAAAGTCAAGCCGGTCACCCTGGTTGAGGACTTTGAAAACGTTACCCTTTTTGTCGAGATAGTAGATGAAGCCCATGTTGATGATCGCCACCGGTTCGCGTTCGGTGATGGTAATGGAAACGGTGTCCGGGAAGTAACGGTTAATGCGTACCGTCTCCACCCAGGGGTTTTGCAGAATGTGCTCGCCCACGCGCTTCAGGTTCAACCGGCAGAGATCCTTGCCCGGCTCAATGCCGCCGAGGCCGAGGATCTCTTCTCTAGTCACATGTTTAGTCTTTGATACTTCAATCGACTTGAGAGAGAACAGTGACACCGCCGTCAAAGCGCGATAAAAACCATAGAGTATGCCGCTCCCGAGAGTAATGACGGCCAATCCGGCTATAACAAACGACAGTGGGCGCAGATACTTTTTAAGGTCAAGCGGCTTGCGCTGGATCTTTACTTTGTTGGGCGCCACCTTCTTTTGCTGGCGGGATATTTTGGCAAAATCTCGCACCGGTCAGTTCACCTTTATTGAAAGCGCTGCGGATTCAATAATTCTGGCGACAAGATTCTCAAAAGAAAGTCCTGCCCCTTTTGCCGCGATTTCAGGCAGCAGGGAAAGGGCGGTCATTCCGGGCAGGGTATTGACTTCCAGCACATAGCTTTCGCCAGCGGGTGTTACCAGGAGATCGACACGGCTGTATCCTTTGCAGCCCAGAGCGCGATGGGCCGCCAGGCCGATCTGTTGAGCTTTTTCGTACAGCGCCGGTTCAAGGCGCGCCGGGAAAACATGCTCGGCCATGCCGTCGGTATATTTTGCTTCAAAGTCGTAGAATTCGTTTTTCGGGATAATCTCGATGGCGCCAATCGGTGCATCGTCCAGTATTCCGACCTGAACTTCCTGACCTTTGATATACTGTTCAACCAGTATTTCGTCATCATGGTGAAAAGCCAGATCAAGTGCCGCTGCCAGCGCAGCTTCTTCCCTGACTATAGAAACTCCGACTGAGGAGCCTTCCTGTACCGGCTTGACAACCAGCGGCAGTCCGAAAGGCAGATCGGCAAGTTTCACGGTTTCGTCGCGTCGATAACAGCGGAAGGGGGCTGTCAGGATGCCGCTGGCGGCGAACGCCTGCTTGCTGTACAGTTTGTGCATGGCCAGTGCGCTGGCCAGAACGCCGGAGCCGGTATAGGGAATCTGCAACAGTTCCAGCAGCCCCTGCACACAGCCATCTTCACCGTAGCGGCCATGCAGAGCGATGAAGGCGGCTTCGATCCCTTCGCGTTTTAACACCTCGGGCAAATCGCGCCCGACATCAATTGCCGCGGTGATATAGCCCTGACCGGCAAGCGCCTTACAAACGGCAGCGCCGCTCTTAAGGGAAACCTCACGCTCGGCTGAAAGTCCGCCGAACAGTACGCCGATTTTTTTTGATTTCATCATATCTGAAACCTTTCCGATGTCTGCCTGAGCAAATCGGCGGCTAAATCTCGCCTACTATACGCACTTCTTCCTCAAGTGTCACGCCGGATGTTGTAAGAACAGCATTTTTTACCCGCGCTGCCAGGTCCAGAAAATCCTGTGTAGTCGCGCCTCCGGTGTTGACAAAAAAATTGCTGTGAACCTCGGAAACCTGTGCTCCACCGACTTTTTCACCGCGCATTCCGGCGGCATCGATCAGTCGCCACACGGCATGTCCGTGCGGATTTTTGAAGAACGACCCGGCGCTGGGGTAGCCGACATTATGTTTCGAACGCCGCAACTCCACATCTTTGCGGATCTCGTCTTCGGTATGATGCGGTTCGCGGCTGTCCAGCCTGAATACGGCGGCCAGCACGATGTCGCCATCTTCCAATCTCAGGTGGCGGTAGCCGTAGTCAAGTTCATCGATCCGGAAATCCCGAACGGCGCCGCCGCGCAACAGCGTAAGGTGGTCGGCCCGCTCCAGGATTCCCTCGCCGTAGGCTCCGGCGTTCATTTTTATCGCCCCGCCAATCGTGCCGGGAATGCCGGATATGAAGCCAATCCCTCCCAGTCCCAATTTCTGGGCAAAACGCACTACTGCCAGATTTTCCGCTCCCGCTTCTGCCTTAATCAGTAACTCGCCGATAGCCTCGATCCGGTTAAAACGCTCAAGCGAAATGACCGCCCCGCGAATCCCCTTGTCTCCTACCAGCAGATTGTTCCCCCTGCCGACCGGAAACCACGGGATGCTCTGTTCTGCAAGCCATGGCAGGAGTATGCGGAGATCTTCCGCGTCTTCCGGAATTGCATATATATCAGCCGGACCGCCTGTTTTGAGCGAAGTGTGCAGACACATAGATTCGCCCTGCAGAAGCTGGCCGCGAAACAAGGCACGAATAGAGTCGGTGGGGCAGCTCATGGACTACCCTTACTCGGTGCCCTGCAGCAATTTAACCAGCGCTTCCCCTTGCTGCCAGATGTTGCCGGCGCCGAGGGTGATGACGATGTCGCCTTCCCGGACAACCCCGGCCAGGTGCTCGGGGATCAGTTCTCGGTTGCCGATCCAGGTGACATCCTTCTGGCCGTGGCGGAGAATTTCAGCGGCCAGACGCTCGGCAGTGGCCCCTTCGATGGTTTTCTCGCCGGCGGCATACACATCGGTCAGTACCAGAACGTCGGCATCGTAAAAGGCGGTGACAAATTCACCGAACAGTTCGTGGGTGCGGCTGTAGCGATGCGGCTGGAATGCTGCGACAATGCGGCGCTCCGGCCATCCCTGCCGCGCTGCTGACAGGGTTGCCTTGATTTCGGCCGGATGATGGCCGTAGTCGTCAACCACCATGATTCCCTTTGGCTCTCCCTTGACGGTGAAACGGCGTCCGACACCGCTGAAGGTCGCAAAACCCTCCTGAATGGCGTTGAATGGAATATCCAGTTCGAGTGCCACTGCGATGCAGGCCATGGCGTTCAGGACATTGTGCGGTCCCGGCATCGGAAATGAAATCTCGCCCAGCCGGTATCCTTTAAAGTGGGCGACAAATGACGTGATGAAACCGTCATGTTTGACGTGAGTGGCGCGAATATCAGCCTGGGCCGAGAGGCCGTAGGTCATGTAGCGTTTTTTGACCCGTGGCAGTATTTCGCGGATATTCTTGTCATCCAGGCAAAGGACGGCCAGGCCATAAAAAGGCACTTTGTTGATGAATTCAACAAAGGTGTCCTTGATTTCTTCAATGCCGGAATAATGATCAAGGTGGTCGGCGTCGATATTGGTGACGACAGCGATTGTCGGAGAAAGGAGCAGGAAGGAGCCGTCGGATTCGTCAGCCTCGGCGAGCAGAAATTTACCCTGTCCGATTTGGGCGTTGGTGCCGATGGCATTCAGCTTGCCGCCGATTACAATCGTCGGGTCGATACCGGCATGCCCCAGAATAGCGGCAGCCATCGAGGTAGTGGTGGTTTTGCCGTGAGTCCCGGCGATGGCGATCCCGTATTTCATCCGCATCAGTTCGGCCAGCATTTCGGCGCGCGGAATGACCGGCACGTGCATCCTCTTGGCTTCGATTACCTCGGGGTTGTCGTCATGCACGGCGGAGGAAATTACCACCACGTCAACGTCTTTAAGGTTTTCCGCTTTGTGCCCGATACCGATTTCCGCACCCAGCCCGGCCAGGCGCTCGGTTATTTCCGAACCGCGCAGATCGGAACCGGAGACCTTGTAGCCCAGGTTAAGAAGCACTTCGGCGATGCCGCTCATGCCGATGCCGCCGATGCCGACGAAGTGAATTTTATCTATTTTTCCGTACATGGGGAACCCTCTTTATTTATGAGTGTTAGTCATCTCATCAACAATAATACTGGCAGCATCCAGGCGCGCCAGACTGAAAGCCAGTTCGCCGGTTCGCCGGACAAGATTCGGGTCATCAGCCAGCGTGCGGATTGTGCCGGCCAGTGCTCCCGCAGTTAATTCCTTTTCCAGCATCATGAAGCAGGCGTCTTTCTTGAGCAGCGCTTCGGCGTTGCGCCGCTGGTGGTCGTCAACCGCATTCGGAAACGGGATGAACAGGGCAGCTTTGCCGCAGGCGGTGACTTCGGCGATTGTGGTAGCGCCTGCCCGGCAGATAATCAGATCTGCTTTAGCATATTGCGCCGCCATGTCACTGATGAAAGGAGTTACCGTTGCCTCGACCTCTGCGGTGCGGTAGGCGGCGGTAACATCGGCACAGTCTTTTTCACCGGTCTGATGGGTTATTACGAGAGTGCTTCGCATATTTTTCAACAACGGGAGAGACTCGGTCATTGCGACGTTGATGGCATGGGCGCCCTGGCTCCCCCCGAAAACAAATACATGGAAACTGTCGGCTGATCTGAGATCATCCTTGGCTGACGAGAGCGAAACATTCTCCACCATATCCAGAATCTGTCGCCGGAGCGGGTTGCCGGTCAGCATGGTCGTTGTGGAAGGAAAGTAGCGGGCCGATTCATCCAGTGTTATGAAAACTTTTGTGGCAAACCGGGCAAGCAGCCGATTGGTAAGGCCGGGAATGGCATTCTGCTCGTGGATGAACCGGGGAACCTGCATGCCGCTGGCCGCCAGCACCATTGGCAGGGATGCGTAGCCGCCGACGCCGAGCACAACGTCCGGCCTGAACTTTTTCAATATTTTGCGCGATTGGGCGTAGCCATATGCCATCATTGCCGCACCTTTAAACTGGCTGAACGGGCCTTTGCCGCGAATCCCGGCTGCTGAAATCAGCTCCAATGGATAACCGGCTGCCGGAACTGCCCTGGCTTCGATGCCCCGCTCAGTGCCGACGAACAACACTTCGTTGGCCCTGTCGCGTGTTAAAAATTCTTCGGCAACGGCGATGCCGGGGAACAGATGGCCGCCGGTGCCGCCACCGGCAATGATAATTTTCATTTTTCCTCCTTGAGGCTGATGGAGGAGATCTTCAGTCCCGATGAAATGTTAAGCAGTATGCCGACGGCAAACAGGCTGATCAGAAGGGAGCTGCCACCGTAGCTGATGAAGGGGAGCGCCAGTCCCTTGGTCGGGAGAAGTCCGGTTACGACACCCATATTAACCGAAGCCTCAATACCGAACAATACGGCAATTCCCAGGGCGAGAAACCGCCCGAACGTATCAGGGGCAGCAACGGCAATGCGCATGGCCCGCTGTACCAGGAGAAAGAACATGCCGACAATCACGATCACGCCGAGGAAACCAAGCTCTTCGCCGACAACCGCAAGGATAAAGTCGGTATGGGCTTCCGGAAGATAGAAAAGCTTCTGTTTTCCCTCGCCGAGTCCCTGCCCGAACACGCCGCCGGTCCCGAGGGCAAGCCATGACTGGATAATCTGAAAGCCGCTGTTCTGCGGGTCCTGCCACGGATCAAGAAATGCCATGATGCGGCGCTTGCGATAGGCGACGTTCATAACCAGAAAATAGATGAACGGCAGCGACATCAGGAATATTGATATAATATAGACCAATCGGGTCCCGGCGGCGAAGAGCATGATGATGGCGACCGCCGCCAGGGTCAGGGCTGAACCCATATCCGGCTGTTTCAGCAGGAGTCCGAGCATCACGACCAGTATCAGCATGTATGACACAAAGCCCGCGCCGAGCTGCTTGATCTTGTCCTGTTTTCTATCCAGCGAATACGCCATGTACATGATCAGCGCGACCTTTGCGATCTCCGAAGGCTGCAGATTAAAACCGGGCAGCCGTATCCAGCGCGAAGCGCCACCGGCACTGCCGCCTATGCCCGGAATCAGCACCAGCACCAGCAGCACGATGCATCCGAGCAGTATCGGCGCGGCCAGTTTACGCCAGAACTGATAGTTAATGCGCATGGTCCCGAGCATGATTGCAAAGCCAAGCAGTGCAAACAGTCCCTGGCGTTTGAGGAAGAAAAAACCGTCATGAAACCGTTTGGCGGCCATGATGGACGATGCCGAATAGACCATTACCACGCCGAAACAGGTCAGTGCAATGGCCATCAGCATAATCACAAGATCATATTCTTCCAGTTTTTTGAACATTTACAGTGCCTTTACTGCTGCAATAAACCGCTGTGCCCGTTCTTCATAATCGCGGAACATGTCAAAACTCGAACAGGCCGGCGACATCAGCACCGTACCGCCGGCAGCCGTCAACTCAGCCGATAGCTGCACCGCTTCTTCAAGAGTTGGCGCCCGGCGTGTATCGGTCAACATCCCCAACTCCTGCTCCATACGTTCGGCGGCTTCGCCAATCAGGATCAGATGCCGTACGCGCTCAGCTATCAGCGGTGCCAGCGGCGCATATGAACCGCCCTTGTCCTTGCCGCCGGCAATCAGGGTGATGTTGGTGAAACTTTCGAGTGCCTTCTCGACACTGCCGACGTTGGTTGCCTTGCTGTCCTCGTAATAGCTGACTCCATGTACCTCGCGAACGAACTCCATACGATGGTGCAGTGCCTCAAAGCAGAGAATCGTCTCAAATGTTTCATCCGGACGGCAGCCAAGCAGCAGGGCACAGGCCACGGCAGCCATGATATTCTCCAGATTGTGCACTCCCTGGAGCCTGATTGCTGCGGTCGGGAAGCATTCTTCATGGCCATTGTGGCGATAGATGATGACGCCGTCTTTCCAGAAGATCCCTTCTTCCAGTTCGATTTTTCGGCTGAACGGGAACAGGGCAGCTTTGAGATTCTTCGCATGCTGCCAGACAAGTGGATCGTCCCGGTTGACCACGGCAAAATCATCTTCGGCCTGATTTTCAAAAATCCGCAGTTTGGCATCTATGTACGCCTGGTAATCCGGATAGCGATCAAGGTGATCCTCGCTCAGATTCAACAGCGCTGCCACGGTGGGACGGAATGAAGTAATCCATTCCAGTTGGAACGAGCTGATTTCGGCGACCACCTGATCAATAATCTGATGAGAGTCGGCCATTTCGATCAGCGGGTTGCCGATGTTGCCGCCGACAAAGGTATGATAGCCGTTATGCTTGAAGATCGCACCCAGAATAGTTGTCGTGGTGGTCTTGCCGTTGGTGCCGGTGATCGCTGCCAGCGGGACATCAATGAAGCGTGAAGCAAGCTCGATTTCGCTGATGATCTCCCGCCCGGCATGCTGTGCCGCCACCAGTTGCGGCAGGTCCATCGGCACGCCGGGTGACACCACAATAAGATCGCTGTTCAGGAAGGTTGCTTCGTCATGCCGTTCCAGTTCCCGGAGGATATCGTATCCCGCCAATTCCGCCAGTTGTCCGGTCAGAGCGGTTTCACTCCGCATATCGGTAACGGTTACCCGCGCACCCTTCGAAGCCAGGAAGCGGGCACAGGCAACGCCGGTTTTGGCAAGGCCGACGACGAGGATGTTTTTGTTTGTGAAATCCATGAAAATCCCTATCTCATCTTCAATGTGGAAATCGCCACCAGCGCCAGAATGATACTGATAATCCAGAAACGGACGATGATCTTTGGTTCGGCGACCCCTTTTAATTCGAAATGATGGTGAATAGGCGCCATGCGGAAGATGCGTTTGCCGCGATATTTGTACGAGCCGACCTGGAAGATGACGGAAAGCGCTTCGATGACAAAGATCCCCCCGACAATTACCAGCAGGATTTCCTGCTTGGTCAACACCGCGATGGTGCCGAGTGTTCCTCCCAGCGAGAGCGATCCGACGTCTCCCATGAAAACCTCTGCCGGATATGAATTGTACCAGAGGAAACCGAGTCCGGCACCGACCATGGCACCGCACAACACGGCCAGTTCACCGGCGCCGACCACGCGCGGAATTTGCAGATACGCCGACAGGGTGGCGTGCCCGGCGATGTAGGAGAAGAGCATGTATGTGGCGGCATTGATGGCTACCGGCCCGATGGCGAGTCCGTCAAGTCCGTCGGTCAGGTTGACGGCGTTGCTGGCGCCGACAATCACCAGTGTGGCAAACGGAATGAACCAGATCCAGAGATCCGGATGAAACTTTTTGAAGAGCGGGAAAAACAGCTCCTCGCTGAAGCCTGGTTTGATAAACAGGAAAACGGCCACAGAACCGGCCAGCACGACCTGCCAGAACATCTTCTGCCGGGCCGACAGCCCTTTGGTGTCTTTTTCGACAACTTTCTTGTAATCATCTACAAAGCCGATCACGCCGTATCCGATCGTGATGAACAGCGTAAGCCAGATGTACTGATTGGTGAGATCGGCCCACAACAGGGTCGGGATGACGATGGCGGCCAGGATTATCACGCCGCCCATGGTGGGTGTTCCCTGTTTCTGTAAGTGGGACTCAGGACCATCGGTTCTGATGACCTGGCGAGCCTGTAGTGATTCGAGCTTGCGGATGACCCAGGGGCCGAGTACGAAACAGACCACCAGTGCCGTAATCATGGCGTAGATGGTGCGGAAAGTCAGATATTTAAATATATTGAAAAGCTTGATGTTAGTCGCAAGCGGATAAAATATATGGTAGAGCATGGGTTATTCCCCTTTGGTGTACTGCATCAGCCGCTTTAACTCAATTGCCGCTTTTTCCATGGCCATTCCGCGTGATCCCTTAAACAGAATCACGTCGCCCTCTGTGATGGATTGATGCAGCAGTTCGGCAACCTCGGTGTGGCCTGCGCATAAGATGACTGACTCAGCCGGCATATCGGCTAGCAGTGCTCCCTCTGTGGCATATTTCGCCATCAGGTCGCCCATCAGGTACAGACGGTCTGTATTCCGTCCTGCCACGGCACCGACGCCCCTGTGTGCTTCGGCTTCGTATTCGCCAAGCTCCAGCATATCTCCCAGCACTGCAATGCGATGCCCTTCCGGGGCGATCTGTGCCAGAGTATCCAGGGCTGCTTTAGTTGAAGCCGGATTGGCGTTGTAACTGTCGTCAATAAGTGTAATGCCGCCCATCTGTTCGACCTGGAAGCGTCCTTTGTACGGGGTGAAGGCTTCAAGTCCGGCGGTGATGGTAGCCAGATCCACCTTCTCAAGAAGTGCTGCGGCAGTTGCAAGAGCGTTGTAAATATTATGACGTCCGCAAGCTTTCAAGTTAACGACGGTTTCACCGTGCGGGGTGACGAGCAGGAAATGCTGTCCATCCAGCCCCAGTGGCTCGATTTCCCTGGCGCGCACTTCGCCCCGATCAATGCCGAAACTGATGCGGCGGGCGGATGCATTCTGGGAGAGCGAGGCTACTCTGGAATCATCGGCGTTGACTACCGCCAGGCCGCCATCGCTGATGCGATGCAGTAATTCCCCCTTGGCAGCGGCCACCGCTTCGACGGTTCCCATGCTCTGCAAATGTGCGGGCAGAGCGTTCAGCACGATGCCGACACGGGGTGCGGCGATTGCGGCAAGACGATCTATTTCGCCCGGTTCGCTCATCCCCATTTCCAAAACCGCCCAGCGATGCTCCGGGTTGAGCTGGAACAGCATCTGGGGCAGGCCGATAAGGTTGTTGAGATTACCGGCAGTTTTCAGTCCCGGTCCGGACAATTCCATAATCGTCGCCAGCATTTCCTTGACCGTAGTTTTTCCGTTGCTGCCGGTTACGCCGATGACCGGGATTTCAAAACGCCGTCGCCAGGCCGCTGCCAGGTCTCCCAGCGCCCTCAGGCTGTTTTTGACGGCAATACAGGTGGTTGAAGCAGGGATGGTGTGCCCCTTCAGCCACTGTTCCTCAGCAATTACAGCGAGTATCCCTTTTGCGCATACATCGACAATAAACTCGTGGCCGTTGAACTTTTCTCCACGCAGCGCTACAAACAGTTCGCCGGGGGCAACGGTGCGCGAGTCGGTTGATATTGCTGCAACCTCGCCGGCAGCATGACCGATAATACGGCCACCGGTGGCGAGGGCTATTTCATTGATGGTGAACATTTATGTAACTTTCTCCGTAAAGGCAGCCGCTGCTTCCTCACGGTCATCAAAATGATGCTTGACGGTACCTAAAATCTGATAGTCCTCATGTCCTTTGCCTGCCAGCAGAACAATATCGCCGGACCTGGCGAAGTTCACCGCCAGCCGGATCGCTTCGCGACGATTTACCTCAAGTATAAAGCCCTGTTCCGCAAAACCGTCGGCCAGTTCATTTCTCTGGTACTCCCGCATGCCGAGCGGAGTGATGCCGGCCCTGATTTGCTCCAGAATGCTTCCCGGTTCCTCGGTGCGAGGATTGTCGGAAGTGACGATCGCCAGATCGCTCAGAGAGGCGGCAATCCTGCCCATAATAGGGCGCTTGCCATTGTCGCGGTCTCCACCGCATCCGAACAGGGTAATGATTCTTCCGGTTGCCAGTTCTTTCAATGTGGTCAAAACGTTTTCCAGGGCATCGCCCGTATGGGCGTAGTCAACCAGGCAGGTGACACCGCTGCGATTTTCTACCCGTTCCATCCGGCCGGGAACGGCGGTGTGATTTTCTATGCCGGACTTGATTGCCGAAAGCGGCAGATCGAGGGCGACACCGGCCGCAACGGCGGCCAGAATGTTGGACAGGTTGAAGCGTCCCAGGAGGCGCGAAGTGAATTCAAATGTTCCCGCCGGGGTAATCATGGTAGCACAGATGCCGTTGACCGATGAAACTACATTGGTCGGGCGCACATCGCAGTTGCCCTGAATTCCGAAGGAGATTACCGGGCAGCTGCAGCGCCGGGCAATCTCTGCGCCATACGGATCATCCATGTTGATTACCGCGCGGCGCCGAGGTTTTTCCGGCGATGGCCGGAGCAGTTCGGAGAACAGCCGGCATTTGGCGTCCAGATAACTCTCCATCGTACCGTGGTAATCGAGGTGGTCGCGGGTCAGGTTGCTGAAAATGCCGACGTCAAAGTGACAGCTATCAACCCGTTTCTGCTCCAGCGCGTGTGACGATACCTCCATAACAAACGCTTCCGCTCCGGCATCAGCCAACTGCCGGAATGCACTCTGTAGTTCGGTCGATTCCGGGGTGGTATGAGATGCCTGGATGGTTGTCGCGCCGAAACGATAGCTGATGGTGCCGAGTACCGCTGCCGGTTTTTCTGCCGCCGCCAGGATTGCTTCGATCAAATAGGTGGTTGTAGTCTTGCCGTTGGTGCCGGTAATGCCGATTAATGGTTTCGTTGCAGTCGGGTCGCCGTTAAAGAGTGCTGCTATGTGCCCCATGACAGTGCGCCCGTCCGTAACTTTGACCCAGGGAATCCCCGCCGGTGCAAATGCAGCATCTTCCAGAACCACTGCTGCGGCGCCTGACGCGACGGCCTGTTCAATATATCGGTGCCCGTCAGCCTGAACGCCGCGCAGGGCAAAAAAGAGCGCTCCGGGCCGTACCGCCCGCGAGTCACAGGTCAGTGAACTGATTGAGATATTGGCATCGCCTTGAATATCGGTATTGGATAGTTTTTCAACCAGTTCACGTAACGTCATGCGCACTCCTGTTAAAAACGGTAAAACCTGCCGGTTCCCCGGCAGGCTGCTTCAGCATCAGGCTGAAGGAGTAAATTTTATCCAGACTTCACCGATCCCCTGGATTCTGTGCCCGGGTGGCGGGCTTTGCTCCGCTGCCCGGCCGCTGCCCAACAGCTTTATGTTGATGTTGCGTTTCTCCATAACCTGCAAGACCCGACGCATACTCATGCCTTTGAAATTCGGCATGACTTCACCCTCGCCCGGCGTCTCCGGATTGTCGCCATCAGACAGTGATTCGTCTGTCGGAGGGGTGGCAGTCGTTGCCTCAACCTGTTTGCTAGCCGCTTTTGTCGGCACGGTCGGTTGAATTTTGAGATAAGCCAGAGAATTCTGCGCAATCCCTCGAAATGCAGGTGCGGCAACAACACCGCCATATTTGATTCCTTGTGGTTCATCGATAATTACCGCGATGGTCAGCTTCGGCTTTTCTGCCGGAACAAAGCCGACGAAAGAGCCTATTCTTTTGGATGGTGAGTATGTCCGGGTTACCGAATCAACTTTCTGTGCCGTTCCGGTTTTTCCGGCGACACGGAAGCCGTCCAGCGCAGCCTTCGTGCCGGTGCCGCCGTCCATGGTAACCGTCTCCATCATTCGTGCCACTTTTTGTGCGGTTTCGGGCGATATGACCCGCCGCACGATCTGCGGCTCAAACTTTTGCACCACGGTACCGTTATCGTCGAGAATCTGCTCCACCAGGTACGGTCTCATCAAATTGCCACCATTGGCAATTGCGGAGAGTGCCGTTGCCAGTTGCATGGTCGAGAGAGAAAGCCCCTGGCCAAAGGAGATGGTTGCCAGATCGATTCCGTACCAGCTCCGTTTCAGGTTGCCGGGAGACTCTCCCGGCAGGTCAATACCGGTGCGCCCGCCAAAGCCGAAGTTGCGAAGATAGGAAGACAGCTTTTCCTCTCCCATTTTGAAGCCGATCTTGGCCGAGCCGATATTGCTGGAATATTTTATGATCTCCGAAACATTCAACCGCGAATGAGGATGGTCATCATGGATGGTTCGACCGGCAATGTGGTAGACGCCATTTTCGCAGTTGTACACGTCAGACGGCTTGATCGTACCTGAATCAAGGGCTGCGGCGATGGTAAACACCTTGAAGGTTGAACCGGGTTCGAAGCTGTCTGTCACCACGTGATTGCGCAGTTGCGCGAGTGAGTAGCGCGAATAGGCATTCGGGTTGAACGTGGGATAGTTTGCCATGGCCAGAACTCTGCCGGTATCCGACTCCATTACCAGTGCCATGCCGCTCTTGGCGTTGCTTTCAGTCACCGCCTTGGCCAACTCTTTTTCGGCGATAAACTGGATAGTTTTATCGAGGGTGAGAATTACGCTTTTCCCAGGCGATGAATCTTTAATGACCGTATTCATGACCGCAATATTTCTGCCGAGCGCGTCACGCTCCGTGATCATATAACCGGTATTGCCGAGAATAGTGCTGTCGTATTTAAGCTCGATCCCCTCCAGGCCGTTCGGATCACGCCCCGTAAAGCCGACCACATGTGCGGCGATTTCCATATTGGGGTAAAAGCGCTTGGATTCCGGCGCAAATCCGATGCCGGGCAATTTCATATTTTTGACGCGCGCTGCAACCTCAGGCGCCAGCCAACGCGCAACCCAGTTAAAGGATTTGTTGACGGATAGTTTTTCGACCAACTCATGTTTCGGCATGCCCAGTATCGGTGCCAGAACAGCGGCAGTCCCCTCAACATCCTTGATGCGTCGCGGTTCGGCATAACAGGAATCCATGTGTATGGATTCGGCAAGCGTAGTGCCGTTGCGATCAAGAATGCTGCCGCGGGCCGGGGTGAGGTCAACCTTGTGCTGATGCTGCTTGTCCGCTTTTTTTACGAGGTTTTCGTGCTGAAGGATTTGAAGATAGAATGAACGTCCGACCACTGTCAGGAACATCAGGCCGAAAACAGTCCCGATCATGACGATCCGGATGCGCGCCCATTTTTCCCGTTCGTCTTTCATTTTACGTGGATAACCTGTTGTTCGGTCGGGAGCGCCATGCCCAGTTCAGTCTTGGCGATCGCTTCAATGCGGGCCGGTGCTTTCAGCGATGCCGCTTCGAGTCTCAGGCGCTTCTGCTCCTGTCCCGCATCGCTCAGCT
>JANXZX010000083.1 GCA_025355325.1 Geobacteraceae bacterium
GCACTTTCTGGAACCGGGTGCAGGAGGTGACGAGCGATTTCGGCCTGGGTAAAATGCCCGCGCTCGAAGCCCAGCGACAGATCTATCTCCTCTCCGGCGGCCGCGGCCTTGATGATCTCACCGACCGGGTCGGCACCGTCATCGAAAGCCTGGGCAAGATGAAGAAAAAGAAGTGAGCATCGCGCACCGCACCCGCCCCGTTCGGTCGCAAACTGGACGAGCCGCATTCCTTCCCGGCCACGCTGCAATGACTCACTGCTTGGGTACCAGATAAGCGTTCACCCAGCCTGGGGCGGTTAATCACCGTCGCCGAAGTTCGCTGTTTACATTGCCGACGGGCCGGCTTTGTTTCGCTGGCTCAGTCGCCCGGGTGGCGGAATTGGCAGACGCAGTAGACTCAAAATCTACCGACAGCGATGTCTTGTGGGTTCGACCCCCACCCCGGGCACCAATACAAAGTCCTTCGGACTCTATAGGGATGATGGAGTTAGCGGAGTATGTGGGAAATCCCAAATATCGCAGGCCGCTCATTGTCCGCGATATTAACATCGTGTGTATCCTATCTTCACCACAATTCAGGGATACATTGTGTTCTTTGAAGTATTCCAACCACGCCATGAAGGTCGGATGCACATTGTTGTAGAAACGTCCCCGGTGATTGGTGTCACTGCGCTTCTTGAAAATCACGTTCGTGATGGAGATTCGCTTGGCTTCGAGTGAAATCAACGGATGCCCCTTCACTGTCGGGTGAATACCGATGAATCGCTTCATCTCCTCGGTGCGCATTAATGAAAACAGGCGAAAGATGAAGTATGGGAGCACCTGTTTCTTCTGTGCCACTTGAAGCAGTGCGATGATTTCCTCGTAGGAGTAGACCCCTACTTCCTTGGCCTCTGATTTAGGCTGCTGCCATTGCAGGAGCGTCGGTGAAATCCATGGAGTGCCATTGCAGGAGTGATTGTGCTTCCCCGCGCAGAATTGCACGAACGCCTTCACGTAGATGTAACGAGAGCGTTTACCTGCAAGGTAGGTAGGTTGTTCAATGAAGCGGCTGAGATCGTGAGAAGTAAGGTCACTCAGTCGTTGAGTTGGAAACTCAGCGGTGAGGTGCTTCACCAAGCGCTCATAATCGCGCATCGTGAATTCAGACAGCTGCCGCTTACTCTGCTTCTCGTAGAAATGGTTTACCGCCTCAATGACGGTAGGCACCTGTTGCTTCTTCTTCTGCTGGCACAAGAGCTGAGCAGCATCGACAATCTCTGCAGGTTGAGCTTCGCCCAAAATACCGTAGGCGCATTCCGCCATTCGCACTCGTTCCTGAGAGAGCGTAGTCGCTTGAACGCTGACGTTGAGCGATTGAACCGATCTACGAGTACCAAGCAAAGCGTGGTAATCGCGGATCTTCGCTTCGTTCCTGCTGTTAATGGCGATCCAACGATCATTCTCTTTCACCATCATCACCCACAACCCTCGATCCGCCACGAAGTGCGGTTCGTTGAGCTTGGTGATGTTACCAGTGAGTTCTTTAAAGGCCCTAGCCATACCAATATTGTCGCTCTGAAGCAGCAAACAGCCACTGGTTCCCACCAGGTTTCCCCCTCTCAAGCTCTCCTTATCCGAGCATTAGCTCAGTTAAGCCTCTCTTATCCACGGGCTAGACCTGTGTCAGTCCGAAGGAGTTATCGAAATACAATCCCCGGTATTGCGAATGCTGGCCTGACGCATAGCGTGACTCAAAATCTACCGACAGCGATGTCTTGTGGGTTCGACCCCCACCCCGGGCACCACTTTACCCCGACAAGGCTTGGCCCGGAATATCAGCGAAACAGGAGAAATGATTGAAATAATGAATCAGCCCCAGCGCTTCTCGTTGCTCTTGGTTCTGGGTGTACTTTTCACCTTGTCGATCAGCGCCACTAAACTGACTCAGCCGACTGCCCCGCTGACGCATCCCGTGGTCGGCCTCATCGATGAGGTCGTGGAGCTCTACCCCGACACCAAACTGGACCAGCCGGTGAAGCGCCTGACGGTGCACACCGCCAGAAACACGATCGTCGGGGCCCAGGTCATGATCACGGG
>JANXZX010000088.1 GCA_025355325.1 Geobacteraceae bacterium
CCGTCAAACTGAACCTGATCCACTGCTATCGTTCCATGAACTACATGTGCAAGGTTATGGAAGAGAAGTTCGGTATTCCCTGGCTGGAGTTCAACTT
The DNA here is from genome assembly GCA_025355325.1 of Geobacteraceae bacterium. Lineage (GTDB taxonomy): Bacteria > Desulfobacterota > Desulfuromonadia > Geobacterales > Pseudopelobacteraceae > JACRCG01. The sequence continues at coordinate 98 of JANXZX010000088.1, forward strand.
CTTTGGCCCGACCAAGATCAGGGAGAGCCTGCGGGCGATCGGCCAGCGTTTTGACCAGACAATTCAGGACAAGGTGGAAATTGCCATCGCCAAATATGAGCCGATCATGCAGGCGATCATCGATGAATACAAACCGCGCCTGGAGGGCAAAAAGGTCATGCTGCTGGTGGGCGGCCTCCGCCCGCGCCACACTATCGGCGCATACGAGGATCTGGGTATGGATTGCGTCGGTTCCGGTTACGAATTTGCCCACAACGACGACTATGACCGCACCGCACCGGAAATGCCGGAAGCGACGGTGGTCTATGATGACCCCTCCGAGTACGAGTTCGAGAAGTTCGCCGAGACCCTGAAGCCTGACTTGATCGGCTCCGGCATCAAAGAAAAGTACGTATTCCAGAAGATGGGGATACCGTTCCGCCAGATGCACAGTTGGGACTACTCCGGTCCATACCACGGCTACAACGGTTTTGAGATCTTTGCCCGCGATGTGGATATGGCGGTGAATAGCCCGACCTGGAAACTGGTTAAGGCACCCTTCTAGGCAGTTAGCTCCCCCCTTTGCAAAAGCGGGATTTCAACCAAAATCTGCCGTGATAGAGATTGCTATCCGGAGAGGAGATATCACATGTCAAACTTACTAAACCTCGAAGTTAAGAAAATAGTCGAAACCCCGCCGGAAGAGATTGAGCGGGTTAAAGAGTGGATCAATACTGAAGAGTACAAAGAAAAGAACCTGGCCCGCCAGGCACTGGTGATCAATCCGGCCCATGCCTGCCAGCCGCTCGGCGCGCAGCTCGCCGCCCACGGTTTTGAAGGAACCCTCCCATTTGTACATGGTTCGCAGGGGTGTGCCTCCTACTACCGTTCGACCTTGAACCGTCATTTCCGTGAGCCGGCCCCGGCCGTCTCCGATGCGATGTCCGAGGATGGCGCGGTATTCGGCGGCCAGAACAACCTCCATGAAGGTCTTGAAAATGCAGTGGCCCTCTACAAGCCGAAGATGATTGCAGTTTTCACCTCCTGCATGCCGGAGGTTATCGGCGACGACCTGACAGCCTTCATCAGGAACGCCAAGTCGAAAAGTTTTGTGCCGAAAGGTTTGCAGATCCCCTTTGCCAACACCCCCAGCTTCAACGGCACACATATCCATGGGTATGACTCGATGCTGGTGTCAATCCTGCAGACTTTGACAGAGGATAAGAAAATTGAGGGGCGCTGTACCGGCAAGCTGAACCTTATCACCGGCTGCGACTTCAATACCGGCGACTACCGTGAGTACAAGCGGATCCTGAAGGAATTCGGCATCCCTTACACGCTCCTGGCCGATATCTCCGACACCTTCGATTCACCCTGCGACGGCAGCTACCACATCTACGCCGGCGGCACCAAACTGGATGACGCAGCTGACTCGATCAACGGCAAGGCGACCATCGCCATCGGCCCCTACGCAACGCCAAAGACCTTCACTTGGATCAAGGACAACTACTCCGGCAAGCATGTCTCAATGCCTATGCCGATGGGAATCGAGAAAACCGACGCCTTCATCATGAAAGTTGCCGAACTGTTCGGCAAGGAAGTGCCCGCTTCGCTCAAGAGCGAGCGTGGCCGCGCCGTGGATGCCATCACCGACTCCCATCAGTATATGCATGGCAAGAAATTTGCCGTCTACGGCGACCCGGATTACCTGACCGGCTACGTTTCCTTCCTGCTTGAAATGGGCGCCAGGCCGCACCACATACTCTGCAGCCGTGGCAGCAAGAAACTGGAGAAGGAACTACAGGGGCTGCTGGATGGCTCGATGTACGGCAAGGATTGCAAGATTTACATGAACAAGGATCTCTGGCATCTCCGCTCCCTGATCATGACCGACAAGGTCGATGGTATAATCGGCGACACCCACGGCAAGTTCGCCGCCCGCGATGCCGGTATCCCGCTGTTCCGCTTCGGCTTCCCGGTTTTCGACCGGGTCAACAAGCACCGCTACCCGATCATTGGTTATCAGGGGGTTGTCAACATGGTTACCGAGATCTGCAACAAGTTTATCGATATCAAGGATGAAACGTGTGAGGACAGGTATTTTGAGATGATGCGGTAGGAGTTTGATAATATTTTTTTTAGACGGCGCGTGATACGTGCCGGTGTACTTCGAACTAACCCACTACCTCCCGGAAGGAAGTAGTGGGTTAGTTTTATCCACACAATATTTTTATTTCTGGGCAGCAGTCAACAGACAATTGCGATCTGTGCATGTTGGAATATTTGTAGGCGATAAATAGATCGATAACAGCGTATCCTCTGCCGAGCCGTTCCGGCTGGTAAAAGGATATGAATCAAGCGTGCGTCATAGGATGCTCTTTCAGGTATGTGCGCAGTGCTTCATTCATGCGGGTCTGCCAGCCCTTCCCCGAGGCCTTGAAAGCGGCGAGGATGTCACGGTCAAAGCGCACGGTTTGCGAATCCTTAATACCGCTGCCTAGCTTACGACCAGGTTTTTTGGCAAGCATCTCGTCGGCTACTTCTTTGCTGAACAATTGCGGAAGAACCTCGGAAGCTGGTCGAAAATGTTTAAAGTCCTCTTTCGTCAGTTCCCTTACTTCTCCATCTTTGTCAGTCAATGGTAAGCGGTTTGCCATATTTATCACCTTCCCTTCTGTTTGCTTTGCAAAAGCTTATTACCCGGACAGCATTGGCAACCGGGGTAAAACAAAGAATATGAAGACGTTGGTCAAGATAACCGACAGCAACGTACCTGGTTTCAGGATAATCATTACGGATATCGACAGTGATTTCAGCGGAATCCCATCCGAAATCAGAAGCTCGATCAAACGGCAAACCACGCCCGGCTAAGTTTTTGTCTGATTTGATCTGGTCGAATTCAATCTTCATGACCGTATTTGTAACAACATAATTGCAGAAAGTCAACCAATAACGTTACAACAAATATCAAACAGACCAACACCGGGCTCTAAGAGAACATTCTATTGAAGCAGACAGAACAAATAGTGCACAATATATAGGCATATATCGTTACAGTCTCACACCATAAAATATAAACACACATAATATCTGGCAGTTATAACTACAACGCCCTTGGCACGCCCCGTGCTAAAGAACAACCATAATAGTTTTCGAGATAATTCACAGGCAACGGCGCCTCCAAGTATGATTTGGGGCGCCGTTTTGTTTGGTGCTCACGAAAGCTCACCACAAGAAGGTGAGGAGAAAATTATGGCAAAGCCCGATTATTACGATGTAACCGATTGCGAAACCAACGACAAGGGTGCGCCCAAGTTCTGTAAAAAATCCGAACCGGGTGAGGGAACGGAGCGTTCCTGTGCATATGACGGTGCGCGGGTCGTGCTGATGCCGATCACCGATGCAATTCATCTCGTACATGGTCCGATCGGTTGTGCCGGAAACTCCTGGGACAATCGGGGTGCCCGTTCGTCCGATGCTCAACTGTACCGGCGTGGCTTTACTACTGAAATGCTGGAGAACGACGTCATTTTTGGCGGCGAGAAAAAACTCTACAAGGCGATTCTTGATCTGGCCGAGCGCTACAAAGATCAAGCCAGAGCCATATTTGTCTATGCCACCTGTGTCACCGCCATGACCGGCGACGATGTTGAGGCGGTTTGCACAGCGGCGCAGGAGAAGGTTGCCATCCCGATTATTCCGGTTAACACCCCCGGTTTCATCGGCGACAAAAACATCGGTAACCGCCTGGCTGGTGAGATCCTCTTCAAGTACGTCATTGGGACAACCGAACCGCCTGCTCTGGGTGATTATCCCATAAATTTAATTGGTGAATACAACATCGCCGGTGATCTGTGGGGCATGCTGCCGCTCTTTGACAAACTGGGGATCCAGATTCTTTCCTGCTTCAGCGGCGATGCCAAATTCGAGGAACTGCGCTACGCGCACCGGGCCAAGCTGAATATCATCATCTGCTCCAAATCGCTGACCAACCTTGCCAAGAAAATGCAGAAAACCTATGGAATGCCCTACCTGGAGGAATCATTCTACGGCATGACCGACACTGCCAAAGCACTGCGTGATATCGCCCGTGAACTGGACAATATCGTCAATGGCCTGGAAAAGCGGACCATGCAGGATCGGGTCGAACGGCTGATTGAAGAGGAAGAAGGAAAATGCCGTGCAGCCATCGCACCCTATCGGACCAGGCTTGAAGGAAAGACGGCGGTTCTTTTCACCGGTGGAGTCAAAACCTGGTCAATGGTCAACGCACTCAACGAACTGGGAGTAGAGGTGCTGGCGGCCGGGACGCAGAATTCGACCCTGGAAGATTTCTATCGGATGAAAGGGCTGATGCACAAGGACGCCCAGATTATCGAGGATACTTCTACGGCCGGTCTGCTGGAGGTCATGCGTAACAAGATGCCGGACCTGATCGTTGCCGGGGGCAAGACCAAGTTTATGGCGCTCAAAACCAAGACTCCTTTCATGGATATCAACCATGGTCGTAGTCACCCCTACGCGGGGTATGAGGGAATGGTAACATTTTCCAGTCAGTTGGATATGACGGTTAATAACCCGATCTGGCCGACCCTGAATGCACCTGCACCGTGGGAGAAAACTCCGGAAGAATTAAATGCTGAAATCACTGCTTCATCTCTGCATGCCGAAACTTTTCTCGCAGAGGATATTTCAACCTCGCGGGTTAAGGTTTCAGCCAAGTGCGCCACCGTGAACCCGCAGAAAAACTCTCCCGCACTTGGAGCTACCATGGCCTATCTTGGCATCAACAACATGCTCGGCCTGCTGCATGGTGCCCAGGGGTGTTCGACCTTTATCAGGCTGCAGCTGTCACGGCATTACAAGGAGTCGATCGCCTTGAATGCCACCGCCATGAGCGAGGACAGTGCCATATTCGGCGGCTGGGAAAATCTCAAAAAAGGGATCAGTCGGGTAATCGAAAAATTCAATCCGGAAGTTGTAGGAGTTATGACCACCGGGTTGACCGAAACCATGGGAGATGACGTCAACAGCGCCATAAAGCAGTTTCGGGAGGAACATCCGGAGCACGATTCGATCCCTGTCATCTGGGCGTCAACGCCAGACTATTGCGGATCGCTTCAGGAGGGATATGCAGCAGCGGTGGAGGCAATTGTCACCACGCTGCCAGAGGGGGGTGACATTGTCACAGATCAGGTCAATCTGCTTCCTGGTGCACACCTGACACCGGCCGATGTGGAAGAGTTGAGAGAAATGATTGAATCCTTTGGCCTGACGGTAGTTACAATTCCGGACATTTCCAACGCCATGGACGGTCATATCGATGAGGACGTATCGCCGCTCTCAACCGGCGGAATTACCGTTGCGGATATCCGGAAAGCGGGGCGCAGCTGTTCGACACTCTATGTCGGAGATTCGCTGGCAAAAGCGGCCCTTAAACTGAAGGAGAAATTCGGTATTCCTGCTTACGGCTTTACGTCGCTGACCGGGTTGGCCGAAACCGATCATTTCATGGAGGTTCTTTCCGCAATCAGTGGCCGCCCGATCCCGGAAAAACATCGCCGCTGGCGCAGCCGCCTGATGGACGCCATGGTTGACAGTCACTACCAGTTTGGCACCAAAAAAGTGGCAATTGCACTGGAGTCCGACAATCTGAAAACGTTGACAGGCTTTTTGGCAGGTATGGGATGTACGATTCAGGCGGCCCTTTCCGCCACACGGACCAGAGGTCTGGACCGGTTGCCGAGTGACAACGTATGTGTCGGAGATTTGGAGGATCTGGAGAGTGCTGCGGCTGGAGCAGACCTGATCGTGGCCAACTCAAACGGGCGGCAAGCCGCAAACAAGCTCAAAACAGGAGCCCACCTGCGAGCCGGACTGCCGGTATTTGACCGGCTTGGTGCCCATCAGAAGGTGTGGGTCGGCTATCGAGGCACACTGAATCTGGTGTTTGAGACCGCCAACCTGTTTCAGGCCAATGCAAAGGAAGCGCAGAAACTGGCGCACAATTAGAGGAGGATGACATGAAAATAGCATTTACTACATCTACCGGCGAAATCATCGACCAGCATTTCGGCCAGTGCCAGAGTTACCATATCTGGGAGGTCGGTCCGAATGAGGCAACCTTCCTGGAAGCTGTCACTGTTGTTGAGCAGGGCAGTGACGAGGAAGACCGAATCGCAGCGCGGGCAAAGCTGCTTTCAGAATGTGCAATCGTTTATACCATGCAAATTGGTGGACCGGCGGCGGCAAAACTGGTTGCTCATAAGATTCATCCCATGAAGACGAACACGGAGGTTAATTTGCGGGAGACCGTTGAACGTTTCCAGGAAGTCCTGCGCGGCACTCCGCCACCATGGCTTCGCAAAGCAATGAACAAGGATACAGCTCCATCATTTATGGAGGATTAACAAAAATACAAACATTAAGGAGAAAAATCATGGCTTACATTACCGGATTGACACGCGACAAACACGAATGGACACCACAGTTTATTAAATCAATTGATCCCGATATCTGCATTGGCTGCGGACGATGTTATAAAGTCTGCGCTCACGATGTTCTGGAGTTTGAAGAACTGGATGGGGAGGATTCCGCAAAAATGTTCATGAAAGTCGGCAATATCGGGAATTGCATCGGATGTCAGGCTTGTGAACGGACCTGCTCAAAGAAATGCTTTTCGTTTGAGGCGGTGGTTGCATAAAGAGAGGAGGGTACCGTCATGTTAATCGCGGTTGCATCAAAGGATGGTAAGGAGATCAACCAGCACTTCGGGCATGCCGAGCGATTTCTAATTTATGATGTCGAAAACGATGATGCGAAACTGGTTGATGAACGATCAGTAGAGAGGTATTGCAGTTTTGATCCGGATCATCCTTTGCGAGGTCATCTGCTGAAGAGCATTGCTGAAGCTCTTGACGGTTGCCGGGCAGTTGTTACCGCCCAGATGGGTGAGCACCCGAAGTCTCAGCTGGAAATACTTGGAGTCGAGACTTTTGTAACCACAGGACCGATTAAAAAGACTCTGGTTGAACTGGCAAAAATTCTGTAAATTTCAGATCAAATCAGCATCTTCCGGTTTGGTCTTTGCATTAAGCTTCCCCTCCCTTGACGGGAGGGGATTGAGGGGTGGGTGAAGCTGCCGTCAGTATAAAAAGTGGCAAATTCCCCCACCCCCTAACCCCCTCCCGCAAGGGGAGGGGGAACTTTTAGGCAATTGCAAATACCAAACCGGACAACGCTGAGATCAAATATCTTCACAACGAGGTGATGGCCCATCATGCACACCGGCTCTTTTAACAACTGCAATCTGCCGCCCTGGGTCATCGCCTCGCGCCATTTCAATGACAATCCCCAACACCTGGAGATCCAGGGGGTCAAGGATGGCAACCGCTTCCTGTTCGACAAGCTTGCTGCGTTGGAAAAACAGGAAGAGCGGGCTCTGATTTTTAACGACTATATGTCGGTCAAGTTCCAGCTACACCTCTGGCAGGACCAGACCGACTCCGCCAGGAAAAGCATCAAGAACAGTTACCTGCGCTTTCTGCGCGGCTGGATGATGGATTCAAACTCTGTTGAGGGGGCGGTACTCAAGCGCTGGGTCGAAAGCCGCATGGGGATCACCCCCACCTATCACCGCGCCCGAATATCAGACATCCACAGCCAGGCCTATTTCGAATACTCGGTGGATGTCATGAAGGGGAGCGCCCGCACCAACGCCATTCAATCGCAGCTTGATATCCTGTACGAATATTGCCAGTTCGAGTTATCCCGGAAATATCCGCTAGCCCCCATAATTCCCCTCTATCGTGGAACCTACGACGCCAGCGAGCACGATATCATCGAACATATAGACAAACGCACCCAGATTGTCCGGCTGAACAACCTGGTGTCGTTTACGTCCGACGAGGAACGAGCTTGGGAGTTCGG
>JANXZX010000102.1 GCA_025355325.1 Geobacteraceae bacterium
AACTACCAAAAACCAAGCTACGCCGCAAGCGGCGGGGAATTTACCCTAAACACCGATTAATTCGATTTTATAACAGAAAACACGGGTTCAGACAAGGAAGGAAACATTAAATGAAAATATACACTCCCCTGACTATTGATAAAGCGGCCACCAGGGAACGGATTATCGCCGGAGAAAAGCAGTTGAAGTTGTACGCAAAACGCCGCGGGATTGTGGAATCTCTGTTTAGTAGGGTTTTGGCAGAGGGTAAATCGGCGTATCCGGTACAGGAGCACAGAAAGTCAAAGTATCAGGCCGCCCTGCGCAAGCTGGCCGCTGATGGTTATCTAGTGCAACTTGATCAGCCGCTAGACTTGGCGGCATAGGAGATATCAGTGCGAGTTATTGGTCTGATGGTCAGGGATTCCCGGAAACGGGCAAATATGACGCAGAGTGAATTAGGTGAATGCATTGGATTATCTGCTTCGGCTGTGTGCCAGATTGAGGCAGGTAATAATAAATCCGCTCCGCCTCCGGAAGACATGGTGACCATCAGTGATGCGGTTCGCGACACCAAGTTACTCCAAGAATATTGCGATTTGTGTCCGATCCGTACGCGCATTATCATTCGCAAGTTTAGGGCGCTCAACAATATCCAGGGTGGCGCGCATGTTGCCACGATCAAAGTCAACCAGAAATTGGCCGAGGCAACCGAGGCGCTTTCGGTCATGTTGCCGAAGATGCTGCGCAAGGGATTTGAAACGTGCCCGGAGTATCACGAGTTTCGCAATGAGGCAATTTTGAAGATTCTGGACGTTAAGCGCGGCTGCGAGATCCTGCTCGATCAGATGCTTGAGGGTGGCGTGATGTCGGCTAATGAACTGCGGGTGCTGGTTGATACTCAGCAGCGGCTCTGTGAGCTGAAGGGGCATCATATTCCGGAGCAGGCAGCACTGTGACTGCTGATAAGCGTATAGAGCGGATTGAGCATCTGCTTGAATCTCTGCTGGCTGGCCGGGCTTTTGACAGCAAGGTGCCGCTGTCTCTTCGTGATGCTGCCCTGGCGTGCAATGTGGAGTTGCGGTGGCTGCGGGAGAGGGTTTCACGGCGTGAGATTGCTGCGTATCGCAATGGCGACGATGCCCCGTGGCGGGTGTTTCCTGCGGATATTCGGGTTTTTTTGATGGCTCAGTCTAATCAGGCCCCGGCACGCCGGGTGCGGGTTTTGAAGAGGGCTGCTTGATGGGGGCTTATAAGGGCGCCGAAGCCCGTTACAACATAGTCTCGACCAGATTGACGGATACCGAGGCTGCGGATTTGAGGGCTTTTGCTGCCCAGTGGAGGTTGTCGCTGGCGGATGCGTTGAGAATGTTTGTCTTGCGCGGCTGTGATGGTGCCAGTTCAGCGCTTGAGTAATCCCGATTATTGGAGGCCTGATTATGCCACCACAACCATGCAGGGGCTGCAAGTTCGAAGGCAATTGTATAACCGAGGGATTGGTGAACCGGTTGGCAGTCGAGAAGTGGCTAGCGGACCATAATTTTGGCTGTGCTGATTATCAGGATGAGTTCTATCACGGCATTGAGGGGGTTATTGCATGAATGATTTTGTCCAGATGTATCGCCGCCGCGAACGGCAACGTGCGTTGTTGCATGCGTGGTTTCTGGTGGCTGTGTTTTTTATCGCCCTGGGGTTGGTCGGTTCGTTGGAGCAGGAGCCAGATCAGGTACAGAATATCCGTCAAGCGCAGGTCGGACAATGAGCGTTGTGTGGATTGCGTTTTGGTGTGGTTTGTTTCTGGGCGTACCGTTAGGCACGGTAGCCCTGGCGCTGTGTGTGGTCGCCAAGCGGTCTGATGAGGATATTGAGCGGATGTTTGCCGATGCGGTGCCGCATGTGGTTGCGGCCGCGGCTGATCCATGCGGTTTAAAGCTGTTTTGTGCCAATGATCACCAGTGGTTTGGTGAGTGTTTACCGGCTGCATGTCCATTTTGCCATGGCCAATCCATCGGTGCGCGGTTATGAGACGCTTTTCAAAGAATATTCCAGGGCTCAGTAAATTTGCTGCGGCTGCACCGGTGTTTGATGCTGAACGGGGTGTGCAGATCCTGCGCGACACCCTGTGTATTGTTAATTCCGAATATCCGGTTGGCTCTCTGGAATGGTTGCGGCTTAATCGTCCTGATGTTGCCGAGCAGTTAAAGAGTGCGTGGAAGCAGATCGGCGCGGCGATCGATGCTGAAGATATGCCGGGAGTAAAGGCGGCTTCGGATATATGTCTCCGGTATCACCGCCGGGCGTTTGAGATATTTGCTGGCCGCCCGCCTGTTGTAGAGGTTCAGGGCGATCTGCTGACCGTTTGATATCCATTTTATTGTAATGACATACCAGGAGCGGTTTTGAGATTTTGTGAAGAGCACATGACGGAACAGCAGCGGGAGGATGTCGCCCGTTGTTTGTTCACCGTTACAGAGCAGTTTACCGGCAAGGGTGAGCTGCACGGTCTGTGTCCTGCTCATGATGATAAGCATAAGCCGTCGTTTTCCTATAATTATAAAAAAGACCTGTGCCACTGCATGGCCTGCGGTTTCAAGGGTGATCTGGTCGATCTGTGGTGCCATAATAAAGGCCAAAAGCGCGACATGGGCGGATTCAAGGCGTTCTGTGATGCGTTTGGCATAAAAAAAGATGGCGCTGCACCGGCAAAAACTCATTCCCCTGCATCTACCAATTCTCAGCAATCCGCTGAGCCCGTTAAATACATCAAAAAAACAACCAGTGATGCTGATGCATTGCCGCCGATCCCCTGGGACACGTTCAACGAACTGCCACCGCTGCCGGATGAGTGGATTGAGCGGCTGTCACGTGAGCGCGGCTGGGCTCCGCATGTTATCGAGTCAATGCGGTTGCGCCTGTATATCCACACTCAAGAGCGAGCGAAACTGTACAAGGTGAAAATGACCTTTGGCCAGCGTCGAGTGGCCATTCCGGTGCCGGATGATGATGACAACCTGGTCAACGTTCGTTTTTATCTGCCGTGGGATCGCGCCGAATCTGATGAAAAAATCTGCTCTTGTGCCGGTCGCGGTGAAGCGCGGCTTTTCCCTCCTCCCTCCCGGTGGGGCACCGGGCCATTGTGGCAGGTAGAGGGCGAGCCTGATCTGTTCTGCGCGCTGTCGCAGGGGCTGAATGCAGTTACCAAAACCACCGGCGCCAAGATCTGGAAGGATGATTGGACTGAGCATTTTGAAGGCCGTGAGGTCATCAATTGTTACGATGCCGATAAGGTCGGTTTGGCCGGCACGGAAAAAGTCGGCGCTGTGTTGGCTCCAGTTGCCAAGCTGTTTCGTTATATTCGATGGCCGCGCATCATGTTCGAGGGTACGGAAGCGCCCCTGGATGATCCAAAACAGAAGTTTTCTGAATTTGTTCTGACAGAGGGTGCTCAGTGGCCGGTTAATCATGGCGAAGACCTGACGGATTTTTTTATCAAGCGCGCCCGCTGCCTGGCTGATCTAAAAGACCTGCTATCAAGTGCCGGGACGTTCTCGCCGCCTGAAAAGGCTGCGCCGCTATCTCCCAAGCGGTTTTTCGGCGGTCGCAATGGCAATGCTTTTAAACCGGCGCTGTTGGCGCAGGCGATTTTGACTGATCTGGATGTTGTCACGGATATTGATTCCGGTCTGATGTATCGCTGGAATGAGCGGTTCTGGGAGTTGCACAACATTATCCATGTCCAGAAAAAGGCGTTGCAGATGCTGGAGCTGGAGGCGTCATCCGCCCGATCGAGCGATGCGGCCAATATGGTCAAGGTATTGTCCAGCCTGGAACATGGCCGGAAAATGAATGATTCAAAGCGCTGGATTTGCCTGAAAAACTGTCTGTTTGATCTGGAGACAGGTGATATCCGCCAGCATACCAAGGATGAATATTTCAATTTTATGCTCGGGGTCGAGTTTAACCCTCACGGTGACCCGCGTTGTGATCGCTGGCTGCAGTTTCTGTTGGAAACGATTCAGGACCAGCGGACGATCATGGCGCTACAAGAGTTTTTTGGTTATTGCCTGGTGTCGTCAACCCGTTTCCAAAAGTGCCTGTTTATGTTTGGTCCTGGCGCTGATGGCAAGTCCATCGTGCTGGATGTATTAACGGCGCTGCTGGGTGAACAAAACTGCTCTGCTGTGGGCCTGAAGGATCTGGAAAAGGAGTTCTATCGCGCCTCGCTGTTTGGCAAGCGCCTGAACGTTTCTGCGGAGTTCGATTCCGGGGCGTTCACCTCGGAGTGGTTCAAAAAGTTAATTGATGGCTCTCTGGTGTCGGCCTGTTTCAAACACAAGGATTTTTTCGAATTCCGCTTTGATGGCAAGATCGTGTTCGCCTCAAACCGTTTCCCAAAAGTTCTGGATAATTCCGACGGCTATTGGCGACGCCTGTTACCGATCCAGTTCAAGCGGCAGTTTTTGACTGTTGCCAGCGGCAAGGATTTGAACCTGATCGATAAGTTGCTGGCGGAGCTGGACGGTATATTTGCATGGTCACTGGCTGGCCTGGAGCGATTGTATGAACAGGGTGAGTTTTCATGGTCAGATGATATGGAAGCAACTTTGAGCGAGTACAAGGCCACTAACGATCCGGTGCGCGTATTCTGCGATGAGCGGCTACTGAGTCACGACAGTGACTCCTATCGCGTCGGCGTAGCCGCACTTTATAAGGTTTACTGTCAGTGGTGCTCTGCGGGCAACTTTTCCCCGCACAATCGCATCCATTTCGGGCGTGAATTCAAGCGGGTCATGCCCAGCGTAGGCAAGGGCAAACTTTCGGGTGACGGTGGCCGTGAGGATGCGTGGACATGCCTTTCTCTTGTTGACGATTCCTCCCCCGCCCCCCTCGCTTCGGGCTCCGCTACCAGTGGGTAATATGGTGGGCGTTATTGATTCGTATTATCAATAACAAGGCGGTGTCTGTCGGAGATGTCGGGGATGTGTCGGAGATAAAAAAACACATCTCCGACAGTAAAAACTGAGCAGTAATAGTGCTTTAGGGTACGTGTCGGAGATGTCGGAGATAGTTTCAATATAATGCATGTGCGCGTGTGCGCGAGAGTCAATCAGTTATACAACATGCATTCGTTTCACTTTTTATATTATTGTTATTATCTCCGACACCTCCGACAAATAAAATAAATAGCTGTTTTTAAAAAGGTTTAAGTGTCGGAGATGGACAATAAACATCTCCGACAATCTCCGACAAACTCCGACAAAGGGGGACTTTATGGTGAGAGTACAGTTGCTGGGTAAGAAAGAAGCAATCGATATCTGGAGTGATAAGCCGGTGAATGCTGCCATGCGTGCCGCTCTACAGCGTGTGGCAAAGTCGGCGGTCAGTATTGCCAGTACAGAGATCAGGAACATCTACACTATCAAGAAGTCCGATCTTGATCCACGTATGAACGTAACTATACAGGGCACTGACTCTGCCACTATTGTGATCAGCGGCAAAGGCATTTCGCTTTCATACTTCAATGCCCGCCAGTTCTCAGTGAACAAGACGATCACCAGATCCCGCAAAGATGGCAAGGCAACGCTGTCAACCAAGACCAGGGGCAAGGCCCATGCGTTCCAGGGTGTAGAGGTAGAAGTGCTCAAGGGTAGAAAGACTCAGTTGCGATCAGCGTTCATGGCTCAGATGAAGTCCGGGCATATCGGTGTCATGCATCGGTGGTCAGGTAAGAACATGAAGGGCAAGAAGTCGTCGGCCATCGGAGAGAAGGGCGTCATCTCGCTGGCCCAGATGATTCAGAACGCGAACGTGCAGCCGATCGTGCTGCGTAAGGTAAGCGAGGACTGGGACAGAGTGTTCAAGCAGCAGCTGGACTATCAGTTGAGCAAGGGCAAACAGTGATGATCGCGGACATCTCTGCAAAAAAACAAAAAGGTACTTCCCTGTGGGGATGCCCCTGCGGGCAGCAAAGCGTGCACGTTTTTCGTCAGAAACTACATTTTCGAGTTCCGGAATATCGGACTACATCAACAGGATGGTGAGTTATGAAACTGGAGACCGTACTTGACATAGTTGAACCAGGGGCTGCGTGGTTCTGGATCCGCCGGCAATATCTGCCAGATGGACCTGTCTGCCCGACGTGCGGCCAGATCGTAACCGGAGATCGAGCCCTGGAGGCATTCGCCCGGATGGATCGGACGTACTGCAAGTGCTGCGGATCCAACTCACCGGCACGGGCTTTCGTTCGCCAGCTGCGCGGCACTGAATGGCAGCCGGAGGAATACTGCAAGTTGATGTTGCTGCACCTCTGTGGCCTGCACCCTTCGTACATAGCGAAACTACTCGGCAAGTCGGGTCAGTGTGTGCGGGATATGCTCCATCGGGTTGAAGTCCTTGACCAAATGATACCACTGGAAACCGGCCTTTAGAGGCTCATGGATAAAAAGGCGCGCGGCGCGGGGGAGGGGCGGGAAATGAAAACAGTAATGAATCGGCAGAATCTGGAATATGGATTGGGTGTGATTATTGGCGCTGTGGATAAGAAAAAGATTGGGGGGTACTCCGGCAGCATCCTGATGCGTACAGGCTTGGGTGGGGTACGGGTTGAGCTCCACGCCACCGACATGGAAATGTTTGCCGAGGTAAACCTTGAATGCGTCGGCATAGCAGTGGCAGGTGATGTAGTTCTGCCGGCAGAAAAATTCCTCTCTGCCATAAAAAACTGTGGTGATGGTGACGTGATAGTTTCTGCTGCTGAATTCAACGCCGTCATAGAGGGCAGTGCGGTTGAATACTGTATCAACGGCCTTGACCCGGTTGATTATCCATTCGGTATAACCGATGGCGAGCAGGAAAACCTGCTCAATTTCCCGCCACGCTCTCTGGTGGACTGCATGAAAGCGGTAAAACATGCCGCCTGCGCTGATTTGTCGAAACCAAACATCAACGGTATCAACGTGATGATTACCCGGCATGAATCCGGTGACGGCTTAGTCACCTTCAGCGCCACCGATGGTCACCGGTTGTCACTCGGCACTATCCAGTTATCGGCGGAACATATCCTGGAGAAAACCCAGCAAACATTCACCATGCCATATAAAAGCGTTGACCTGCTCTCCGGAATCAGCGCCGGAATGCTGGTGTCCCGCGTTGCAAAACAGAACCGCTTGTGCTTTGAGACCGGATCAATATCCGTCTGTATCAACCAAACTACGCTGGAATATCCTGACGTACGGCGTGTGATCCCGTCCGGAGATGGTGAAGTCATAACCGTTAATTCCGCTGCGTTGATCGGCGCCATAGGATCGGTCTGCGTTATGGCTGATGACAGTTTTCGGAGCGTTAATATTGATGTAACCGCCGATGAAATCACGCTCACCGCGCTGGGTGCAAACAATACTGCCCGTGCAAAATTGCCGTGCCTGAGTGATTGCGCTGTTAAAATACGAGTCAACAGCTGCTATCTGGTACAGGCGCTGAAGGCACTGAATAGTGAAGAGGTGTTTATAAAGCACTTCGGGGGCAGCGCTCCATTGATGCTGATCCCGGCCGATCACCGTGCCTGGAACGAGCGGCTTGAAATTATAATGCCGCTGCGTGGTAACGACTAATGGCACGGGACTTTGTACAGTTGGATTTGTTTAGCTGGAATGCGGTTTCAGAGAATACCAGTGTCCAGGATGTGGGATGGCGTGGCGGAGAAAAGAAAGTGAACATCGGGTGATCAGCTCCGGACCGGCGCCGACGATTGTAGCGGGTAAAGTGAAATTGTTAATTATTGAGTCTAGGCTTTAACGGTTGAGCGTCACCAGCCGTTTTTCGGGCTGGTGCACAGCGTTGGTTATAGTGCGCTGTCGCAATTTTAAGGAGGTAACAGATGGCAACATATTTACTCGGCCTATGTCCAGAATGTAACGCAATCAACGCTGCCGCTGTTCGTATGGATTGCATAACTGATGAGGATTGGCGCGAAACTGAAACAGAATTTGAGGAAAGCGGATTGCTCGTCTGTGAGGTGTCCAGATCCGACCGTGTAACTCTCGACGGATGTTCTGACACTTGCAAGCGCGGCCAGTCTCGGAACGATCCCACCGGAATCTTGAGAGTCGAGGCGGCAATCAGAGATTACCATTTTGCCCTGGACAGCCGGGAACATGGCGGGGCGGCGGCTGATAAGGCAATCAAAGCTATCGAATCCGCGTTAAATCTTCCCTGGCGGCAGGGTGAAGAGTTGGAGCTGCGGAAAGCACTATAACGATCAAGCTGACCGGCGCGGGTTCATCGCGTCCGTGTCGGGCGGCTTGTTATGATGGGAACCACCATGATTTCAGTTCTTTTTACCCGACAAGACAGCAATTACAAGGCACTCCCTGACGTGGATGTATGGGACGTCGAACGGGACGCTCGCACCTGGCCGGGAGGTAATCCGGTTGTGGCGCATCCTCCCTGCCGGGCATGGGGGCGGCTGCGACACTTCGCCAAGCCGAGGCCGGATGAAAAGGCGCTGGCGCTTTTTGCGGTTGACCAGGTGCGGAAGTGGGGCGGAGTTTTGGAGCATCCGGCCAGCTCGACACTTTGGCCAGCAGCGGGATTGCCTGCACCTGGACAGCGCGACGAGTTCGGGGGGTTTACCCTGGGAGTAAATCAACACTGGTGGGGGCACCGGGCAGAGAAAGCAACGCTGCTTTACATTTGCGGCGTCGATCCCCGCAACATTCCGCCCGTGCCGCTTCGCCTGGACGAGCCGACACACGTAGTTCAGAGCCGGAAACGAAGCGATCACCGGCCACATATCAGTAAGGCAGAGCGGGAACACACTCCACCAGATTTCGCGGTCTGGCTGGTGGATCTGGCGAGACGTTGCAGACCATCATAACGATCAAGCATCACCCGCTTTCGGGCGGGTGCATAGCGCTGGTTATCTATTTTAGATGCCCGCGCTGGAGGATTGAAAACAATGTCAACGGCACATCTACGACAAAAAGCAATTTACAAAATGCAGCACATCCTCGACAGTTTTTTTTACACAATGGGGATATGCCCAATATGTCCACCGGTGACGAAATACAATTTCACAAAACACGGAACTGCCATTTGTCCGAGTTGTGGCAAACGAGTTCAAAGATAACGCTTGAGCGTGACCAGCCGGTTTTTCGGGCTGGTCCACAGCGTTGGTTATGTAGTCGAAAGGAGATAGAGAATGAGTAAACTTTTTGATGATTGGCACGATTCGACTTACCCAGATGAAACCAGAATAGCAAATAAGTTTATTCGTGAAGAAGCATTTGATGCTGGGATGGAGCCGTTTTTACAGCTGATACATGAAATGAATGTCTATCTGGACACCAACAAAATGACAAATATCATGTCAGATAGTCCTTTTCACCGCAAAATAAAGATGCTGCTTGAGGAAAATGTATGAAGATAGTTCCTCTCTGGAAAGTGGCGAGTGATAAGGGTGATCGTCTCTGGTGGGTTCGCTGTTTCGGCCACGGTCAAGACGAAGCCCACTTTAAAATGACTATCCCTTTCGGCATGACAATTTGCACCAGCACTGGCGAAGGATGGGAAGGCATTACAATGGTGAAATTTTACTTTCTCTGTTTTTGTGTCGGATTCGGCTACAAATGGGCAGAGACTACATAACGATCGGCTTTGACCTGTTTATCCGGTCGAAAAAGCTGGTTATAGCGTTTCGGAGGGTATCGGATGATTCAAAAAATAGACGATCTCAAATTGGTTGAAGTCGGTACTCTTGGCGATATTACAACCACTGCAATGATACGCATCCACGTTTGGCAGGGAGTAAACACCGGAAAGTTCTTCGGCGTCATAATCGACCACTGCCGGTCAGGAGACGACCAGAAGCCGCGCACAATCATGTTCAGCGACCTAGATAGACTGGGGAAAATATCAGAGGCGTTCAGCGATAAACAGGAACCGTCGCGTTCGCTATAAC
>JANXZX010000186.1 GCA_025355325.1 Geobacteraceae bacterium
GTTTGGCGGATGGTGACGGACGCTCGCTTTTGGCGGCATCTTTGGCGACAGCCGGGCGGAATTTCCTGACTGCTTCTTTTGCTGCGGAAGAACGACCGGTTTTTCCGGCTTCTTTAACGACGGGGCGGGAACTCTTTGCCGGCTTTGCGGCAGCCGGACGTGAACTCCCGGTTGTTCCCTCAGTCACAGCGGTGCGGGCACCTGCTGCGGGACGGGACGTTGCTGTCGGACGACCAGCTGCGGCAGGCCGGGAAGCCGCTGCGGGACGAGCAGTTGCAGCCGGACGGCTGCCTGTCGCAGGTTTTCTTCTGACATAGGGGGTCTTTGCCGGTCGATCCTTCTGCGGTTTAGCAATGCTGACAACGATGCAGCGGTCGATCAGGTAGGTGCCGTCCAGGGTTTCGACGACCTCATCCAGATTGACCTCCGACAACATGCGAACATAACCGCAGCGCTTGAACTCGCCGGTTTGTTCGTCAACGATCAGATGCACTGAAGTGACGACCCCCATGAGTTCAAAAAGTTTGCGGAGATCTTCTTCGGTTGCCTGCTCCGAGATGTGTCCGACGTAGAGTTCTTTTGCCATGATTAGTTTCCTTGGTTAAATTTATTTCTGTTCTCTGTGGATGGCGAACGGGCCCCACGTCTGATCTATGGACATTAATTCGAGCGTGTTGACATTGACGTGCGGCGGCTGCGAGACAATCCAGCGCACCGTTTCGGCGATGTCTTCAGCCGTCAGCGGTTCCGTGCCCCGGTAAACGCCTGCCGCCTGTTCTTCATTCCCTTTGAAGCGCACTTTTGAAAATTCCGTTTCGGCCATGCCGGGCTCGATACAGGAGACCCGCACCCGCGTTCCAAGCAGATCACAGCGCAGGTTACGGGAAAACTGGGTCACGAATGCTTTGGTGCCGCCATACACATTGCCGCCCGGATACGGCCAGGCACCGGCAGTCGAGCTGATATTGACGATGTGCCCGCGATTGCGGTCAACCATGCCGGGCAGCACAAAGCGGGTACAGTACATGAGGCCCTTGATGTTAGTATCCACCATGGTATCCCAGTCATTAAGGTCTACCTTATGCGCCGGTTCCAAGCCCAAGGCCAGCCCGGCGTTGTTGATCAGTACATCGATGGCCCGGAAGCGCTCCGGCAGGCCTTCTATGGCGCCCTGAACCGCCTCCCGATCACTTACATCAAGTGGAATAATATGAATATCTGCATCTGTGGCCAGCTCTTCCTGCAATTTCAGGAGCGGATCAAGCCGCCGGGCGGTCAGAATCAGGCGATTGCCTCCGGTGGCAAAAATACGGGCACAGGCTGCACCGAATCCGGATGAAGCACCGGTAATGAAAAAGGTTTTCCCACACATCAAGGCCTCCGTTTGATCAGTTCAATTTGCTAAACTCAGATGATATACCGTTTCCAGCAGCGTGTCAGTCCCGATCCCCCGCTGTTCACAGAGATTCAGCATCTCGTCCGACAGGGGTGCGCAGACGGTCAAAGACCCTGAGTCAGCCAGAGTCAGCGATGTGCGGAAAGAATGCAGGGCGAAGCCGGATAATTCCGGCATATCGCCGCCACTGTAGCGCTTGTCTCCGATAACCGGATGGCCGATGGCGGCCAGGTGGCGGCGGATCTGGTGCATTCTGCCGCTGATCGGCGTGACGGCCAGCAGGGAGCAGTTTTCGCCGGCCAGCAGGATTTCGTAACGGGTTTCAGATTCCTTGTCATCCAGCGGTTCGTTGATGACGCCACTCTGATCGGGAACTCCCCATACCAGCGCCAGATAAAGCTTGTCCAGGCCGGTTTCTTTCACCTGTCGTCCGTAGATACCGGCAGAGCTGGAGCTTTTTGCCAGAATGACCGCTCCTGAGGTGCCGCGGTCCAGTCGGTTGACCGGATACAATTTGCAGAGCGTATCGCGCTCAATCATGTACGCCTGCCCGACGTCCACCAGATTATCTTCACATTCTGCGGTGCGGTGCATCGGCAGGCCGGCGGGCTTGTTGGCTATCAGGATATGGCTGTCTTCGTAGAGTATATCGACGGTTGGCCGTGTGGGCGACAGTTGTGCCGCCGTGGCGGCGCTCTCTTTGAGTGTAACGGTGTCGTGAATTGCCAGCAGCGTGTCGGGAGTTGCCGGAGTGCCGTTCCGTTTGGCTGCGCCGCTTTTGATCAGCTTGCGCGCATAGCCGAACGGTGAGGTCGGCATCAGAGTTCGCACGAAGCTTTCCAGACGGCGGCAGTGGTCTTGCTTGGTTATTTCAAAAGTCAGCATGGGTGGTGGTGATGGGTCAGGTAAGAGAAATGCCGCGATCCCGCATCAGGTTTTTGAGCGAGCGGTCGTAGCTTTTTTCACCGGCAGGGGTGAACATGCAGCCGGTGGCTTCATCCAACGGACGATGGAATGCAACACACTGGCAGCAGTTGCCGCGTCTGGTACAGGATGTATAGGTGCATTTACAGTCAGCACCGGTTCTGGAACAGGACATGTGAACCTCCGTGCTACGTGAAGTGGTTAAACCACCAGACGATCATCCTTGTAGCCGGCATTTATCTCCAGCGCCTCATTCATGGCGCGGATGGCAACTTCAATCTGGCTGTCGTCAGGTTCGCGAGTAGTCAAACGCTGCAGGGCAAGTCCGGGGGCGATCACCATCTTGACGAGCGGGTTGCTGTCGTTCATGGCACTCCATTTGAGGAATTCATAGGAGATGCCGGCAATCATCGGCAGCAGAAAGATCCTCGACCCGGCTTTCAGATAGAATGGCCAGAGTTTGGGAATCAGTGAAAATACCGCGATGCTGACCAGCATGACGATCAGGAGGAAGCTGGTGCCGCAGCGCGGATGCAAACGGGGGTAGCGGCGAACATTCTCAACCGATAATTCAACTCCGTCCTCAAAGGCAAAAATCGATTTATGCTCGGCGCCATGATACTGAAAAACCCGCTGGATATCTTCCATCCGGGAAATGCCCCAGATATAGGCGAGAAAAACTATAACCCGGATGACGCCATCTACCAGGTTGAATATGATATTGTTGTCACCAATGACCGGTGTCAGCAGTTTTGTCAAATAGAGCGGAAACAGGAAGAACAGGCAGATACCGAAGCCGAAGGCGATTGACATGGTGCCGGCCATCGCCCAAGAGGAAAGTTCGCTCCCCCCTTCTTTGCCGCCATCCTTCTTCTTTTCTTTCTCTTTTTCGTCTTCGGTCATCGCTTCGTTGGCGGAAAAGTTAAGAGCCTTGATGCCGATGATAAGTGATGTGAAAAGTGCCACCGCACCGCGTACTATCGGCAGTTTAACAATTGGAAAACGCTCGGAGAGCGGTACGGCAAGTTCTTTTTTGACAACAATTTCGCCATCGGGGCGACGGACAGCAATGGCAACGGAGCGGGGTGCCCGCATCATTACCCCTTCAATTACCGCCTGACCGCCAACGTGTATCTTATCCATGGTACCTCTTTTAATAAAAGTTCACCGCAGAGGACGCAGAGTAAAAACAGAAAGATCAAAATAACAAATTCGATTCAAGGTTAAACCCGTGTCGATTTTTGCCGGGTTCTCTCTGCGTTCCTCTGTGTCCTCTGTGGTGAGTTGTCTTTTTATTCCAGATTCTTATAAAATTCTCTGACTTCAGCAGTCTGTCCGCAACAGAACTTTCCTTCCGGGCAGGGGCCGCATGCGCAGCCCGGGCCGGCCTGGCGGAAGATAACCGGAGCGATCTTTTTAACCAGCCGCAGCATCTCGACACTCATCTCGCGAATTTCCCACTGGGCCCGCTGGCAGCAGCGCAGGGCAAAGTAGTGCAGCAATTCACGGGCGTTCATGGTCATGATGATTTTGGTTTCGGTGGCGTTGGGCAGTATGTAGCGGGCATCTTCGGCCGGAATTCCCATCTCGATCAGTTGGGCATAGGCTTTGTGAACCGTTTCCGACATGAAGGCAAAGATCTGCCGCGCCTCATGATTTTCAGCAATGGTGTCCGGCATGATGGAGGTGAATTCTTCCTTATGCGAAACATACCGCTGTGATTGCTGCGAAAATGAGGCGATACGGTGGCGTACCAACTGGTGCGTGGTAACGCGGGAAATCCCTTCGATGCCGAAGGTGAACGAAGCGTGCTCCAGCACTGAGTGGTGCCCCAGCGACATGATCTTGTCCAGAAAGGATTCAATATCCGCAGCCGCCAGTTTTTCCCGCAAATCATCAATAGATGTGGGGGAGTAACAGAGACGGGCAGCAAGCGCTACCGTGCGTTCGGGATTGGGGGTGTGTTCGATCAGGGTGACGTTCATGGTGTCCTGCTCGAGTCATGCTCAGGGGTAGCAATGGTCATTTTACAAACTGGCATGCTCTGATTGGTAATAGTGCTTTTGAAGTTGACCTGGCAAAATGGACTGCCAGGAGAAAAAAAAGGGGATTTGCCTTGCGACAAAGCCCCTCTCATAAATTTCCGTAACGGTCGATTAAAGCTGGCCGTAACGTTTTTTGAAGCGCTCAACACGTCCAGCAGTGTCAATTAATTTCTGCTTGCCGGTGTAGAACGGGTGGCAGGCGGAGCAAATCTCGGTGCTGATCTCTTTTTTTGTGGAACGCGTCAGGAATGTATTACCGCACAGGCATCTTACGGTAATTTCGGAATAATCTGGGTGGATACCTACTTTCATCTTTTCCTCCTTCAATAGTGCTTTACGACGTAACGTAAACTAATTATGAACAGTAACGATTGACTATAGCTATTCTGAATATTTTGTGCAACCATTTTTTACCTATTTCGACATTGAATCCAGAAAAGCCTGATTGGTCTTGGCTTCCGACAATTTGTCCAGCAGGAACTCCATGCTGTCCACAACATTCATCGGGTGAATAATTTTTCGCAGAATCCAGATCCGGTTCAAAGAGGTTTTTTCTATCAACAACTCTTCCTTGCGGGTGCCCGACTTGTTGATGTCGATGGCCGGGAAAGTACGCTTCTCAACCAGTTTGCGGTCAAGGTGCAGCTCCATGTTGCCGGTGCCTTTGAATTCTTCAAAGATTACTTCGTCCATTTTACTGCCGGTATCGACCAGCGCGGTGGCGATGATGGTCAGTGAACCTCCTTCTTCGATGTTGCGGGCGGCGCCGAAGAAGCGTTTCGGTTTTTGCAGGGCGTTGGCATCGACACCGCCGGTCAGGATCTTCCCGGATGGCGGCAGTACCGTGTTGTACGCTCTGGCCAGACGGGTTATCGAGTCCAGCAGGATAACGACATCTTTCTTGTGCTCTACCAGACGTTTGGCTTTTTCGATAACCATTTCGGCGACCTGTACGTGGCGTGTGGCCGGCTCGTCAAAGGTAGACGAAACCACTTCACCGTTTACTGAACGCTGCATGTCGGTCACCTCTTCGGGGCGTTCATCGATCAGCAATACGATCAGGTACACCTCAGGGTGATTGGCGGCAATTGAGTTGGCAATATTTTGTATCAGCACCGTTTTGCCGGTACGGGGAGGGGCGACAATCAGACCGCGCTGCCCTTTTCCGATCGGGGCCACCAACTCGATAACACGCATCGGCATGTTTTCGGAGGTTGTCTCAAGGGTAAGCTTTTCCTGCGGATAGAGCGGCGTCAGGTTGTCAAAGAGGATTTTGTCGCGGGCAATTTCCGGAGATTCGTGGTTGACCGACTCCACTTTGAGCAGGGCAAAATAGCGCTCGCCTTCCTTGGGGGGTCTGATCTGTCCGGATACGGTATCGCCGGTGCGCAGGTTGAAGCGTCTGATCTGGCTGGGAGAAACGTAGATGTCATCCGGGCCGGGCAGGTAGTTGTAGTCGGTAGCCCGGAGAAAGCCGAAGCCGTCCTGAAGTGTTTCGAGGACACCTTCGCCGAAAATCGAGCCGTTCTGCTCAGTCTGGGCATTCAGGATGGCAAATATCAAATCCTGTTTGCGAAGGCTGGATGCCCCTTCAATGTTGAGATCTCGGGCAATAGCGTTGAGTTCACTGATTTTTTTGCCTTTTAGTTCTTGTAAATTCATCTGTTCTCCTGCGTAGCGTTGTTCATCGTATGAGGGTTTGACATAGGTGGTTTCTGGTTTTCCGAGGGAGCTCCGAAGCGGTTACAGTAACAAATCTTCCATAATCGGGAGTTTCCGGCTCAAACAGCGGAATATTATCTTTTCAGAGGTTCGAATCTAATGTGCGTATGAAGATGTCTAGGGATCTGTTCGGATGCCAGGATGTTTAGTCTGAGGTGGTTTGACGTTACCCTTTATTTTCAGGGCTTGTCAATAAAAAACATCATGCGTTACCGGTAAATATCAATCTTTTACTGTCTGGCCTCAATTCTGGCTCAGAAGCTCATTCACAACGACCCCTGACATGGTCAATCCGAAGATAGATGGAATAAATGAAATGCTGCCGAGAATCACCCGGCGATGCTCGCAGCGAAACGTCTGTTCGGACTGATTAGGGCAGATGCAGTCAGTGCCGCATGCGGTTGATGTTGCGGGGTCAAGTTCACGGTGCAGCTCGGTTGAGTAGACGACCGTAACGCCGGAAGTAATGCCGGAGTTTTTCAGAATCTTTCGCATGCTGCGGGCCATCCGGCAATTTCTGGTGGCTGATATATCGGCTACCTCAATTTTTGTCGGGTCCAGTTTGTTCGCGGCTCCCATACTGGAGATGATGGGAATCCCCTGTTGGCGGCAGTGCGTTATCAGCGATGCTTTGGCGGTAAAATGATCAATTGCATCAAGAACGTAATCAGGGTGCGGTGTGAGCAGTCGCCCGGCATTTTCGTCAGAAAAGAATTCCTTGACCGGGATGATTTCGGCAGCCGGGTTGATGTCACGCAGGCGTGCCGCCATGGCCTCGACCTTTTGCTGTCCCACCGTGCTGGTCAGCGCATGGATCTGGCGATTAATGTTAGTCAGGCAGATATCGTCAAAGTCCACCAGAGTGATTTTTCCGACCCCTGCACGTCCCAGGGCCTCTGCTGCATAACTGCCGACGCCGCCGATGCCGCAAATCATGACGTGCTTGTCTGCCAGAGTTGATAATCCGCTTGTGCCGATCAGAAGTTCGGCGCGGGAAAAACGATGAAGTGCCATAGGTGTTTAGTACTTCCTGTCTTTAAATTAACCAAAAAAACATTTGAAACACAGAGCAACCGAGCAACTGAGCAAAAAAATGAAGAATTCAGGTTAATACCAGAAATATTACCTCACCATTTTGGTTATGCATGTTGTTGATGTAATTGCTTGATTCCTCTGTTGCTCAGTTGCTCAGTGGTTCATGAACTGCCGATTTTAGGATTAATTGGGCTGTGAAGCGAACCTACACGATGATTCTGGCAAAATCAGCACATGCAAAGATCCGCGCAGGTCCATATCCGACAAAATCGCCATCTATCTGGATGGGGTGTTTCCCGTGAATCTCAAAAAAAGTGGAATCCATACGGTGCAGGCTCTTGTCACATACTGCCTTGTTTTGGAACAGATCCAGTGCACACTTCAGATAGGTTCGGCGCGTGTTGCCCGTGATACATACGGCTGAGAGTCCCGATTGAAATGGGCTGCTTATCGGTGACAGAATAAAATTTCCACCATAGCGGGAGGCGTTGCAGATAATGGCGGAGTGGCACGTTATCCTGCTGCCCGGGGCGCTCAGCTCAAAAGTCGCGGGATCCCAGGATATCGCACGTTTCAGTGCCGACAGCGCATAAGCACCCTGCCTCAGAAGTCGTTTCCCCAGCGGCCACACGTCTCTGACGACAGCCCCGTCAAGTCCGATTCCCGCCATAAGTACGAACCGAATTGACCGCTCTTCCAATTCAAGTACTCCGACCGACAAAGACTTTGTTTTTCCGGCGGTTATGCGTTCAAGGGAATCGTAGAGAGACGTAATGCCGATTTCTGCGGCCACTACATTGGATGTGCCAAACGGCAATACCGCCAGAGTGGCAGAGCCCGGTTTCAATCCGTTGACCACCGCATTGAAGGTGCCGTCACCACCCGCGA
The DNA here is from genome assembly GCA_025355325.1 of Geobacteraceae bacterium. Taxonomy (GTDB): domain Bacteria; phylum Desulfobacterota; class Desulfuromonadia; order Geobacterales; family Pseudopelobacteraceae; genus JACRCG01. The sequence continues at coordinate 8,011 of JANXZX010000186.1, forward strand.
CGATAACCAGAGGCGAATTGCCGGCGCTGTTGATTGTGTTGCAGTGCGCGAAAATCTCGGCAGGAGTGCGCACCTGAAGTATTTCCGGAATTACGCCATGAGCGCGTAGTCGGTCAAGAACAACCTGCAAACGCCGGGCTGAATGATGGCCGGATGCGGGGTTTACGAAGAGGTAGCAGCTCACTTGCCGCGCTTCCGTCGATAATATGAGCGGTACCATGCAGATGTCTTTTTAAACAGGCTGAACACGTTTTCCTCGGGAAACATATTGATCCGGAAAATGGCGAACCGGTCGTCCTCGATCATAATACCACCGGAATCAGTGGCGATGCCAAAATCAAAGCCGGCTTGTTTTATCACCTCTTTGATACGATCATCGTAAGTTCCGAACGGGTAGGCGAACGATACGATTTTAGTCTGCAACCCGTCTTCGAGGCGGGATTTGCTTTCCCGTACTTCGTGGAGTACCTCTTCATCGCTCAGCTGAGTTAAATGGGGATGCGTAAGTGTGTGTGCGCCAATTTCCCAACCTTGCTCCACAAAATCTTTCTTCTGCTCCGTGGTCATGATCCTGTTCGCTTCCGCATCCTCACCACTATCCCAGAAATTCCGGTCGGCCGTAAAGTCTCCGAGCAGGAACAGTACGCCTGTATAGCCGTATTTCCGGGCGAGTGGCAGCATGTTGAGATGGTTGTCCAGGTAACCATCGTCAAACGTCAGAATAAACGGCTTGCGGGGAAATTCCCGCAGAGGTCTGTCACCGGTGGAGAAAGCCAGATAATCCCGGAAGGTAAGCGACTGCAGCCCTCGTCGGGAGAAAAATCTGAGATGCTTTTCAAAGTTTTCCCTGGTGACAAAGGTGCGATGTTTTGTGGCAATCGGCGCATCCGGAACCCGATGGTACATCAGCACCGGGATCGGGTTTGGCGATAACTTGCGCATGATGGCGGATGAGTATGCGCTGATCACTTCCGGCATAATCATGTTGATGTCGTATATTTGCGATAATTTGGACTCAGTTATTTCAGCGGCTGTTGTGCCGGAAATAAAGGCCTCAAGTTCATCGGTAATCGCTGGATAATCCGGAGTGAACAGGGTGATTACCGATAGGATATCACCAAAATTAGTGCAGATGGCGTCGTCCAGATTGTCATTGGTAACGAGACCGTGGCAACAGGCCTCGCCCAAGGCAAAAGTTGAAGTCTTTAATGCGAGAGCCTCCATTGCAACACGCCCGGCACCGATCACCAGATCGGAATCGGCCATAATCTCCAGTACCTGTCTGGTAAAACCAAGATACTGTAGGCGCTCCCCGAACCGGGACTGTGACATCTCAAAGGCGTCTCTCCCCGCCTGTGGGAAGGAGTCCCATTCGCCGCCGACTATCCGGATAGATACGTTGGGATATTGCTCCAATAGCCGGGGGAACACGTTTGAAACCAGGCCTGCAATGTGGGCGCCTTTCGGTCCGTTGAGCCTGCCGACGACCGAGATTACGACCTTCCCGTCATCAATCCTGGTCCTCCGGATCTGTCGCAGTTTTTCAAGATCAAGAGGGTTGGGTAAAAACAGCACGTTCTGTTGTTCCATGTGCAGTTCGTTTATCAGGTGCTCACGGAGTTGCGGGCAAATGGCAATAACTTTTTCGCCATAGATGTCATTGGATTTCAGCGAGGAGTGCTTTACCTGACGGCCATGGATCGTTGATATCAGCGGAACGCGCGTGCCACGAACCGCATAATGGGCTATCCAGCTGGCTGCCCGTGAATGAGCGTGCACCACGCTGATATCATGCTCGCGAATTATTTTCCGCAGAAAGCGGATATTATGGAAACGCTGCAGTAACGAACGATCAGATACCGGCAGAGTCAGGCAGGTGATGTGGTCGGATAGGCCGCCCTGGTCGGTTGCCATGAATACGTCATGTCCCAGGGCGTTTTGCTTTTCCGCCAGTTGGAGGGCGTAGGCAACCGAACCGGCGAAAAAGTTTGACGACAAAACATGCAGGATGCGCAATGACATGGTTAATAATTCTCAGTAAGTTTCGTGGTGTGATTAAACTCTCAGCTGCTCAAGCATCAGCACTACATCGGCAGGTGTAATATTTTCGATACAGGCGCAACGACTTTCGTGGCGACATTCCTGGCACTGTTTGTCGAGGACAAGGAATCCCGCTTTAGGCCCCAACGGAGCCCAGCGCCCCGGATGAATCGGCCGCATTGGCGCGTAAAGCCCCACGGCGACTTTGCCGAGAGCTGCGGCAATATGCAGCGGTCCGGTGCTCGCCGCCACCAATCCGTCAGCCCTGCTGATAAAAGCGATGAACTGAGTCAGCGACATCATGCCTGTGATATCGGTTACAGCATTTCCCCAAACTTCAAAATGAGTTCTTAATGCTTCACCATCCTCACTGCTGCCGGAAATGAAGATCTTGTAGCGCTCCTTCGGGAGCAGGCGGATAAGTTCGCTGAAGTTTGTGAGCCCCCATTCTCTGGCGCTTCCCTTTGATTTCGGGTGCAGGATCAGATTGAACCGGCTGGGGTCAAGCAATCGGGCAAATGTCTCATCAAGTTGAGCCGGTTTGGTGAGCCCCATCAAGGAGGCCAGTTGCTCCAGCGTCGGGGTTTCAGCCACACCCAAGGGGCGCAGCAGTCGGGTGTTAAGCTGGGCTTCATGCAATGGCGAACTTTTTCGTCCCACCGACACCAGGCGGTTGCAGTACAGCCAGTGATGAAAGCGATGCGAGGTGCCGATGCGCTGCGGTATTTTGCTCTGATACGCAATCCGGGCGAGTTCCTTGTTTGGAAATACATGAACAATCGCGTCTGCTTGCAGTGCCTTGAAATATTCGATTCTTCCCTCAGCGGGGTATCCACTCACCTCATCCCAGTTGATGAACTCATCAATATGCTCGCAGGCAGCTATAACCGGCTCTGTGTACGACCGGCCGATAAAGCGGATGTTTATGCCGGGATAAAGTTTTTTCATCAGACCGGCGACCGGTAAGGTCAGGACAACGTCGCCGATGCCATCGGTGCGGCTTATGATCAGGTTGTTGATCATTCAGCACGGTCCCGGTTGGCGAACAGATCTCTTGTTTTGGCATATTTTACAAAGTTGGCGCAGGCTGATAACACGCAAATAACCAGACCGTGAAAGCCATCGAGAAAACCGAGACGCACGATGTACTGGCGGATGAAACACCAGAGAGGATTCAGAACCAGCTTCAACATCCCCGGATATTTCCCTTTCTGGAACTGAACCTGGGCCATGATGGTAGTAAACTTCTTGATCTGGTCGATATGCTGGTCGATGGTGTAGTAGGAATAGTGAAGCAGATCGCCTGTGATATGCTGCGGGGTACTACCGTCATCCAGTAGGTACCGCTCGTGAATAGTATCGCCTGCCCACTTCCCTTTTCGTTTATCAAACAGCCGTAATTTGCGATCCGGGTACCAACCGCAATGGTGGACCCAGGTGCCACAATAATTGGTCAGACGATTGAAGCTGTAGCCGTCGTTTTGCCAGTTGTTTTTGACTTCGAGAATTGATTTTTTCAGTTCATCAGAGAGGACTTCATCAGCGTCAAGCGATAGAATACGGGGATACGTGGCAAATTCCAGCGCCTTGTTTTTTTGCTCTACATAACCAAGAAACGGCTGCTCGACAAACGTAACGTTGAACTGCTGGCAGATTTCTTTCGTACGATCGGTAGAGAGCGAGTCCAGGACAACAATCTCGTCGGCGACATCAAGTACGGCCCGCAGGCAGCGCTCGATATTTTTCTCCTCGTTAAAGGTTATGATTGCGACGGAAATTGGGGGCATCATGGGCCTTTATAAAGTTTTCAATGTAATATCTGAAAGCTGTAAATGTTGATACTACCTAAAGAAGTGAAAATTAAGTGCTTAAATTACACTAGAGATTTAACCTTGGTCTTAATCCGATGCTTCCATCTCCGATAGGACAATTTTAACTCCATAGTATTTAAAGATAGTTTCTCCGTCGAAGATAGCTCAAACAGGCCGGTTTTGAAATAAACCGAATCGCTCCCATCTTTGTACCACAGTGAATAACCATTTTCTGATAACCAAGAGCTAATTTCCGAGTAGAAGGGGTTTACGTATCCCTTGCCATGGGTTTCGATTGAAATTACCGATGGTCGGCTTGTCAGGAATTTCATCACATACCATTCACAGCCTTCCGTATCAATGCTGAGCAAATCTATCGAACCATCATCAATATCATCAAATTTTCGGCACTCAACAGTGAATTTATCTTTCTCGTCAATTTTATAATTATCATTTACCAAAGCCGGGCTTGCATCAAGCGTACTCACAAAAGTGGACGATTCCCGTTGCACTAACTCCAAAGTGCCGTTGTGATCAAACACGGCACACGGGAAAAGGTTGATATTATGGTGATCCCTGAAATAAATGTTAATGGCAGTAATGTTTTTAGGGTCCGGTTCGACAAGGGTCGTTCTAATGTTGTCATTTATAAAGCCGATTACGTTCGAAGTTTGTGGCAAGTAAACTCCTACT
>JANXZX010000209.1 GCA_025355325.1 Geobacteraceae bacterium
CAACCCACCGTTTTTTCGAGGACGGGGCCAACTGGTCCGCGCAAAAATGCCCAATTTGACAGCGGCAGACACGCAATTTATTGCTGAAACCGTGCTGGCACACAATAACCGTAAAATCAGTAACGACCTTAAAGAGTGTGACGCCTCCTATGCCCTGCCAACAGGCGGGAGATTCAGGGTCAGCATTTTCCGACAGAAAGGTCATTTCGGCATTGTCATGAGGGTAATCCCACCGGTCATCGGGACGTTTGACGATTTGAACCTGCCGCAGGTTCTGGGAGAAATTGCCCAGGTCCCAAATGGTCTGATTCTGGTAACCGGTCCAACCGGTAACGGTAAGTCAACCTCGCTGGCTTCCATGCTGAGATACCTCAATGAAAACTTTAGCTACAACATTATAACTATTGAAGATCCAATAGAATTTTTATTTACCTCTCAAAAAAGCTGTATTATCCAGCGTGAAATCGGAATCGACACCGACAGTTTTGGGTCGGCTCTCAAAGCGGCACTCAGAATGGATCCGGATGTCATCATGGTCGGTGAAATGCGCGACAAGGAAACCATCGATTCCTGCATTAAAGCGGCTGAGACCGGACATCTGGTGCTTTCTACCCTTCACACTCAGGGGGCGGTCTCAACCATCAACAGGATTATCGGGCACTTCCCACCCGAAGCTCAGGAAATCATGCGCCACCGACTGGCTGACATTCTGGTCGCCACAATTTCGATCAGGCTCATCAAGGACAAAACAGGAGAATACATTCTGCCGGTGGTGGAAATCATGCGGGCAACGACAACCATCCAGGCCTGCATTCGCGAGGGCCGTCTGGATGAGATTGAAAAGCACATTGAAAATGGCGCTTCCCAATACCATATGCAAACTCTCGACATGCACCTTCTGCAGCTCTACCGCCAGGATTTGATAACCATGCAGGATGCACAACGACTGACTCATTCGATGGATTTTGAACGCAAGCTGATGTTCGACAATTAATTCAACAGGGATTTAAAAAGTGGATTGATGCTGATGCCAGAAAAACACGCGGTAAAGCCGGGACAATCGATTGAGCTGCTGAAAGAGCTGCACATCCTTACCCGTGACGGAAAACTGAACCAGGACAGCAGGCGCAAACTCAAACAGGTTAATCATCTGTATCAGTTCATCGAACCGCTGCTGAAAGAGATTCAGCAGAACAATGCCGGTATCTCCCTGGTCGATCATGGCGCCGGAAAATCATACCTCGGTTTCATTCTGTATGACCTGTTTTTCAAATATCTGGATGACGGCTCGCATATTTTCGGCATAGAAACACGCGACGAACTGGTTGAGAAATCTCGGGAACTTGCTCAGCGGCTTCAGTTCACCGGCATGTCTTTTCTGAATCTATCTGTAGCCGAATCGATTGATGCAGAGAGTCTCCCAGCAACTGTAGATATCGTAACCGCGCTGCACGCCTGCAATACCGCCACGGACGACGCCATCTTGTTCGCCCTCAGAAAAAAGGCCCGTTTCATCGTGCTTGTCCCCTGCTGCCAGGCAGAGGTCGCCAGCATCCTCCGAAAGAACAAAGCCGCATCACTAGCTTCGAATTCCCTCACCGAAATCTGGCGCCATCCGCTGCACACACGGGAATTCGGCAGCCACATCACCAATGTACTCAGGTGTCTTCAGTTGGAGTCGCACGGCTATCAGGTCAACGTTACCGAACTGGTCGGCTGGGAACACTCCATGAAAAACGAGCTGATTATTGCCACCTATAAGGATCTGCCGCGTCAGCGCCCGGCAAAGCGCTTGAACGATCTGCTGGATTTTTTGGGGCTGACAGAGATGAATTGCCGTTTTTTTACTTCGTAAAATGAGTTAGAAAACTCAATGCGCAGGACCGTTGACTGCTGTGTCATCGGGATTCGCCAAATGCATGCTGTTTGATATCTTCATACGGATAATTTGCATAGAGCGTGTCACAGCTTAAAATATGATCCATCAGCCATGAGCTAATATACATTGAGAGTGCCTCAGCGACAGTATGTCCACTTAAAAGTCTTTTTTGAAATCCAATCATTTTAGTCATGAATGCATTATGGTTATCATGATGTTCCCTCAGAAAAGGATAGTCATGCTCCTTCATCCACTCTTCTTCCGCTGTAAAGTGGTAACGAGCGTAATCCACAAGACTGTTTAATATCTTATTCAGTTCCTCAATCGGAGCACCATTTTCAATACAAGAATTTGTTTCATTTATTAAAGAGATGAAGTGTTTATGGTGCGAGTCTATTAAGTCGATCCCCAAAACGTAATATTCAGTCCAAATAATTTCTCTCATCTGTTTCCCTCCAGTTGTTGTTTCGAGATAATATAGTCTTCAAATCCTGTCATTCTGTTAATAGTCGTAACTTCACGAATCTTGGACGATACCAGGTATGCTTTACACCAATTTGTACGTTAACTCGGTTGGCAGCAAGTCACGAATAGATCTACCAAAGCAGGCTCAAGTTCCTTACCTTTCATTGAAATAACAAGTTCAAGAGCCTCCTCCTGGGAAAAACGCGGGCGGTAAGGTCGGTCCGAAGAAAGAGCGTCATATACATCGGCAACAGAAACAATTCGTGACTCAATGGGGATGTCCTCTCCTCGCAAGCCACATGGATAGCCAGCACCGTCAAATCGTTCGTGGTGATATAAAATTATGTTGATGACAACTTCTGAGAGGTTTGCCTTTCTGGCAACATCAGCTCCCCAACTGGAATGGTTCTTCATTAATTCATATTCGGACGCATCGAGTTTTCTGCCAGCGTTAAGCACATGCTCAGGCACACCGATCTTGCCGCAGTCGTGCAACCAACTGCCGTATTTTATCTCACGCTGCATATCCGTGGACAAGCAGAGAGCCTTTGCGATCTGTACAGCATAGGAGGCAACTCTGTCACAGTGCCCCCGGGTTTGGGAGTCTTTCAATTCGATGGTCTGAGCAAGTGAATGCAGCACGTCTTCGTTTTCGCGGTGCATAATCTGCAGGGTGCGGTAACGTCGCAGTGCATCTTTTACTGTATTAAGCATTTCCCTTGGTTCCCACGGCTTGGGAATAAATTTAAATACCTGGCACTTGTTGATTGCGCAAAGAGTAACCGAAAGGTCGGCATAGGCAGTCATCATAATCTTTACCGTCTCCGGAGATACAGTGTTGGCCTTTTCAATCAACTCAAGTCCACCCATAACCGGCATATTATTATCAGAAACAAGGACTGCCACTTTTTCCTGCCCGATATATCTCAGCGCGGCTACCGGATCATTCATAGTAACAACATTACATCCTTTGTCCCGGAACACCTCCTCGGCAAATTCGAGGATGGCCCTGTCGTCATCAACAAAAAGAACGGTTTCTAACATCCGTATCCTCCTCAAGCGTAAATGTAATAAAAACTTACTGCACTACCGGCAGGTAAAACTTAACAGTTGTGCCCTGTCCTTCCTGGCTGTAAAGTTGTACTGCTCCTTTATGCACGTTGATAATACCGAGTACTGCCGACATTCCCAAGCCTCGACCGGTAAATTTTGTAGAAAAGAATGGTTCGAATATTCTCTGTTTCGTTTCTTCATTCATACCGCAACCTGTATCAGTAATTTCCAAACTCAGGTACGTTCCGACCGGAATGCTCTTACCGAAGTAATCCTCTGCGGAGTTTTTCTCATCACTTATAATTTTCGTTAGTGTGACAGTAATCTTGCCAGACATTTCTCCGATAGCTTCAACTGAATTGACGAACAGGTTTTTAACAAGCTGTCGCAATTGGCTTGCATCTGCCGCGATTGGTGGGCAATTTTCTGAAGTATTACATGTAATGGTCACATCCGTGGAAACACCCGATTTCAACATACTGACAGTTTCATCAACTATCGCGGCCACTTCGACCCGCGCTTCAATAAATTGTGTTTTGCCAGCGTATGCAAGCATTTGGCGGCATAATTCTGTAGCTCTTTCGGCGGCTTTTTCTATGTGGATAATGTTATCCTGCGGCCTTACAGGATCATACTTTATGATAGCGCAATAACCGATGATAACCGCCAGAATATTGTTGAAATCGTGAGCTATACCACCGGCAAGCACACCAAGACTTTCCAATTTTTGGGTCTGCTGGTATTGCTGCTGGAGAGTTAGTCTTTCTTCTTCAATACGCTTACGCACCAACACCGTACCAAGGTACGATGCAATTTCTTCCAGACGTTCAACAGCGTCTAGCGTGAAACAGTCATTACGCCGGTCATTGAACTGGATCAGGCCTACAATATTTCCACTGTCCCGGATTGGCACCAATGCAACTGAGGCATAGCCCTGATGTATGCATTCATTGCGAGGATGAAGCCTCGGGTCAGCGCCGGGCGGCAGGTCAAGAAGCGGGAAAGAATTATTTGTCCAACAACTTCCACCTTCCGTAAAAAGCGGATTTGTCGGGTCAGTCTTTCCACATATAACCAAACCGCAGGTACATTCAAGACATACCTTACCGTCTATATCCCGGCAAATGCCGCCATCAATAGAACGCTCAATCAGCGAGTTTTCAACCAGCAGAAAATCCTTGGGAAAGCCTTCCTGGACGAAATACGGGAAATCATTCCCATCTTGCAGGCGAATGCCCACTGCATCAAAGCCGGTCCGCTCCTTCAGAGTTGATAGTACCTGAGGAACCAAATCCTCCAGATTTCCCGGTTTGTTGAGTATTTGCAATACTTCACGGGCCATTTCCCGATATGACTCGGCTCGCTTGCGCTCGGTGATATCCTGAAAGAAGCCGTAGACTCTACGGTTTTCCAGATCGGCTTTTCCGATTACATGGATGCTCCGGGAGCGCCCCCCGGCAGTGATAATTTCCAATTCTTCATCGAATGTCTCACCATATTCTATTGTTCGTTGTACAACTCGCTCAATAACCGGCCTGGACTCCGTTGTATAAAAGCTTAATCCTTTTTCCAGAGTGGGGTCATAGCGCGAATCCACTTCGAGAATATTGTACATCTCGTCCGTCCAGGACTGCTTTCCGGAATCAATATCAAACTCCCATCCACCGACCTTGCCAACCTGCTCAGTCTCCGAAAGCAATATCTGACTTCTTTTTAACGCCATCTCACTTGCAACCAGCGCCTCTTCTGCCTGTCTCCGGGAAAGTGACAGGGCAAGGCCGTCAGCCATTTTTTCAAAACACCTGATTTGAGAGGGCGTAAAGCAATCCGGGCGGCGATCATTAAACTGCAATAGCCCAATTATCCGGTCAGCAACGCGCAATGGGATCAACGCAAGCGACTCATAACCCTGACTAAAGCAGCGGTTGCGAGCATGCGCCTGATTGGGGAATTCAGTAGCATTTGCCAGCAAGGCACTTGTATTATTTGACCAGAAGCTCCCGAAGGCGGAAAGAACTGTTTGGTAAGATCGATTTTACCGCATAATATGTTTCCACACATGCATTCGAGTACGGGACTGCCTTCGTCATCTAGTAAAATAGCGCCGTCGGGAGAATACGCGCAGAGATAGTTTTCCTTTTGAACAAATTCCGGTGGAAAACCGCGTGTCTCATAGTAAGGATAATCGTCTCCGGAGCGGAGACGAATACCGACAGCTTCACAACCTGACCAGTTTTGCAGGGACGCTGTCAGAGCAGATATACACTCATGAAGTTCGCTCCGGGAATCGACTAACTGAATCAACTGAATGGTCCGCTCTTGTTCTTCTTCGATGGCTTTACGTGCGCTGATATCATTCAACACCACGTGATGTAATCCCACACCGATAGTATCATGCAACCTACTGCTCACTATTTGCACCCAGACTGAGGTCCCATCATTTTTTATCATACGTAGTTCGTATGTCTGTGGGGCATCCGTGTGACAAAGCATTTTATCGTGTTTGTGGTGAATGTTCTGATCTTCAGGAAAGATAAATCGGGTGATTTGCTGGTTGATTAAATTACCGCAGCTTACGCCAAGCAAGAGTGAAAAAGTCAGGTTGGCCTCAAGAATTATTCCATTTTCGTTTATTGTAAAACTGCCTACTGGTGAAAGATTGTAGCGATTGAAGTATCGGGTTCGCTCAAAGTCCAATTCAGCTCGCAACCGTCCAATCTCTTCCTTCTGCATCTCCAGCTCTGTATTAGTTTGAGCGTCCATACATACCTCCGCTGTGCAAAAACAAAAAAACCTGTCTCTTCGATTGAAAAGGCAGGCCGGACGAGATGGAGACAAACATCCCTTGGTAACCGCTTCGATAACCCCTCTTCCCGTTCTGGGCAGGTGGCTTTGCGTCATCCGGTTCCCCGGACTTTGCCTTTTCGGTGATACACTTATATTTGTATACATGATGAGCTTATTGATTCAGTAAGTCAATGAGAAAAATTAGAGGCATTAAAATGAGGTTTAGGACTGGTTCTGTGGATGACCATACCAAAAGTTCATTGGCATTTTCAGTTTCTTTCTCGCCAACCTTGACCTGATGCCTCAAGGGGATGCTGTTAAATCAACCCCCTCCACACCCGTGATTCCTTGATTGCATTACTTGTCAATATTGCATGCCGTTCCAATCCGGGTAGCATCTTGATGATTGATGCAACATTACTGTCTTTGGCCTCAGTTTCGACCTCCAATGCTGCCTCACGCAATGCGGGTGCGCTGATGATGGACGCCACACCCTTTAACGTATGCGCTTGTCTCCGTAACAATACGGCATCGCCTGATCTACAGAGTTCTTGCAATGTTTCAATATGTTTTGGAATTTCACTCAGGGCATCTTCCAAAATGCTCCTGACAAAAGCATGATCATTGTCCAGCCGCTCAAGCATATCAGCTTCATCGAACAAGGAAAAATGCTGATTATCCAGTGACTCCAGTCGAGCAGGATCAGCATCGGATTTATTTCCCTGCAACCATTTATGGATTAATATATTGAGCTCTTCTTTTTTTACCGGTTTTGTCAGGTAGTCGTTCATACCCGCACCCAGACACTTTTCCCGATCACCTTTCATTGCATTACCGGTCATTGCGATAATCGGCACTGCGTGATTAATGACGTGTGAGGATGGGCTGCGGATTTCGGCAGTTGCATCATACCCATCCATTTGCGGCATCATGCAATCCATCAGTACAAGATCGTAGTTTATTAGCTCAAGTGCCCTGACCGCTTCCAGCCCGTTTACCGCTATATCCGACTTGAAGCCAAGCTTGTTAAGGATGCTTTGTGCAACTTTTTGATTAATAACATTATCTTCAGCCAGCAGGATTCGAACACCTCGATTTCCGGCCTCTGCAACGGTGAACCGGGTAACAATACCGGAAGGTCCGGAGTGAGAATCCGCACGACCCAGCACAAGGGAAAGGCATTCATATAGCTGCGACTGTCTCACCGGCTTGGAAAGGTAGCCGTCAAAGCCGATCTGGTTCAGGATGGTTGCATCTCCCCGTTGCCCCAGTGATGTCACCATTACCATGATGGTTGATTTCAAATCTGGATCAGACTTGATGCGTTGGCCAAGCTCCTGCCCATCCATAGTCGGCATCTGTTGGTCGAGCAGGGCAATGCGAAACGGATTCCCTTGTTCAAAAGCCTCGCGCATCAGCACGAGTGCAGCTTCACCATCCTCGACCGCCTCATTCGGGCATCCCCAATTGTTCAACAGGGCCGTCATCAACTTACGATTGGTGGCATTGTCGTCAACCACAAGAATCCGCGAACCAGATATGTCCGCATGCACCACTAAGAGTGGGCTATGACACTGTGGCTGTTTTTCAAAACGCCCGGTAAACCAGAAGGTGGAACCGCTGCCCTCGACGCTCTCCACGCCTATCTCTCCCCCCATAAGTTCAGTCAGTTGCTTGCATATAGTCAGGCCAAGGCCGGTACCACCATATTTACGCGTTGTTGAACCGTCAACCTGAGTGAATGGATCGAATATCGCGCCGAGCCGTTCCGCCGGAATTCCAATACCGGTGTCACTCACGGTAAAGCGAATCACTGCCGAACTGTCGTCTTCCGATTCAAGCACTGCTGCTATGACGACTTCTCCGGAATGGGTGAACTTGATGGCATTACCGGCAAGATTCATAATTATCTGGCATATTCTGCCCGGATCACCTCTCAGAAAAGACGGAACCGTCGGGGTAATCTGGCATATCAGCTCCAGTCCTGATTCCATTGCTCGCACTGCAAGCATATCTGCAGTGTCTTCCAGCGTAACTCTCAGATCAAAGTCGAGCGTTTCCAATTCCAGTTTGCGCGCTTCAATCTTCGAAAAATCCAGAATATCATTAACCAGTCCCAGGAGGTTTTCACCGCTCTTTTTAATTATATCGGCATATTCGCGTTGCTCGGAGGTAAGCTCCGTGTCAAGTATCAGCCCCGTCATTCCGATTACGCCATTCATAGGTGTCCGGATCTCGTGGCTCATGTTAGCCAGAAACTCGCTTTTTGCCTGGTTGGCTGATTCGGCGGCATTTCTGGCTTCCTTAAGATCGTTTACAAGATTCTGCATTACTGATAACAGACGGCGGGTATCATCATTGCCAACGGCCGCAATTTGACAGTGATCAGCCTCACTGCCGGCCAGATTAGAAGCGAGCAACAGCGTTTCATGTAATGGCTGGTTGATCAGCCGGGCAGCATATACCGAATACGCGAGGATTAATACCGAGAGAAGAAGCGCTGAACCGACAACCTGACGGCGCATTGTCGTTATTCCGGCATGAACATCTTCGATGTAGATTCCGGTACCAACAACCCATCCCCATGGTTTAAATAGCTGGATGCGGGATAATTTATTAATTGGTACACTGCTGTTCGGGCGAGGCCACTGATAAGAGATAAATCCTTCACCATCAGTACTGACAATCCTGTTCATTTCAACGAATATCTTCTTACCTGTCGGATCTTGATAGTTACTGAGGCTTTGGTTATCAAGTTCAGGATGCGTTGGATGCATAACCATCTTCAAGTCGAGATCATGTACCCAGAAATAATCGTCCTTACCGTAACGAAGTGACCGGAGTTCCAGTAACGTGTCCTTTTGTGCGACATCTTTTTGCTTCAGACCCTGCTGAACCAGATTTTCGTGACGCGCCATGATGGAAACGGCAACCTCAACGAGATGCTGTGCGGCTACCTTCCGTTCATTTAAAATATGTTTTTCGTAGAGGGGAATAAGGAGGAAGTAAACGGCACTTATGCAGATAACAACACTAACAAGCGAAATTCCGAATACTTTGATAAACACGTTGACGTTGCGGAGATACATATATTTCTGTGCGTTCATCATACCATCCCATACTGAATCAGAATGCGTTAAACACTATTTAAGTGTTATACAAATTCTTCCCCATTTTGTATACAGTATTTCGGATAGATGCTTGAAAGGGATTTACATATTGTGCCTTTTTGTCACTTTTATTTCAAATTTCACCATCCAATACCTCGCGCACCGTGTTCGCCAGATTTTGCAAGGAGAACGGTTTCTGGATAAAGTGTACCCCCAAATCGAGTACACCGTGCTGAGATATTGAATCGGCAGTATACCCCGACATGAAGAGACACTTGAGCTGTGGGTTGAGAGATGTAAGTTTATTGGCAAGATCCTTGCCATTCATCTCAGGCATTATGACATCAGTTATGAGAAGGTGAATCTGCCCGACGTATTCTTTGACCTGGCAAATAGCTTCAGCCGGAGAGTTTGCCAACAGCACGGAATAGCCTTGTTTAGCGAGGATTGACGAAGTCATGGTCAGGATTGCAAGTTCATCCTCCACAAGCAGAATAGTCTCAAGACCTCGTGGTGTCGGCAGTTCTTCGCCTTCCAGCTGTTTCAGAACGGCCGTTCCTGTATGCCGGGGAAGATATATAGAGAATGTCGCTCCTAATCCAGGTTCACTGTAGACGGTTATAAAGCCGTTGTTCTGCTTGACGACGCCGAACACTGTTGCCAAACCGAGACCAGTACCTTTACCCATCTCTTTGGTCGTAAAGAAAGGTTCAAAAACTCGATCCAGAATTTCCTTCTCCATGCCGCAGCCATTGTCGCTGACAACAAGTCGCACGTAGTCCCCTGGCAAAGCGTACTGATGAAGAATGCAGTAGTCGCCTCCGATAACGATATTTTCGGTCTCAATGTAAATTTTTCCATCTTTGGAAATGGAGTCACGGGCATTGATACACAGGTTGGCAAGAATCTGATCAATCTGGGACGGGTCTACTTTTATTTTCCATAGTTCAGCCGCCGGGTGCCATGACAATTGAATATCTTCGCCGATGAGGCGATTCAGCATCTTAAGCATGCCGGAAACGGTTTCGTTCAGATCAAGTACCTTGGGATCTATGGTCTGTTTTCGGGCAAAAGCCAACAGTTGTCTGGTAAGGTCTGCCGACTGTTCACCGGCCTTGCGTATTTGCTCCAGATATTGCTGCTGCAAAGCCTGATCAGGCTCAGATGAGGCCATACTGGCATATCCGAGAATGATACTCAGCTTGTTATTAAAATCGTGAGCGACGCCACCCGCAAGGCTTCCTATAGACTCCATTTTCTGAACCTGGCAGAGTTGGGATTCAAGCATCATCCTCTCTTTTTCAGCTGATTTCTGCTCAGTGATGTCACTGAAAACAGTCGCAAAGAAACCTGGTTTAGGACAATAGGCCCATATCTGATGGTAGCACTTACTCTCCGGTGAAAAGCTTTCAAATGAAATTGGTTCTCCATTTGCGGCAACTTTGCCAAATTTCTCAATCCAGTTTTTTTCGGTATTGGGCATAATTTCAAGCACTGTTTTGCCTATCATATCAGCGGCGCTCAGTCCGGTTTGTTTTTCAAAGGCCGGGTTTACCTCAATAAACCGGTAGTCTGACGGATTACCATGTGCATCAAGGATCATCTCGTGAAATGAAAAACTATTGGCCATATTCTCAAACAAGAGGCGGTACTTTGCTTCACTCTCCTCTAAAGCTGCTGTACGTTTATGAATAGTGCCTTCTAAGCCATCCACAACACTTTTTAGCCTGAAAGACATCTTATTGAATGAAGTTGCAATTTCGTTCATCTCATGAGTGAAGACCTCCGGAATAGCCACGCCAAGATTTTCAATATCATTTGAAATTGATTCGGCTTGGGATCTGAAATTTTGGAGGGGATCCAATACAAAACGGTTTATCAGCTTATTTTGCAGAAAGAACACCAGAAGTAAAAGTGAAAGAAGTACCGCTGAAAGCTGGATAGAAAAATGGTCTGCGTCACCGTAAGCTTCAGCAAGAGGTATGTGTATTGAAATGGCGGATACTACCTCACCTTCAACCCGGTTAAAACTGCGCGCAGTGCCATATGCCTTAACCAGATTTCCAGGGGCCATATCAGATGAGCTGTGGCACCGCAGGCATCCTTTCCCCATCTTTTCCCCACGTATAAGAGTGTAAAAGTAAGGTTGACCGTTTATATCCTTCACTCCGGATGTTTTCTGGAGACTCTTGTCACTATTCAGGCGGTGTATGAAATCACTCTCAAGGTCATCAGCTTCATTTTGGGGACTTCTGGCATTTATGGCGGCTTCCTTGTAGTAGTAATGGATTCCGATATTCTTATCAAATACTTTGCCTATCTCTCTGACTGCATAAGTGGATGACATCCATGCAGGATCAAAGAAGTCAGGATCATTTTTGGCATCGATTAAGTCATATATCTTCGGTTTTAATTGTTCATTAAAGTAAGAGTGAAAGGCAAGATTATGCTGAAGGAGGATGAGACTCATATTTTCCGCGACTGTATATGAAAAACGCTTTTGGAAGTAGTTTACAGCACATACCATTGAAACAGATAATGTCGCCAACAACAAAAAAGCTGTGAAGTTTAAACGCACTTTAAGTTTAGAAAATATCGTCATACTTTGCCTCCATCGCATCTTCATGCCTTCAGCCGCCGAAAAAGTACTATGATGGTTTTTCTGTATAGAGAAGACCGGCAGGTGTCTATCTATCGGCCTGCCGATGATATGAGTGTCGTTTAGATAATTCCAAAAAAAAGAGCTTATAGATAATTATGTTCATGTTCTAATAAACTATAACAAACATTTATATATGTCAATAAAGATATTTAAACGTATGTTTCACGGTGTTATCTTGTACACGCTATACGGCGGCTTGACATCCAGCGGTTAAGTGCTTAACTCATAGTTATAGAAGTACATATAACGCAAAAAAGAGGCCGGAAATGGATTTTAACAAGCTGACACAAAAATCTCAGGAGGCCTTTACCGAGGCTCAGAATAAGGCGATATCATTCGGGCATGTCGAGGTGGACTGCGAGCATATGCTGTGGGCTTTGCTTGACCAGCATGACGGTCTGGTACCGCGACTGCTGCAACGGATGGATATTAGGCCGGAAATGATCAAAAATGAGGTTACTACAGAACTTGATCGGATAGCACGGGTCTCCGGCCCCGGCGCTGAGCCCGGAAAAATCTATGTTTCCCAGCGCCTGTCTCGTATTCTGGTGGCTGCTGAAAATGAGGCCAAACGACTCAAGGATGAATACGTTTCGGTTGAGCACCTGTTTATGGCACTGCTGGCCGAGGGTGAAAAAGTACCGTCCGGGCGTATTCTCAAGCTGGCCGGAATCAGCCGTGAACGCTTTCTGAAAACACTGACCGAAGTGCGTGGCAGCCAGCGGGTACAGAGCGCCAACCCGGAAGCGACCTATGAAGCGCTGGAGAAGTATGGTCGCGATCTTGTTAAAATGGCCAGAACCGACAAACTGGATCCGGTTATCGGTCGGGATGAGGAGGTGCGCCGGGTTATCCGGGTTTTATCCCGCAAAACCAAGAACAACCCGGTGCTAATCGGTGAACCGGGGGTCGGCAAGACCGCTATTGTTGAAGGTCTGGCACAGCGTATTGTGCGAGGTGACGTTCCGGAGGGGCTTAAGGACAAGACCGTGTTTGCCCTCGATATGGGAGCGTTGATTGCCGGTGCCAAATATCGTGGAGAATTCGAAGAGCGCTTGAAAGCGGTGCTGAACGAAGTAAAAGAAGCCAGCGGCAGAATTATCCTCTTTATCGACGAACTTCACACCATCGTCGGAGCAGGCAAAGCTGAAGGTTCCATGGATGCTGGCAATATGCTGAAACCGATGCTGGCCCGTGGCGAATTGCACTGTATTGGCGCAACCACCCTTGACGAATACCGCCAGAATATTGAGAAAGATGCTGCCCTTGAGCGCCGTTTTCAGCCGGTAATGGTAGAGCAGCCGACGGTTGAGGATACGGTTTCGATCCTGCGTGGCTTGCGGGAACGCTTTGAGGTTCATCACGGCGTCAGAATTCAGGACAACGCCCTGGTTGCCGCAGCAACCCTCTCCAATCGCTACATCACCGAACGCTTTCTACCGGACAAAGCGATTGATCTGGTTGATGAGGCCTGCGCCATGATCAGAACCGAGATAGACTCCCTCCCCTCTGAACTCGATGCCATTACACGCAAGGTTATGCAGCTGGAGATCGAGGAGGTGGCGCTTAAGAAAGAAAAGGACAAGGCCAGCAGGGATCGTCTGGAGGCACTGCGCAAAGATCTGGCCGATGACCGTGAAAAAGCCAATTCCATGCGGGCTCGCTATGATTCGGAAAAGATCGCTATTCAGCGCGTCCAGGGATTGCGGGAACAGATTGAGAAGACCCGGCGTGAAATTGAGCAAGCCGAGAGATCCGGTAACCTTGAACAGGCCTCGCGCCTCAAATATGCCGAACTGCCGGGACTCGAAACAGCTCTGAAGAACGAAGAGTCGGCACTTGGTCAAAAGCAGGGTGAGCAGAAGCTACTGCGCGAAGAAGTCACAGAAGATGAAATTGCCGAGATCGTTGCGCATTGGACCGGTATTCCGGTGCGGCGTCTGGTGGAAGGCGAGAGAGTGAAACTGCTTCGGCTCGAAGATATCCTGCATCAACGGGTGATCGGTCAGGATGAGGCGGTGCGGCTGGTCTCCGATGCAGTGCTTCGGGCCCGCTCCGGCATCAAGGATCCGCGCCGACCGATCGGCTCCTTTATTTTTCTCGGCCCGACCGGCGTCGGCAAGACCGAGCTGGCGCGCACTCTGGCCGAAGCCCTGTTTGACTCAGAAGAGAACATGGTGCGAATCGACATGTCCGAATATATGGAGAAATTTGCCGTATCGCGCCTGATCGGGGCACCTCCCGGCTACGTTGGTTTTGAAGATGGTGGACAGTTGACCGAAGCGGTACGGCGCAAACCGTATTGCGTTCTGCTGTTTGACGAAATCGAGAAAGCTCATCCGGATGTGTTCAACATTCTGCTGCAAATTCTTGATGACGGTCGAGTCACCGACAGTCATGGAAGAACGGTCAGTTTCAAAAATACCGTTATAATCATGACCTCCAATATCGGTTCCGCGTATCTGCTGGAGGGTATCACGCCAACCGGCGACATCAGGGAAAATGCCCGCAAGAGCGTCATGAACGAGCTCAAAGCCGGGTTCCGCCCCGAGTTTTTAAATCGTATTGATGACATAGTACTGTTCAAGCCGCTGCACATAGATGAGGTAATGAAAATTGCCGGCCTCCTTGCTGAACAGCTCAAGCAACGCTTGAAGGACCAGCGCATAACACTTGAAATCAGCGACGAAGCTTTAAAATTCATAGCCAATGCCGGGTATGATCCGGTCTACGGTGCCCGACCCCTCAAACGCTATCTACAGCGTGAGCTGGAAACCCGCGTCGCCAGGGCAATTATCGGAGGGGACGTTATTGAAGGTGGTATGTTGAAGGTAGTACTGGAGAACGGAGCGCTTAGTATAAAGGCTTAAAACCGCAACCATAAAAAAAGGGCCCACGTCATGTGGGCCCTTTTTATTTCAACACTTCAGATGCTCAAACCGCTGATCAAGCGAGATCCAAAACTCCCTGATAAATGATGTCAAACAGTTCCTGAATATTCTCCTCAGCAATGCAGGAGAAGGCGATACGGAGGTCCGTCTTGGTGGTGGAAATGGCACCGACGCCATACTTATCGAGCAAGTGGATACGCAGTTTTTCAGCTTCCACCGTTTTCAGCTTCAGGCACATGAAGTAACCGGAGTTGAACGGATAGTAGTCCCACGCTTTTTCGTATTTGCCGCTGTTGAGAACCTGCTTGGTCTTCAGGGCGCGACCCTTCATGACCTGGAATTTTTCTTCCTTCTGGACAAGGAACTGGGGCGAACGAAGCGCCTCAATGACAAACGTCTGGGAAGGATGCGGACAATTGGAGATCTTGGCACGGATAATACCCATAGCCTTTTTTTCGAGGGCGGTTATGACCGGTGTGTTTTCATACTCGTTGCCATCGGCAAAAGTGATGAAACCGGTTCGGAAGCCCCATACGAATTCTTCCTTGGTAGCGCCATCCAGTTTGATCGCCAGGATGCGCGGGTGAAGGTTGGCCAGCTTGCCGAACAATGATTCCTTGAGGCTGTCTTCATAGAAAAGACCAAAATAGGCGTCGTCAGCGATGGCTACTACGTTGCAGCCCGCTTCAGCAACTTCTTTGATAGCAGCCACGATGGCATTACCTTCAGCAACCGTCGGGGTATAGCCGCTCGGATTGTTGGGGAAGTTAAGCAGAACAACGGCTTTCCCTTTTTCTTCGGCAGTATTCTTTAATTCGGTTTTAAATGCTTCCACATCATAGCCGCCGGATGCGGTAAAAGTCGGGTGTTTCTTGACGATGGCACCGTTGCAGGTACCGAAGGTCAAATTATAGTTACCCCAGAGCATATCAGGAAGAATCAGATGATCCCCCTTGTCAACGAACATGTCGCCTACGATGGAGAGACCGTGGGTCAAAGCGTTGGTAACAATCGGGTTGCTGAAATGCTTACCGTTCTGGCTAGGGTTCTCCCGCAACATTTTTTCACGCCACAGCGCACGCAGTTCCGGCTTGCCGGCAGGAGGGGCATAGGGATAAATATCCTTCGGATCAAAAGCGGACAGCTTGTCCTGAATGCACTGTAGGAACATCGGCCCGCCGTTCTCGGTGGCGATGCCGATAGTGGCATTGTATTTATGAGCTTTGTCCTTGGCTTCGGCTGACTGGGTCAGGATTCCCTTGGGAAAGAAGAGGTTCTTTCCAAGATCGGACAGCATTTCCAAGACATGCGGGCTGTGCTGGGTAAGCAGATCATTCAGTTCTTGTGCCAATGGGTTCATTGTTTTCCTCCTGGAGTTTTTAAAAGCTGTACTCATCATAAGATCAACAGCAAAGTGCTCGGTGTGAAAAAGCAATAGAACAGTACCCGCCTTGTTTTGTCAATAGGGAATTGACCTCCAGGATCATATTACGGGCATAACGACGACTACTTCCGAACAAATATTTCCTTGGCCAGATTCGTATCAATCGCAAATTCCGAGTAGCCTACCCTGAAAATATATGAAGGATACGCCTGCACAAGAATAATTTTGTTACCCGGCAGAACTCCCATCGCCATCAGCTTTTGCATTTTTTTGTTATCCTCAGTCTGGATGTAGGCAATTTCCCCCTCCTGCCCCGATTTGAACTCCGTCAGCGGCACAACTCCCAGATCACCATCAGCCCGTGCCTTATGGCAGCACTCACCCGGAGGAATCGGCTTGCCGTGCGGACAGGTGGTCGGATGATTGAGCATGGTGCACACTTTGACATCCGCCCCTTCATTGAGCAAATGCTCGAACTGACATGCCTTGAACTCGGCATCATCGCCGCGAATATTGAGCACATCCATCATCAGGCGTTCCGCCAAACGATGGCGGCGGATCGTCATTTTGCCTTCATCCAGCCCTTCGGGGCGGAAATAGATCATTCCCTGACGGATCTCGATCAGGGCATGATCGGTCAGCTCACGATAGGCGGCGTCATCCGTTGGGAAACCCATTTTTTCAGGGTCGAGAAAAGCTGCCCCGCCCTCTTCCACCGCAATCCACAGCGCTTCAAGTATCTCTTCTGCTTTTTCCGAAAGCTTCATTCCCCGCCTCCTCTATTCAGTTCTTTCTTACCGAAGATTGTTTTCAGTTTTTTGACCACACCGGATTCCAGCGGGTTCTTGTAGTTGCAGCGCGGACAGTGCACGCTATGACAGCCGCCGGAACAGCCTCCACACCCTTTCTTGCCGTTTTCTTCATCAAATTCCAAACCGCAGAACCCGCAAATCATGACAGTAAACCGGTTATCAATAAAGCTTTATTCAGCACATAGCCGCTACCAAAAGCCAGCAGACTGACAAAGAGGCCGATAGAGCTGGCGACCTTCCAGCCGCGCTCCTTTTTCATAATCAGGAATTGGGCAATACACGGGATAAAAAGGGTCAAGGTCACCGCAGCGACGGTCAGCTGACGGGCATCCATCAAACCTTTGGTCTGCAATTCGTACAGACCGGCAGCACCGTAATCGCGTCGGAAAAATCCGAAAATAAAGGCGACCGCTGTCTCTTTCGGCAGGCCAATCGAAGCCATTACCGGTGTCATGGCAGTTATCATTTTCTCGAAGAAACCGGTAATCTTGCCGAGCCAAAGCAGCACCGAAGCGAGTACGAACAGCGGCAGAATCTCCATGAAGTACCACTGCATTCGGGTATAGGTCTTGGTAACAACATTGCCCAGCTGCGGCAGGCGCATCGGCGGAAGCTCCATATAAAACATAGGCGCCTCACCGGGAAGGATTTTTGCCGAAAGCATCCCGACCACGATGAACAGCAGCAGCAGGCAACCTCCCCACACCGCCAGAGCACCGGGAAACTTCGAGAGCAGCGACATGATGACCCCCAGTTGCGCCGAACAGGGGATCGTAAGCGACAGAAGGATTGTGGCTATGACCCGTTCACGGGTGGTTTCAAGGGTGCGTGTAACCATAGTAGCCATTGTGTCACAGCCAAAACCGAGCACCATCGGGATCACCGCCCGACCGGTAAGCCCGAAATGTTTGAATATGCGATCAACCAGCAGTGCCAGGCGCGGGAAGTACCCAGTATCTTCTAGAAAAGAGAAGAAGACAAAGAAGGTGGCCACTATCGGCAGGATAATACCGACCGCATAGCGGATGCCAAGGGTAATAATTCCATACTCGCCAACAAACAACTCCTGGATTATCTCCCACGGGATCACGCTTTGAACTACTCCGATTATCCAGGGATTGAAAATCTCAACAAACAGCTTCTTTTCCAAAAAATCCACCACGGTACCGGCGCCGAAAACCCCGACGAACTGGTACAGACCAAAATAAAGCACTATCAACAGCATCGGAATACCGGTCAGTGGCTGGACCGCAAGCCGCGACAGCCGCTCGGCGGCGGTCACCACCCGTTTTAACGGGGCCGTAAAAACACCATTCACCAGTTGACGGACCATATCGTTCCGTTCCAGAGACAAATCAAGGTGAAACGATTCGCGGCGATCAAAGGCAATTTCACGTATTTTTTCAGACAGGGGAGCATACCCGTCACCCTCGCGATGACGTACCAGTTCGGCAATCTCCTCGTCCTGCTGTAGCAGCAGTAAAGCCAGGGCACGACGGGAGAGAATATATTCTCCCTGCATCAGGCATGCTACTTCTTTAATGTCGCGCTCCAAAAGGCGGCTGTATTCAAAACGCTGCTGTTCGCAGGGGCAGCGATATGCATTCATTGCCGACCTGATGTCATCTATGCCCCGCTTACGGGCGGTCGCCGCTCCAACAACCGGAATGCCGAGCTTCTGCTGTAGCAGATCGATATCAATGGCAAGCCCCATCCGCTCGGCTTCATCCAGAATATTTACCACCAGAATTACCGGCAGACCAGCCTCTATCAACTGGATAGTCATAGCCAGCATCCGCTCAAGGTTGCGGGCATCGAGGACATGGATCACGACATCGGGAGTCTCGTGCAGCAAAATCTCTCGCGCCACCCGCTCCTCTTCAGTAATGGTGTGGATTGAATACATGCCGGGGGTATCGATAACTTCCCACTGCTGCCCGTCTATTGTGGCATTGCCACGCGAAACTTCAACCGAGGTGCCGGGATAATTGGAAACCGTTACGTATGCTCCGGTCAAGGCGTTAAACAACACGCTCTTGCCGACATTGGGATTTCCCACCAAAGCCACTTTTCTGGCATTTCCGTGATTAATTATTTCAGTTTTTTTGCTGCAACATGAGGCCATGATTTCTTCCTTGGTTTGCTTTTGATATTCATTTTCAGTTACTGGTAAAAATAATACCCTCCCGATACAAGGAGGGTACTTGATTTACTGATTACTGCCTGCAGGCAGCACAGAGGCCGTACATTTCCATCTTATGACTCTTGATCATAAAACCGTGACGAGCTGCAATCTCGTTCTGTAATTTTTCAATTGTTTCATCCTCAAACTCAATAATTGAATTGCAGCCGGTGCAGACCAGATGATCATGGTGCTCGCCCGCCACAATATGCTCATAGCGTGTTTGACCGTCATGCAGCAGTATTTCGCGGGCCAGGCCGGCTTCGACAAACAGCTTGAGAGTGCGATAGACAGTGGCATAGCCAATACCCGGATTGCTGAATTTAATTTTAAGGTACAGTTCTTCAACACTGACGTGCTGATGGGTGGAGAGAAATATATCGAGGATGATATCACGTTGGCGGGTGGAACGAAGTCCCTTGGATGTCGCAAAATCGTTAAATATCTTCTTTTTTTCGAGTATCATTCGCCCTCCTTATTGAACATGAATATCAATATAAGGAGGACGAATAAAAAATGCAAGCTTTATTTTTGAAAATTATTTCTGACCGACAGCTAACAGATGCCTGCCTACCCAGTTCCTGGCAAACTGATAGGCGGTACGACCGCACCGCTTACTTTTGTCATGTGACCACTGGATCGCATCCCGCTCGATTTCGCTGCTCCAGGGAATTTTCACATCGCGCAGGCTGCATTCTTTTTCAACATTCAGCCGAACCGCATCAAGGTAGCGATCCTGTGAAAACGCATAGAAGGCGACCCAAATGCCGAATCGGTCCGAAAGAGACACTTTCTCCTCCATCGCCTCGCTCTGTTGAAGTTCGCCTTTAACGAATTTCCCCCCCAGATGATCGGATTCATATTCCGGCAATAGATGACGGCGGTTGGAGGTGACGTAAATCAGGACATTTTCAGGCGCCGAATACACGGACCCGTCAAGGGCGCTCTTCAGCATCTTGTAGCTCAATTCACCGACTTCGAAGGTAAGGTCGTCACAAAGCAGAATAAATCGGTACGGTTGATTCTCAACGGCAGTAAAGATTTCCGAAAGATAAATAAGATCTTCCTTTTCGACCTGAATGAACCGTAACCCCTGCGGACCGAATTCATTCAGCAGCGCTTTAACCAGCGATGACTTTCCTGAACCGCGCGAACCCCATAACAGCGCGTTGTTGGCAGGCAGTCCGGCAAGAAACTGGCGGGTGTTGCTGACCATGATTTCTTTCTGTTCTTCTACGCCGAGAAGTTCCGAGAGCATAGTTGTATCAGTCACCCGGACCGGTTCAAGATACCCGGAAAATGAGTGACGCCGCCAGTTTGCAGCGTGACAGAGTGCCCAATCGATGGGAGCCACAGCTTTCGGAAGGAGCATTTCGACAGAACCCAACACGCGCTCAAGTTGGGCAACAACTTCAGGTTTCAAGTTAAACATGTTTTTTGTCTCTCTTTTTTTTATTGATGTGTATGACATTCAATGCATGGCAGCGGCAGGGCTAACTAGCTGGGAAATGGCACTAAAATGCGGACACACTCTATACGTCATCCGGTGGTGTGCTGTCAAATCAAAAAACTGCACTGATTCTTCTATTGCTATTTGATTTCATTTTAATATAAAAAATCGGTAGATAAATCTGCCGAATAAACAGTTGTGGAGAATTATGAAAATCATTGACGCCATCAACCAGAGCAAACAGTTCATGTCGCTTGAATTTTTCCCGCCGAAAAAACGGGAAGAGTGGCCCACCTTTTTTCAGACGGTACAGCAGCTGGCTCAGCTGAAACCTCTCTTCGCCTCCGTCACATATGGAGCCGGAGGAAGCACCAACGCGGATTCCCTGGAAATTGTTACACGCCTACAGAATGAATATGGCATGGAAACAATGGCTCACCTGACATGTATCGGGTCTACACCGGATGAAATAGCCAATTTTTTGAACGAGCTGAAAACGGCTGGCGTCAGCAACGTGCTGGCCTTGCGCGGAGACCTGCCGCAGGATGGAACGGGCGAACCGCCTCTTTCTTCCCAGTTACTCTGTGCTTCGGATCTGGTCAGCATGATCCGGACTTCGTTCCCCGCTTTGGGAATAGCGGTTGCGGGATACCCTGAAGTACATCCTGAAGCGACAAGTCCTGAAGCGGATCTCTCCTATTTGAAATTAAAGTTGAACAACGGTGGAGACTTTGCCATAACGCAGCTGTTCTTTGATAACAGCCTGTACCACTCATTTGTCGAGCGGGCCAGGGAAGCGGGCATCACCAAACCGATCATTCCCGGCATACTGCCGGTCGTCAGCCTGAAGGTCATTAAACGAATCGTGTCGCTGTGCGGCTCAACTATACCGGCAGATTTTCTTGCTGAACTGGAAAAAGCTGATCTGGCTGGAGGAGCTGCTGCGGTGCAGAAAGTCGGCGTTGCCCATGCCCGGAAACAAATTCGGGAACTCCTTGATTCAGGAGTTCCCGGAGTACATCTTTACACCCTCAACAGGGCCGAGGTTGTTGTTGAGCTTCTGGATGGCATTGATCTGTAACAGTGCTTCGATTGCCGGTTTTACTTCCGAATCTCTTATTTTTTCCTGCTTTTTTCTGTATCCTTTACCGGTTCAACTTCCGTGCGACGGTACCCGCATTCACGCGGGAGCCAGCGCAAGGTCTGCACCAGTTCCGGAGTCAGCTTTATGCAACTGGGATTAATCTCAAACCGCCGCTCAAAAATTTTACACTCACGACTGATGACGTCAAGAAAACGACAGGCGGTCTGGGTGTAAAATATTGTGCCCCGATCATTCTCGATTTTTTCAAAACAGCAGCGACCGCACTGCAAGCAGCGACTGTCCCAATCAGCATCTTCTTTAGAAATATCCATTAATAAAAATCCTGGAATTTTACCGCAGAGAGCGCAGAGGAAAGAGGAGAAAATCTAAAACGTAACAGGCTAAAATAATATGTATTTTCCTGGTTTAACCACATAAAGATTTTGTTTTTCTCTGTTTTTCTCTGCGTCCTCTGCGGTGATATTTGAATTTATTTCTTACCCTTCTGGTTTTTTGGTCGCATCATATCTGCCAGCGTTCCCATTCCCTTCGGCGCATCAGCCGCCTGGGTGCGGAATTCAGAAAGGGTGGCCTCTTCCTCTGCGGCTGCCCGTGCCGGGCCAGCCAGAGCGAGTGAAATTCTGCGATTGCCGCGATCAATGCTCTCTATTTTCACTTCAATCTGTTCGCCCTCTTTGACGACCTCACGAGGATGATTGATCCGTTTGCCCGAGCCCAGCTTGGAAATGTGAAGCAGCCCATCAACCCCGTCTCCAAGGGTGACAAACGCACCAAAAGTGTCAAGACGGGCAACCATACCGGCATGAAACGAACCCTCCGGAAACTTGTCGATCACCTGTTCCCACGGATCAGCCAGAGTATCCTTTATACTTAAGGAAATACGCTCCTTCTCCTTATCAATCGACTTGACGACAACCTTCACCTGCTGACCGACACTCAGCACGTCGCGAACATCTTTTACCCGGCTCCAGGCTATTTCAGAAACCGGTATAAGGCCCTCCAGGCCGCCGATATCAACAAAAGCGCCGTAATCCTGTACCGATGTGATCGTCCCGGTCAGCGCCATACCTTCACTTATTCCTGCTTGTGCTTCCTCTTTCAGCCGACGCTGTTCCTCTTCAAGCAGAGCACGGCGGGAGACGACGATATTTCGGCCGTTTTCGGCATAATCGCTGATCTGAAACGTCAACCGGGTGCCGATCAATGCTTCAGGGTTTTCAACGCGCCGGAGAGCAATCTGGGAATATGGACAGAATGCGCGGGTCGTGCCACCCAGTTTAATTTCGTAGCCACCTTTGATTTCTTTTTCGACAACCCCTTCAACCGGAACCCGTGCCTGCCAGGCCTGCTCCAGCTGGGCAGTGCCGCCACCCGATACGCTACCACCAATCCGTGTTGTGAAGCGCATCTCGCCATGGCTTGACGAAAGGAAATAGGCCGAAATCATGTCACCTTCCTTCACCGTGAGGTTTCCATCAAGATCCAGGAATTCCTTCCGTTCAATGACTCCTTCACCTTTCTGGCCGGTATCCATGAAGATCCATTCGTTACCGATCTTCAGCACCTTTCCGGTTAATTTCTGACCCGGCTCCAGCCACCGCTTATTTTCTTTGCCGCTCTGCTCGAACAGTTGGGCAAAGCTGCCGTCATCAGCATCTTCAGTGTCCTCGATCTCCTCAAGCATCTCATCGTCGTCAATATCATGTCTACTTTTCATCAGCACACGCTCCCTTGAATAAATATGGTTTCGAACCAGAATTTTTACAGATTATGAAATGCGAACTATAGCACAACTGACCCGATAATCAATTGTGTAACATTCCGGCCTGGAATTTCATATTTTGTGCAGTTCCCTGTTCCAAACATAAATGGAATCAGTTTTTTTACATCTCCCCCCCTTGAAAACCGGAGATATTATGATTATGTTGAGGCCATCAGATTCCATTACACCGAAGGAGATGCAACAGTTATGTCCAAAACCACCAAACAGTTCCAGACTGAGGTCCAGCAATTGCTTGATCTGGTAATCCACTCGCTCTATTCAAACAAAGACATTTTCCTCCGCGAACTTATTTCCAACGCTTCCGATGCCATCGACAAAGTCCGCTTTGAATCCCATTCCGACGAATCACTTCTGGAAGGGAACAGCGACTGGAAGATTAAACTGATTCCGAACAAGGATGCAGGCACTCTGGTAATCCAAGACAATGGCATCGGCATGAATATGGCTGAAGTCGAAGAGAATATCGGCACCATCGCCCGCTCCGGTACCAAAGCATTCATGCAGTCACTGAAAGAGAAAGCCGCCAGCGACAATCCCGAATTGATCGGTCAGTTCGGCGTCGGCTTCTATGCCTCATTCATGGTAGCAGATCGCGTCACGTTGGAGACCCGCAAGGGTGGCGCAGCAACGGACGGCTGCCGCTGGGAATCGACCGGAGACGGCAGCTATACGGTCGAAGAATGCACCAAAGAACTGCGCGGCACCGAGATCACCCTGCACCTTAAGGAAGAATTCAAGACCTATCTGGATGAGTGGAAGATCCGCTCAATCGTCAAAAAATACTCCGATTACATCCAGTATCCGGTTGTTATGGATGTCACCCGCACCGAAACACCCAAAGGGGTTAACGGCGAAGAGATCGAAGGCGCCGGCACCATCGAGAAGACTGAAGAGCAGACCCTGAACTCGATGAAAGCCATCTGGACCCGAGCCAAGAGCGACGTTACCGAAGAGGAATACACCGAATTCTACAAGCACGTTTCCCACGATTACGATGCGCCGTTCCGCACGATTCACTTTTCCGCCGAAGGTACCAGCGAATTCAAGGCGCTGCTCTATCTTCCGGCCAAGAAACCGTTCGACATGTTCATGAACGACCGGAAGAAAGGTCTTCAGCTGTATGTTCGCCGCGTATTCATCAGCGACAAGTGCGAAGAGCTTATTCCGGACTACCTCCGTTTCGTCAAAGGGGTCGTAGATTCGTCCGATCTGCCGCTGAACGTATCCCGCGAAATCCTCCAGGAAGACGTCCAGATCAAACGCATCCAGAAAAGTCTGGTTGGAAAAATTCTCTCGACACTTTCAGAGGTTAAGGATCAGAACTTCGATGAGTACGTTACCTTTTGGAAAGAGTTTGGCCAGGTCATCAAAGAGGGTATGCACTTTGATTACGCCAACAAGGAAAAGCTGCAGGAACTGGTTCTGTTTGAAAGTACTTCAACCGAGGCTGGCGCTTTTGTTTCTCTGAAAGAGTATGTCGGCCGGATGCCTGAGGCACAGAAGGACATCTATTACATCACCGGCGCAAGCCGCGAAACACTTGAGCAGTCTCCGCATCTGGAGGCATTCCGCGCCAAGGGCTTTGAAGTATTGTTCCTGACTGATCCGGTTGACGAATGGGTTGTCCAGTCTCTGACTGAATACAATGAGAAGGCGCTCAAAGCGGTTGACCGCGGCGACATCAGCCTGGACAGTGAAGATGAGAAGAAGGAAAAAGAGAAGAAGCGGGAAGAGGCATCGAAGGAGTTCAAGGATCTGATTTCCCTGATCAGCGACCGCCTCAAGGACAAGATCAAGGAAGTGCGCTTCTCCAACCGTCTGACCGACAGCGCCTGCTGTCTGGTTGCTGACGAATACGGCATGAACGCCAACATGGAGCGCATCATGAAGGCCATGAATCAGGCCGTTCCGGAATCAAAGCGCATCCTGGAACTGAACCCTGATCACGCCATCCTGAAAGCGATGGCATCAATCCACCAGAAGGATGCTTCGGCAGTTGCGCTGAATGATTACGCCGATCTGCTCTACGATCAGGCGCTGCTCACTGAAGGCTCGACAATCAAGGATCCGCTCCGTTTCACGAAGCTGGTAAGTGATCTGATGGTTAAAGCGGCCCAGTAGCTTCTACCGCAATTTTGTTGCAAACAGAACGGCCTCCGGAAAGATACATTTCCGGAGGCCGTTTTTATTGATTCAAAGAAGAAACTGAAATCTATTCAGCGTCAACCTTTGTACCATCAAGATTCAATCCAAGCGCTTCCTTGCGGGAGAGCTTTATTTTGCCGTTTTTATCTACGCCGATGCATTTAACCAGCACTTTGTCGCCTTCGTTCAGAACGTCGGTAACAACCTTGACACGAGCCGTATCAAGTTCGGAGATGTGAACCAGTCCGTCCGTACCGGGCATGATTTCAACAAAAGCGCCAAAATCCATAATTTTGCGGACAGTACCCATGTACAATTTGCCCTCTTCGGCTTCATCGGTCAGACCGCGAATCATCTGAATGGCAAGGTCACAGGCTTCCTTGTTGGTGCTGGCAATATTGATTTTGCCGGTATCATCGATATCAATCGTAACGCCGGTAGTTTCAGTGATGTTACGGATATTCTTGCCGCCGGTACCGATGACGTCGCGGATACGGTCAGTCTTGACATAGATTGTGGTAATGCGCGGAGCAAAAGGCGACATTTCAGCGCGTGGTGCGGCAAGGGTTTCAGCCATCTTGCCGAGGATGTGCAGACGTCCTTCACGGGCCTGTTTCAGGGCCTGCTGCATGATTTCCTTGGTTACGCCGCCGATCTTGATATCCATCTGAAGAGCGGTAACGCCTTCAGCGGTTCCGGCAACTTTGAAGTCCATATCGCCCAGATGATCTTCATCACCCAGAATGTCGGAAAGGATTGCAAATTTATCGCCTTCCTTGATCAGTCCCATTGCGATACCAGCTACCGGTGCAGTAACCGGGATACCGGCATCCATCATCGACATACAGCCGCCGCAGACGGCAGCCATCGAGGAAGAACCGTTACTCTCAAGCGTTTCAGACACAATGCGGATTGTGTACGGGAAATCGTCATGAGCAGGCAGAACAGCGGCAAGAGCGCGTTCAGCCAACATGCCGTGACCGATTTCGCGACGGCCAGGTCCAAGACGGAAGCTGGTTTCGCCAACCGAAAACGGAGGGAAGTTGTAATGCAGCAGGAAGCGCTTGCGCGAACCGCCGTACAGTGTGTCGATGCGCT
Source organism: Geobacteraceae bacterium (assembly GCA_025355325.1). Taxonomy (GTDB): domain Bacteria; phylum Desulfobacterota; class Desulfuromonadia; order Geobacterales; family Pseudopelobacteraceae; genus JACRCG01. Next base: position 26,807 of record JANXZX010000209.1, read on the forward strand.
GCTCATCACTGGAGGTACCGAGAGTTGCGGCAACCAGCGCTTGAGTCTCACCACGGGTGAACAGAGCGGAACCATGAACGCGCGGCAAAAAGCCGGTTTCAGTGCTGATTGGACGAATGGTGCTGGTAGTCCGGCCATCAATGCGGATGCCGGTGTCAAGAATGTCAGCGCGGACGCGTTCATATTCGAAATCACCCAAAAGGGCTTTGATCTGTTTAGCGGAGCCTTCGAATTCTTCTTTGAGGGATTCAATAGTCTCAGTCTTGATGAGATCGATCTGATCATGACGCTCATTTTTTGCCTTGAGCTTAACCGCTTCGCCGATCCGGTCGTACGCAAGTTCACGAACACGTGCCTGCAGAACCTCGTCAACAACAACCGGTTTAACTTCACGTTTCGCTACGCCGGCCATTTTCTGAAGCTCAATCTGGGCTTCAATCAACGGCAGCATCGCTTCCTTGGCAAAAAACACCGCTTCCAGGAGATCAGCCTCTGATACGAATTTTGCTTCACCTTCAACCATGATTACAGCGTCACGACTGGCGGCAACAACAATTTCTAGATCGCTTTTTTCAAGCTCTTCAGCAGAAGGATTACAGATGAAAACGCCATCAACGCGGGCCACTTTGGCACCGGCAATCGGACCTTGAAAAGGAATGTCAGAGATCATCAACGCTGCGGAAGCGCCGAGCATTGACAGAATCCCCGGATCATTATCCTGATCGGCGGAAACAACCGTCGCCATAATCTGGGTGTCATTGAGGAATGTTTCCGGGAACAACGGGCGAATAGGACGGTCGATCAGACGACAGGTAAGTGTCTCTGGATCTGACGGACGCGCTTCACGCTTGAAAAAACCTCCGGGAATCTTGCCGCCGGCATACGCCTTTTCGGTGTAATTAACGGTAAGCGGAAAGAAGTCCTGCCCTTCTTTTGCTTCTTTTGATGCCACAACAGTGACAAGCACAACGGTATCGCCACAGCTTACAACAACTGCGCCACTTGCCTGCTTTGCCATCTTGCCGGTGGACAGCGTAATCGTTCTGCCCCCGAACTCAACCTGAACATTTTGTTCCATATTTCATTCTCCTCTTCGGTTGCGTTGGGGCCGTCGATACAATCATTGCGGCAATTTTGCCGCAAAAACTCTACCCACGTCCCCAACAAATAATAAAAGGGCCGCAAAGCCCTTTTCTGAAATGAGCATATCGTAAACGGAACAGCGGTATATCAGGTGTTACAGATATACCGCTGTTTACTATCTACGTATGCCGAGTCTTTCGATAACTGTTTTGTATCTGCCCATCTCTTTGCCCTTCAGGTAGTCCAGCAGACGCCTTCTCTGGCCAACAAGCTTAAGAAGACCACGACGGCTGTGATGATCTTTCTTGTGTGTTTTGAAGTGTTCGGTCAGATAAGTGATCCGCTCGGTCAGGATGGCAATCTGAACCTCCGGTGAACCTGTATCGCTATCATGTTTCTTGAATGCATTGATGATTTCTTGTTTTTTATCGGTTGCCAGCACAGTCTACTCCTCCATTCATTTGTGGGTTAAGCGCAATAAAACGCATATATTTTTTCCAGAGTTGATTTTTCTACCACATTATTACCAGCATGTAAAGCCTAATATGTACTGTCACATGTTGCACAGCCCTCAATTTAAATCATGCAGCACCAGACGTGGACATTCGATTATATCAAGACCCGTTTCAAAACGATTGCGGCTTCCGCCCCGTTTCCGGGAACGAGTTTGGCAACAGCGACAAGGTTTCCGTCTGACGTCAGGCGAACCGGGGTTTCAACCAAACAACTGACAGGGGTTTCCAGACAGGTTGCACCCCACGACGGCGCCCTGCCGAAACGGAGGCCGTCAACTCCCTCCAAAGTCAGGGGAATATCAGGGAGATGAGCGAGGGCTTTCATCGGAGACAGGCAGAGAGACTCAACCTTCCCTTCACCGACAATTACTTCAAGATCAGTCAGGGTAATGGCGTCTTCGATGCGGAACGGGCCGCTGGCTGTGCGCCGCAATTCCTGCAGGGCGGCACCGCATTTAAGTTCACGGCCGATATCGTCGGCCAGACTGCGAATATAGGTGCCACGCGAGCAGACAACACGTACGGCTGCATGCGGCAGTTCGTAAGAGAGCAGCTCAAGAGAATATATTTCCACGTTGCGCGCTTCACGTTCAACGTCCACTCCCTGGCGGGCGAGCTTGTAAAGCGGCTGACCATTCTGCTTGATGGCCGAATACATGGGGGGAATCTGGCTGATGGCACCGGTGAATCCGGCTAGACATGAAGTAAACTGAGAACTGGTGATATGGGATGGATCAACTTCAGAGAGTGTGACACCGGTCATGTCAAGCGTATCGGTAGTTACGCCGAGACGAAGCAGCGCTTCATAGGTTTTGCTTCCTTCGTCAAGGAACGGAATGGCCTTGGTGCCGTCATTAACCGCAACGGGTAAAACTCCGGTGGCAAAGGGATCAAGCGTACCGGTATGACCAACCTTGCGGGTGTCCAGAATGCGGCGAACCCGGCTGACCACATCATGTGAGGTAATGCCGGCCGGCTTATCGATAACCAGAAAACCGTTAATCAAAGAGATTCTTCCACAATTCTGTACACAATGGCCTTGACGTCGGCCAAATCGCCATCAACGGTGCACCCGGCAGCGTTATGGTGACCGCCCCCGCCAAGCGCTGCGGAAAAAGTTGCAACATTCACCTTCCCCTTTGAACGGAAACCGACCTTGAACTTTTTTTCATCCAACTGCCTGAAAAAGATTGCCACCTCAACGCCACGTATGGAGCGGGGATAATTGACAAAGCCGTCCGTTAATTCGGCATCAGCTCCGCATGATGCATACATATCACTCGTTACGGTAACCGAGGCGGCCTGTCCGTCTTTAAACACTTCAAGGGTAGGCAAGCACTTTGCCAACAGCTCCAGGCGCCTCTGCGGCTGATTTTCATATAGTTGTTCAGCCACATCCCAGGCATTGATTCCGCAGTCTATCATTTCTCCGGCAACGGAAAAGGCCTCCCGGTTGGCATTGGAGTACCGGAAAGAGCCGGTATCAGTAATAATGGCAACATAGATGCAAAGTGCCGTTTCGTAATCAAACCGGTAGCCGAAGGCTGCCGCAATACGATACACAAGAATGCCGGTTGCGGCAGCCGTAGAGTCTATAAGGTTATAATCACCGAAATTATCGCAGGAAAGGTGGTGGTCCAGGTTGATGACAGTGGAAATCCGGGTAAAATCGCAGAATTCTTTCCCGGCGCGCTTGCGCTCGCCAATATCGAGTACACATGCGACGTCAAAGTGTTTATCGGGAATGTGAGACAGTACGGAATCTGCACCGGGAAGAAAGGCATATAAATCAGGAACATTGTCCTGATAATGAACGGTTACATCTTTACCTATCTTGCGTAAAAATGACGCAAGGGCCAGAGAAGATCCGATTGCGTCTCCGTCCGGCCCCTCGTGAGTGGTAAGAAGGAATGAAGAGTTGGTACGTATTACTTCAATTATCTGTCGAATTGTTTCCGTCATGCTCAGCGTGTATCTCCTTGAGAAGAGATTCTATCCTGCTACCGTAATCAAGAGACTTATCATATTTGAAAACAAGTTCAGGAGTATGGCGTATCGTCAGTTTTTTTCCGATATCGCGGCGAATAAAACCTTTGGCACTGTTCAGACCGGCTTCAGTATCTTTTTTAACCTTATCATCACCGATTACGGTGAAAAATATGCGGGCAAGACTCAAGTCATCCGTTACCTCAACACCGGTAATCGTGACAAATCCTATCCGTGGGTCGTTAAGACCACGGGAAAGAATTGAGCAGATAATTTCATGGATTGTTTCAGCAACTTTTTCGGAGCGTTTGTGCTGCATGTTTATTCCTTTAAAGGCGTGAATGGTGGGAAAGGCGTGAATGGTGAAAGGAAAAAAATCACTATTCACTATTCACCATTCACTATTCACAGTTTACCAGCAATTTTTTCCATCTCAAAGGCTTCAATAATATCGCCGATTTTGATGTCATTGTAGTTTTCAAGCCCAATGCCGCATTCATACCCGGTGGCAACTTCCTTGACATCATCTTTAAAGCGGCGCAGTGACGACATTTTACCCTCGTACACGACAACGTTATCGCGCAGCAGGCGAACCTGGCCATTCCTTACCATTTTTCCATCAAGAACGTAGCATCCGGCAACACTGCCTATTTTTGGAACGGTAAATACATCCCTGATTTCAACGCGACCAAGGAATTTCTCCTTGAACGTAGGGGAAAGAAGTCCTTCCATGGCTTTCTTAACATCCTCAACCGCATCATAAATAATGCTGTAGAGCCGGATATCGACGCCTTCACGCTCTGCATGTCCTTGGGCTTTGACTTCAGGACGGACATTAAAGCCGATAATGATGGCATTCGAAGCCGCTGCCAGGTTAACGTCGGTTTCGGTAACTGCACCAACGGCGGAATGGATAACATTCAAGCGAACCGCATCCGTTGACAATTTGCGCAGAGATTCACTGACAGCCTCGACAGAACCCTGTACATCGCCTTTGACAACGACGTTGAGATCCTTGACTTCACCGCTTTGTATCCGCTTGTAAAGATCGTCAAGCGACAGCTTGGTATGCTTTGCAAACTCGACTTCACGCTGTTTGATCTGGCGTAATGTGGCAATTTCCTTGGCCTGCTTCTCATCCTTCATAGCTACAAAGATATCTCCGGCATCCGGCACTCCGGACAATCCGACCAACTCGACAGGCACGGAGGGACCTGCTTCCGTGACCTTCTCGCCACGATCATTCTGCATCGCTCTGACACGTCCGGAATGAACGCCAACAACGCAGTAGTCTCCGGTTTTAAGTGTTCCCTCCTGTACCAGAACAGTAGCAACAGGACCGCGACCCTTGTCAAGCTTGCCTTCGACAATCGTCCCTTTAGCCAGTTTATTCGGATTTGCCGTCAACTCCATCAAATCAGCTTGCAGCAGAATCATTTCCAGCAACTCATCAAGGTTCAGGCGCTGCTTGGCTGAAACTTCAACCATAGTTACATCGCCACCCCAATCTGAAGAGACAAGACCCTGATCCGTCAGCTCCTGCTTGACCCGATCCGGTTTTGCACCCGGTTTGTCGATTTTGTTGATAGCAACCAGAATTGGTACGCCGGCAGCTTTGGAGTGATTGATCGCCTCACGCGTCTGAGGCATAACACCGTCGTCAGCAGCTACCACGAGAACAACGATGTCGGTAACCTTGGCTCCACGAGCACGCATGGCGGTAAACGCTTCATGACCCGGAGTATCGAGAAAGGTTATCTTACGACCATTCAATTCGACGTCATAAGCTCCGATATGCTGCGTGATTCCCCCCGCCTCACCGGCTATGACGTTTGCTTCACGAATGGCATCAAGCAAAGATGTCTTACCATGATCGACATGGCCCATAATCGTTACAACTGGCGATCTCTTTTCCAGTGTCTCCGGTGCATCAACAGTGGATTCAAGAATCTCGTCAAGATCGACCGCTACGTTTTCAACTTCATAATCATACTCGGACGCCAGAATGACCGCAGTATCAAAATCAAGCTGGTGATTGATGGTAACCATCGTCCCCATCTTCATCAGCGATTTTATCAGGTCATTTGCCTTTATACCGAGACGCTTGGCAAGTTCACCGACAGAAATGCTTTCAGAAATCTTGATAATACGCTTGATAGCCTTCGGAACGGTAATTTCAGTTTTCTTGGTTTCGGAAACACGCTCTTTACCACCGCGCTTCTTTGATCCTTTGTAGACCGGATCAAATGCGCGCTCACGTTTTTCGATAATTTCATTCTTACGCGGCTGCTCTTTTTTCTTGGCTGGCGGAGCACCTTTTTTTGCACCTTTACCGGCGTCTCCGTAGCCTGGTCCATCTTTCTTGACTCCGCGACGATTGTCACCGGCCGGAAGTGCAGCCGGAGCAAGCTGGACCTGCTTCATCCGTGAGCGATCAAGTTCGGTTGCAGGAGCAGACGGAGTCGTAGAGGCAGGACGTTTCTGGTCATATCCGGGCGAAGGGCGCCGGGTATCCGCGCCAGTGGCAGGCCTTCTCTGATCAGCCGCAGCGGGAGCGGGTCTTCGTTGCTGTGTTGGATCCTGTGCAGGGCGTTGTGGAGCGGTTCTCGGTGTAACGGGAGTTTCCGATGTAACGACGCGGGTAGGACGATTGGTAACTCCCGGGATCTCCATCATACCGAGGATTCTGGCCTGATTCGGGCCCGTTTTTACCGGTTCAACCGTTTTTTCGGGAGCTGCCGCAACAACTGCTTCAGCCACTTTAGGTTCGACTTCGCTTTTAACGACGGCGGCAACAGGTGATTCAACTGATGGAGTCACGCTTGGCGGAGGAGTTACCGATTGTACCTGCACCGGCTGTTGTTGAACCGGTTGTTGAGCCGGCGGCTCTTCAGTGGTAACGACTTTTTCTGTAGCTTCAACTTCCGGAACTACCTTGGCCCGGCGACGGATAATATTCGACGCCACCCGTACCTCATTGGTACCGGTATCCTTTTGCTGGGGGGCTGTCAAGCGCGCAACGACACCCTCATCTACTTGCGATGTAGCCGTTTTTGCGTCAACACCAATTTCCTTAAGCCTGGCAATAGCCTCTTTGGGCTCAATGCCCAACGTTTTTGCCAAACTACCAACACTAATTTTACCCATATCCTTTATACCTCCCCCAGGAAGTTTGTGTATCTGTCGATTGCCTTTTCCAGCTGTGCAACAAAACCGCCTGATGCCACAGCAACAGCACTTCTTGGCGCCTTGCCTAAAATAGCGCCGATATCATCTTTTGTTACGGCAGTTCGATGCGAAACATGATGTGCTTCTGCTGCATGAACCAACTTTGCGCCAATTGCCGGTGAAACGTCCGTTGCAACAATGACGAGACCAGGCTTTTTCTTGCTCCTGAGCGCATCACTTACCATGGCACCGCCGCCGGTAATCAGCCCGGCTTTGTTTGCCAGTCCGATCAGTCCGATAATGCGACCATGCAATTGATGCCGGACATACTCTATAAGTTCTTCCGCCGGCATGACAACCACATCTTGCCTGAAGGAGCGTTTGAATTGTTTCTGTGCAATTGCAGCGGCAACACAACGCTTATCGATGCAGGTATAAGCGCCTCTGCCGGGAAGTTTGTTTTCCAGATCCGGTAAAACTTCCAGGTCAGGTGTCTGGACAAAACGGATCAAGAGACTTTTGTCTTTGCTCGTTCGGCACCCGAGACAACTGCGCTGCGGTGCTTCTGCATTCCCTTTATGGGCCATATTCCCTGTTACTCGGTAACTGATTCGTCACCACGGTCTGCGGCAACAACATCCTGCTGCTCAACGGGCGCTTCATCAGCTTCTTCAATTTCAGTTCCATCAAACGATGAAAATTCCTGCGCCTGAGATTCCGAAACTTTTGATTCGCTCTTGATATCAATGCGGCATCCGGTCAATCGCGCAGCCAGGCTGACATTCTGACCCCGTTTACCAATGGCAAGCGAGAGTTGATCATCAGCTACGATAATTTCAAGAGCACGTTTTTCCTCATCAACAAATACTTTGGAGACCTGTGCCGGTGAAAGTGCATTGCAGGCAAAACGGGCAATGTCCTCTGACCATGGAATTATATCAATTTTTTCACCACGCAGCTCAGATACGACATTCTGAACGCGGGCTCCGCGCATACCAACACAGGCGCCTACGGGATCAACATCACGATCATTCGATGAAACAGCTATTTTGGCACGACTGCCGGCATCACGAACAATTGCATTAATTTCGACGATACCTTCGGCGATCTCCGGGACTTCCGCCTCGAACAGTTTGGCCAGCATGCTGGGATGAGTCCGGGAAAGCATGATCTGTGGACCCTTCGTTGTCATGCGAATATCGGTAATAATCGCACGGATACGATCACCGGGACGATATACCTCCCGAGGCATTTGCTCTTTGGCAGGTAAAACAGCCTCTGCGCGACCCAGGTCAATTAGCAGTTCGCCCTTTTCAAAACGACGCACCATTCCGGTTATAACTTCCCAGATACGATCACTGTATTCGTTATAGATAGTTTCGCGCTCCGCATCACGCACTTTCTGGATAATTACCTGCTTGGCGGTCTGGGCAGCAATACGACTGAATCCGCTGGCATCCAGTTTTTCGCCCAGTGAATCTCCGATTTCTGCTTCAGGATCTATCTCGTGGGCTTCTTCCAGGCTGATTTCCTTGTATGAATCCTCGACCTCTTCGACCACGGTGACAAACTCAAAAAGCTCGACCTCTCCACTCTCATGATTGTAATGAGCCTCAAGTTCACGAGTATTGCGGTACTTTTTATTAGCTGCCGTTAAAACCGCTTGTTCCATTGCTTCCAGAACGACCAGACGGTCGATGCCCTTCTCTTTTACAAGTTGGTCAATAGCATGCTTGAGATTAATGACTGTATCCACGATTGCTTCTCCTTGCTGGCATATATGGGTATTTCAGATCAGAGTACGAATTCAAGGTTTGCCTTGGCAATCCGCTCCAACGGAATGGAAGCGGTTTGCCCCTCAGTGAGAGTCATTTTGACGACACCGTCGCTGAGTCCTTCAAGCTTCCCGAGAAAGGTCTTGCGTTTGTTTCCGCTATCATCGAGAAAAGGTTGATAGGTGCGAACTTTAATAAGGCGACCGGCAAATCGGTCATAATCAGCCTGTTTTTTCAGCGGACGATCAAGTCCCGGTGACGAAACTTCCAGCGTATAGTTGCAGGCAATGACTTCTTCAACATCAAGGATCAGTGACAATTCCCGGCTAAGTCCGGCGCAATCGTCAAGCATTACGCCACCCTCCTTGTCGATAAATAGACGAAGGACAGCATCGGGACCGACTCTTCCGAATTCAATATCAACCAGTTCAAGTCCCATGGACTCAAGAATAGGCTGAGCAATTTTACTGACTGTAGTGCAGGTATCTTCTTTTTGAGCGGCCATAACGTTACCCGATTGGACAAAAAAAAGTGAGCCTTGCGAGCTCACTTACTGAGTGAACATAAATTGTCTTTACTCAGTACCATGCTAACACAAGGATTGCAAGTATATTTTATCCCGAAAACTCATTTAATACAGACTCTGCGCACTTCGTGAATATCGGTATACCCCCGCAGCACCTTGAGAATACCATCCTGTTTGAGAGTGCACATACCATCAAGGGCTGCCTGTTCCCGAACGTGATCCGTATCTGCCCGCCGCTTAATAAGACCCTTCAGAGCATCAGTACATTCAAGCACCTCATGAATACCGAGACGACCTCGATAACCGGTGTGGCCGCACTTATCACAGCCAACCGCCTTAAACATGGTTACATCCTTAATGTCCAGTCCAATATTGGCAAATTCATCTCTACCGTATTCATTCACATAGTCATCAAATTCCGCTTCGGTCAAATCAATAGAAACCTTACAATCTTTGCAAAGTCTCCGGGCGAGACGCTGCGCCAGTATACAGACCAGTGAATCGGAAAAACTGTACGGATCAAGCCCCATTTCCAAGAGCCTTGTCACTGTTTCCGGTGCCGAATTCGTATGCAGTGTCGAAAAAACCAGATGTCCGGTCAATGACGCTTCAACTGCCGTACTCGCAGTTTCTTCGTCGCGCATTTCGCCGACCATAATAACATCGGGATCAAGACGAAGAAATGAGCGGAGCGCCGCCGCGAAAGTGAAGCCGATGCGAGGGTTTACCTGCACTTGGCGAAGACCGGACTGAGTAATCTCTACCGGATCTTCTGCGGTCCATATTTTTCGATTTGTCTGATTTATCTGGGCAAGTCCGGAGTGAAGCGTTGTTGTTTTACCTGAACCGGTAGGACCAACCACAAGAACCAGTCCGTGTGGTCGCGCAATTGATTCTTTGAAAACTCTCAAATTTCGTTCCGTCAAACCAAGGTCGGTAAATTTAATCGGGTCACCGGTAGCGAGAACACGAATAACGACATCCTCAAGACCGCCAACCGTCGGCATAGTTGCAATACGCAGCTCAATATCAAGCGGACCGAATTTTTTAAACTCTATTTTTCCGTCCTGCGGCCTTCTACGCTCGGCAATATCGAGATCACCCATTATTTTGATTCGGGAAGGAAGAGCAAATTTATATTTATACGGAATGCGTTGATACACAGAACATTGGCCGTCTATCCTGGTACGCACAATGACATCGTTTTTTCCCGGATACGGCTCGATGTGGATATCGGAAGCGTTATTCATATAGGCATCATAAATGATTTTGTTGACCAATTTGACGATAACACTGTCTTTTTCGGTAACTTTCTTGGTTTCTTCCTCGATTTCCGGCTCATCTCCGGAATTCGTTTTGCTTAAAAGATCAACGATACTATCCGGAACAAGATCGAGATTGACCTCATCGTTGGCGGTTGTGGTGCTCGCCGTGGTAACATTGTACAGCCGTTTGAGGGCCTTGGCGATGTTCGTTTCCGAGGAAATTACCGAGATGATTTTAAATGGAAAGCTGTCTTCCAGTTCGCGAAATTCATGCGACTTGAGCGGTTGCGCCATTGCCAGGGTAAGTGTATTGCCTACTTTAGAAATAGGCGCAATACGCTGCTTTTGGGCATATACCGCACTTATGTAACGGGAGAGCGTTTGATCAAGGGTTTTAGCGTCAATATCAACGTACGGCATGTCAAACTGACTGGCAACAGCTTTTGACAATTCTTCTTCGTTGAGATAGTTCAGCTTTATCAACGACTTTTCAAAGGTAATATTATTCTGCTTTGCTACCTCATTTGCATGGGTAACTTTCTGCTGATCCACTACCCCGCTCGACAGAAGAATATCAGTCAGTTTTCGACGTTTACCCTTCTGATCAAGCACAAAACCGAGATCCCGTTCCTTTATATATCCGAGCCTGCACAGAAGCTGCCCAAGCGGCTGGTCCGGAAAGACCTTCTGCATGTCAAGCGCTTCAAGCAGGTCATCCTGCGTAATCAGTTTTTGTTCTACAAGCAGCTCACCAACTTTTTTTACATCCATATCCAAACATTCTCCCTGAAGAAAAAAACGAGCACTCTCGTGAGGTTCGGTGTTATAGCACAGAAATTAATGAAAATAAAATGGTTTCGCCGACGATGAATTGCGGCCCTGCTTGAAAAAGAGATATTTCATGATACGAAGCAGTTACCTCAAAATAGTTGATCAGAAGTGTACGACAAAAATGTTGGTGTTCTCAAAACAACCTCCCCTCCCCTTGCGGGAGGGGGAATATAAAAACATCAGAGTGGTGACTTCCAACAAATTAGTCGCAGACCCACGGTTCAGTGAAATCACAAATCAGAACAGGACGTACTGAAGGCACTATTCATAATCTCGGCCTGTTGTTCAGCATGAGCATGATGCCCCCCTACGGCCGGACAGGAATCGGCAGGACGGCCAATATACCGGACAGGAATTGACAGAGCTCTGAACTGCTGTTCAATATGCCGCCAGGCACCCATGTTTTCCGGTTCTTCCTGCACCCAACTAAAGCAGCAATCAGACGCGCACTGATCGACAAAACTCCGGACGGCACTGCAATCCAGCGGATACAGCTGTTCAACTCTGACAATTACGGTATCATGTTTTTCCCGCCGAACCCGCTCTTCTTCCAGTTCGAAATAAATTTTCCCGGAGCAAAACAAAACCTGTCGAGCATAAGAAAAATCTTCTGTGCCTATGATACAGGCTTGGAAAGTTCCCGTACAGCATTCAGCGACAGTCGAACTGCACACAGGATTTCGCAGCAGGCTCTTTGGTGTAAATACAACCAGAGGCTTTCGAAATGACTGCAACATCTGGCGCCTGAGCAGATGAAACATCTGTGCCGGAGTTGACGGACTGGCCACAATCATGTTCTCCGCGGCGCACAACTGCAGGTAGCGCTCAATGCGGGCGCTGGAGTGTTCGGCCCCCTGCCCTTCATACCCATGAGGAAGCAGCATCACCAGGCCGCTGGCACGATGCCACTTGGTTTCTCCACTGACAATAAACTGATCAATAATCACCTGTGCCCCATTGGCAAAATCTCCAAACTGGGCTTCCCACAGTGTGAGGCAATGGGGCGTTTCCAGCGAATATCCATACTCAAAACCAAGTACTCCAAACTCGGAAAGCGAACTGTTCCACGCCTGAAAGAGTGCACCATCCCGGGCTGCCGATTCCAATGGGGCATAGGTGTGCTCGTCCGTGCTATCTATCACTACGCAGTGACGATGATTAAACGTGCCGCGCCGCGAGTCCTGACCGGAGATGCGAACGGAATACCCCTGATCAAGCAGCGTCGCATACGCAAGCGTTTCGGCATTTCCCCAATCGATGCCGCTCCCTGTGAGAACAGCCTCCAGACGTTTCTGAAGAAGGGTGGCAATTTTGGGGTGAAGCGTAAGCCCCGAAGGAAGTGCCGCCAGGTTCCGGGCAATGGCTTCCAGCTTCACGATTGAAACGGTTGTATCGACAGGATAGGCACTGTAGGAAGTACTGATGGAACGCCATTTATCGGAAAATCCGACCGGCATATCTACGGGAGGTTTATCAAAGGATGCGGTCAATGCATCGTTGACTTTCTTTTCAATCAATTCCAGCGTTTCCGGAGCAACGCCGGACTCTTCAGCCAGGATCTGCGCATACATGCGGTTAACCGGCGGTCTGTTGGCAATCTGCTGATACATCAACGGCTGGGTGAACGCCGGTTCATCGCCCTCGTTGTGGCCATGACGACGGTAACAGATCAATTCAATCACAACATCGCGATGATACGTCCGGCGATATTCCATGGCAAGGTTTACGACATGCAGCGCCGCCTCCGGGGATTCTCCCTGTACATGGAAAATCGGACAGGAGAGCATCTTGGCAACATCCGTTGAATAGCAGGTGGAACGGGAATCTTTGGGAAGGGTCGTAAAGCCGATCTGATTGTTCAGCACAATATGAATCGTCCCGCCGGTTCCATAGCCGGTCAGCCGGGACATATTCAGAACCTCCATGACGCTCCCCTGCCCCGCAAATGCCGCATCTCCATGAATCAGAACCGGCAGCACCCTTCCGGCCCCTTCTGCTCCATAGCTATCCTGCCGGGCGCGGCATTTACCCTCAACAACGGCATTCACCGCTTCAAGGTGGCTTGGGTTTGCGGCAAGCGTTACGTGTACCTGGTGACCGTCAAGATCAATTCTGCACGTATGGCCTTTGTGATACTTTACATCGCCGTCGCCGATAAAACCTGCCGAGATATTTTCCCGAAACTCCCCAAAGAGAGCCTCATACGGTTTGCGCAATATGTGTGTCAAAACGTTCAGACGGCCGCGATGAGACATCCCCAAAATGACATCGCTGACTCCCGCCTCAGGGCAACCGCGAACGATCCGATCAAGAACAGGAATCAGAATCTCGCCCCCTTCAAGAGAAAAACGTTTTTGCCCGACAAACCGGCGATGCAAAAACTGCTCAAACAGAGCGGCTTGATGGAGTTTTTCCAGGATATGCAGTTTTTCAATCAGAGAAAATACGGGACGATTTCGAGTCAATTCCATACGGTCTATCAGCCACTGCCTCTCATCAGGTTCCTCAATATGCATGAATTCAACGCCGGTTTCCCGACAATAGGTTTCACGCATGGTATCCAGCACCTCACGCAATGACGCATGCGGCTTCAGAAACCGGCGACAGGCAAAAATTGTATCAAGATCGGCATCATCAAGCCCGAAGGCTGAGAGATCAAGCAGAGGGTGAGACAACTGACAGGGTGAAAGCGGGTCGGTACATGCCAGGAGATGACCGAGAGAACGGTAGCGATAGATAAGGGACTGAACACCCGACAGCTTCAGCGCGGCACGCTCGTCGTACCGGCTATCATCGGTGTCGGGCGTACGCTCCGAACCGAGCTCAAATCCTGAAAAGAAGAGCCGCCACTCTTCCGGAACCGAATCGGCTGAACGCTGCCAATCGCGATAGAGTTCATCAAGATATTCACCCGACAATGCGGCCAGAAAAGCTTTATTCATTACTCCATCTCCGTTATCACAAAAAACCGGTGTTCAAGTTACTGCTTACGCACCAGATCCCCTACGGTAACATCGTTCAGGGAAATACGGGCGCCGTTCCACCCCTGCAGAATAGTCTCTTCGGCGCATTGCATGACAGGAGATGTTGACTGTAGTACGGAAGCGCCACGCAACGCGCCGATAACCTCACTCACGTGAATTTCAACCGGATCACGTGCCGGAAGCCAGCCAGACTCGTTCCCCGACGTTTCAACAATAAAACCCACATGTTCCATTTCGTCGATAATGGTCTCAAGCTGCAACAGCGGCACGTCCAATTCATCAGCAAGATACTGTGCAGAAGGTGGAACTCCGCCTTTTTTAAAGTTGAGACTCACCTGCACCAGCAGCGCCACAGCCAGCTCTTCGCGGGATGTTACCGACAAACGAAAAGAGGTGCTGGCCATAAGGCCATGACCGCGATGTTGATGGGCAAAGACAATTTCAAGTCCGAACAGAACAATAAGCCAACTCGTATAGATCCAGACCAGAAAAACAGGGACAGCCGCCAGAGTTCCGTAGATTGCATTATAATTGGCGACGCCGACCTGAAAGTGAAAATAGCCCCATTGCGCCAGTTCCCAGGCAGTTCCGGCAACAACCCCACCCGTAACCGCGGAAGCAAAACGAACCCGCGTATTCGGAATAAAAATGTACAGAAAAACCATGGCTATCCAGACGCTGAGATACGGTAAAAACCGGAACATAAACAAAATAGCATCACCAAAATACGTTTTCTGGATTATCCACTGCAGCATCCATTGACTTTGTAATGAGGAGGTCATACTGGTTGCAGCGAGCAGCAGCACCGGTCCTACAACAATTACACTCAAATAATCGCTGAAACGCCTCTGAAACGACCGGGTCTCGCGCACCCCCCAGACGGCATTGAATGCCTCCTCAATGTTTCCCATCAAAGACACCACGGTCAGAATAAGCATCACGAGGCCGATTGCACCCATTGATTTAACGTTGGTGTTATTCACATAGGCGATTAAACGGGTAACCGTTTCCTGAGAATCACCGGCAACCTTCTGTAGAAGCGGTTCGAGTGAATTTTGAGCGCCGAGCCCTTTAAGGACTGAAAAGGCTATTGCCAGGAACGGAACGAGGGAAAGAACGGAAGTGTAGGTAAGAGCAGCGGCGCGCAGGTAACCTTGATGGGCGGTAAAGTTCATCCATATGGAATAGACAAACTGGATAAATAAATATACTTTCCCCTTGAATCCACCCCAATCATCAGGAGAATCGGTTTGCAACAGGTCGGGAATTTTTAAATTCTGCATAGATAAGCCTCGTTTTACAGAACGCTACAGAAAATTTTCAAATGGTGATGGTTTCTCCCGGACGTACCCGCCGCTGCTCATCTCTGGCTGGAGCCTCGATCATGGCGGAAAGTAGATAGAAGAAGAGAAATATCAGGATAATAATACCACTAAAAATTGGCAGAAGGCGAATGTGAGCATCATTTTTAAGCGGTGAAAACGCACAGCCGAAAGCTGTCAACACAACGCCGTAGCCTCCAATCGCAGCCGCCCAGAATATTCCGAGTCGATAAATTCGACTCTCAGCTGATATTGACAATGAAAACAGATCCGAGAGCTGTGCATGATAAAAGCTGGACAGAAGTATCAATATCAAAGCCGCCATGACCAGGCGCAAACCATTTCTGACGGTGCGTTTGCGCACAGCCTACCTCCCCTGCCCGCACCACGAAACATCGCCAAGTCCGACCCGCAGCACCTCATGGGACGCCCCGATCAGACTCACCACAGAACTGACATCCGTAGTCAGGATGCCGCCGTCAATAACGTAATCGAGCTGATTGCCGAATGTTTCGGCAATTATGCGTGGATCTCCTACCGGCTCTTCGCCGGAAAGATTGGCACTGGTGGTAATGATCGGATTGCCCAGCCTGGCGACAAGTTCGCAACAAATCCTGTTATCCGGAATACGGATTCCGATGGTTTTCTGACGGGTAAGGAGCAGATCAGGAACTTCACGCGTTGCCTCAAATATGAATGTGTATGGCCCTGGAAGATAACGCTTTATAACCTTAAAAGCAGAGTTACTGACCCGGGCATATTTGGATATTTCCGACAACGACGAGCAGATAACCGAGAACGGCTTACGACGATCACGCTGCTTCATCTGATAGATCCGTTCGATACTTTTTTTACAGAAAATAGAGCAGCCGATGCCATAGGTAGTATCGGTCGGATAGGCAATAACCTGGCCATCCTTGAGACTTTCAACAACCCGCGAAATCTGGTGTGGTTGAGGGAATTCGGGATTAATTTCCAAAATCATGACACTGTTCCTTCGCTTTGAATATCATCCGGAACGTCGGATATTTCTTCCGGTTCAAAAACATCTTCCGGCAGAAGGTCAGATTCCGAATGGGGGACATCCTGTACATCACGCAGCTTACGTTCAATGACCCGTGTTCTGGTAGCGGCCTGATCAATATGATTTCCCGCTTCAACCAGCTTCTTACGCGTTTTCTCAAGGATTATACCAAATTTCGAGAACTCGGTGCGAACCGCCCCCAGAAGATTCCAGACTTCGGCAGACCGTTTTTCGATGGCAAGCGTTCTGAACCCCATTTGCAGACTGTTCAGCAGCGCTGCAAGAGTGGTCGGGCCAGCGACCATCACCTTGAAATCACGCTGCAAAACTTCAAAAAGTCCCGGCAGGCGCAGCACTTCGGCATATAACCCCTCGGTCGGCAAAAACATGACACCGAAATCGGTTGTATGGGGTGGATCAAGGTATTTGTCCCGAATAGCTTTCGCCATCTCCCGCACCGCACGGTCGAGCTGTTTTCTTGCGTCAACCGCCGCTCCGACATCAGCGTTTTCCAGCGCCTCCACCAGACGCAAATAATCCTCCTGGGGAAACTTTGCATCAAGGGGAAGCCAGACCATGCCATCCGGTGTGCCGTCACGGCCCGGCAATTTCAAGGCGAACTCAACCCGCTGGCCGCTCCCCCGCCTGGTTTCAACATTCGATTCGTACTGACCGGGGGCCAGAATCTGCTCCAACAAACTCGCCAGCTGGATCTCTCCGAACGTACCGCGCGTCTTTACGTTTGTCAGCACTTTTTTCAGATCGCCGACACCGGTGGCAAGCGACTGCATTTCGCCCAGTCCGCGCTGCACCAGTTCGAGGCGTTCACTGACCAGCTTGAATGATTCGCCAAGCCGTTTTTCCAGGGTATCATGCAGCTTCTCATCAACAGTGGCCCGCATCTGTTCCAGCTTACGGGCATTATCCTCCTGAATCAGCCGCAGCCGGGCATCGACCCCCTCCCGCAGTTTATCGAGCCGCCCTTCGTTGCTCGTCGTAAGTTCCTTCAATTGGGCGGCAAACAGTTCCAGCTGATTTTTCTGCAGACCGGCAATGTCACTCATCCGCTTTGACAGTGAATCACCCAGCATGGTGATGCCGCCGTTCATCTCTTCCCGCATGCAGCGGGCGCCAGTTTGGGCTTCCTCACGGCTTCGGGCAAGCTCCTCACGCAGAAGCCGTTCATGACGCTCCAGCAGCTTTTCAATGCCGTCAATTCTGTTTTGCAGATCAGCAGCCTCACCGGTCCCGCGCCTGGTTTTCATGAACAACGCCAGCAGAAGTCCGAGACAGGCCAGAAGAAGCAGAATAATGCTATATGCAATTACATCGTTCATTCAGTAATGATCCTCAGACCAGACGCACTGTCGCGGTGAACTCATCCCACGGAACACAGTACTGTCCTTTATCAGTCTTTTCAACCAATCCGGCGCTCTCCAACGTTTTTACATCCTGGAATACATTTTTGTAATGCCGGTGCAGGTGTTTGGCAAGACCGTTAATACTGGTGCATCCGACCTTGTGGAGTTCCTGCAAGAGCTGGAGGCGCTTGGGAGTACAGTAGCGGTAAAATGTCTCCAGATCGGCAAATGATACCCTTTCGACGGTCTTTTCCGGGATATTCATTTCGGCCTGAAAATTGAGTTCAGTAAAAAACTCTTTTTCAGTCTCGATCTTTACCTTGAAATTTCTGGTCATTCGATACCTCCCATAGCTCAAGACCGGTTGGGCAAATCCCACGCAGTCCCCTCAAAACAATTATGGCTTTTTATGCCATAGTGATATTTTGTTGTCAATGACGAGTATTTGTATGTAAAATATGATTATCACATTTTACGGAGGTTGCTATGCAGGTAGCGATCAGTTCAACTGAGGCGGTGAGAAATTTTTCTGAACTGCTCAACAACATAAAATACCGTGGAGAGCGGTATACCGTTATCCGTGGTGGTAAACCGGCCGCATCCCTGGTTCCGGTGGAACCAATCCGCAGTGGCGCAACTCTGGCTGACCTGCGCAAGATTGTACAGGCCTTTCCCCATCTCGACAGAAGTGACACCTCATTCGAAGCCGATGTTATAGCTGCAGCAAATTCACAACCTTCAATGCCAAAGGCTCTGTCATGGGAGTGATACTTGATTCCAGCGAGATCATCGCACTGGAAAGAAGCCGGGGGTTAGTCGAAAATCTGGTAGCTGGTCGAGAGGATGAGCCATTCGGCATCAGCGTGGTAACAGTGGCCGAACTTCTCCATGGAGTTGAGCGGGCCGACACGGAAACCAGAAAAATAAGACGTCAGGCCTTTGTGGAAAAAGTGATCGAGATGATCCCGGTATTTCCGTTTGAGACAGGAGTCGCCCGCATCTACGCCAGAATATGGGCATCACTGGTGCAGCGAGGCTTTACGATAGGTTCACATGATCTGATCATCGCAGCGACGGCCATTTCACTCGATTACACGGTTATTACCACTAACCGGCGTGATTTTGAGAAGATTGATGGATTACGGCTCGAAGTGCGACAGGCGTAGTTAATCCAGGTACTTCTCACATATACACAGGATAAATATTCCATTTGGAGATATCACCTGTTCATGCGCGCACGCGCGTGAACAGGTGATCAACGAGTTAGCTTCATAAAGAGAGATTGAGTCTATGCATAAAAGAAAACTTCCTTGGAGGGGGTTGAACTTAATAAGGTGGGAATACTCCTCTGTAATCGGAGCCATTACTCTAGTAATCGGAGCCGTTACTCTAGGCTGTACTATTTACCTGGTCAACCTCGAACCCAACCTAAAATATTCCTCCTTTACCTTCAAGAACAAAATTGTTGGTCGTAAGATTGACAGCAAAAACAACCTCGTGTACCACTTCAGCATCACTCCAAGGTTCAAAAATGTTTCCTATAAAACTGGATATGTTGACAAAGTTGAGTTTGTACCAGTTTCGATTAATACAATTCCTGATGTGAAGGTTATAAGCATTAGGAAAACACCAATCTCCTGGCGTTCTGAAGAGGATGTTGAGATTCAGTTTATAGTGACTGTACCAACTGATTTTGATGCTAAATTAAAATAAAATAAAGTGAGTACTGAAATGATTGTTAATGCATATGACAATACTGGAAAAAAGATTGAGAGATCGACTGACGGACAATTCATACGAGGTCAGCTGAATCTTTGGGGGACTATCAGGTAGGAATTAAGAGCACCTTCGAGGGTCAGACCTGCAGCGCCTTCGAGGTAGAGTAGAGAGCAAGGGGCTCTTGAGGGACATTGTTGATTAGTTGACTAACTCCGCACTCATACTAAAAATCAATAACGTCACCTACCCCAGATAGATGATTTTCAGCATCCATATGCCCGTGTAGAACACGAACGATCTCAATTGAATCAGAGATAATTTGGCGGTAGAAAATAATATGGCTGCCAACATTAAATTTGCGGTAACCGCTACGGATTTCGCTACAATCCTTGCCATTTAAAGGATTTTCAGCAAGCTGACGGAAACAGGCATCAAGAATTGAAAGATAATGATTACGTTGCTCTCGCCCCCATTTATTGAGTGTGTAGCGACCAATATCTTTCAAATCAGCCTTCGCCATGTTGGTGAGAGTAAACGATGGCATCAGTTGAGCAACTCGCCATCAATCTCATCAATTAAACTTTGGAGAGAATAATCAGATGTGCCGCTTTCTTCACCTTTAATAAGTGCTTGGCGTAACAAGTATTGTTTTGTCTCACGTTCTTCCAAAAGTCGTAGACCAGCACGAATCGTCTCGCTTGCTGAACCAAAACGACCATGAACGACCAGTTGAGAAATGAACTTTTCGTAGTGGGCACCAAGAGTGACGCTGGTATTTTTTTGCATGGCGGAACCTCCATCAACACAGTTATGAAACCATCGTATAATATTTATTGGTACTGGTCAACTGAGAAAAGGAATAGGATTGAACTCAAAGAAAAGGCGAGTGAACCGAATATCCAACCGACGGCAGCACCGGTCAGCGGAAAAAAGCCCCCGCCGAGCCGGTGTGTCTTGCACCCGTTGAACAGGGAGAGGCAACAGGACAAAAACACCTTCGAGGGTCAGACACATTTTGACAAAACCAGGTAAATCTGAAAGGAAACCATTATGAAGCTAATATCACCATCACTAACTATCATGAACACTGCTCCAGTTACACGGGTTGGATTGCATGTCGTCATGGTGCTGTTCACTGTTGCGTTTCTGTCATTGGCATCTTTCGCCGATGCCGAAAGCAGCAACACCACAAACACAAACGTCGCAACTCCCGCCACGTTTGCCGGGAGTTGCAATAACGGTGCAAGAGGGTTTTGCAACGAGTTTACCGGATCATCCTATAAGGTCGAGCGGGTGAAGCGGTCTTGCAAGGAAGGCAATGGGGTTAAGTATCTGGGCGGCGCATGTCCCACGGAGGGGCGTATCGGCACGTGCATTGTGTACAAGGGTAAAAACACAGAATCCCTGTATCGCTACTATAAAAACTTTCCAGGCTACGGTGTCAAGCCCGCAGGCGGTGTTGCTGCGGCCGCCGAAAACCAATGCACCAAGCTCAAGGGTGAATGGATACCGAACTGAGTATTAAAAGATCCGAAGCTTTGCGAATTGCAAACAGTAATCAGACAGGGGGAGTTGGTTTTATTGGAGAGAAGATGGTACATCTTCAGAAATTATGCAGCCACCTTCTCTGTCACACACCGCGACAGCATGCGGATTTCGCACCAAGTCGGCCACCTATTTCGATTGATCTCAGCCACCCTCTAGTACTTCGCACCATCCCCCGTTAATTGTCGTAGCTGAGGGAAAGGCAACAGTGTCGGATTCAGCCGACATCCTCTTTATATTCCAAGGTTACTATTCTTCTAACCCCAAAGTAGGGGCTGTTTGCGAAGAGTACCCTAGTTCAGTAAACTTTTCAGCAGCTTCTTCAGCACTCAACACAGGGAAAGTTGATAATTCCCGCCGTTCCCATTTATCATCACTGTTAAATACCTCAATAACTAAATCGCTTACGGGAATATTAGAATAGCACCCCATCCACTGGAAAGGAACCATCCTTTCTTTTAGAAAAACATTCTGTGTAGTTGATGATATTCGGGCTTCTTTGTATAAATCCTTCCAAGGTATTAGAGATTCTTGAGGGTATCCCAAGCGGACTAACCCTTTTCCTGCTTCCTTCGTTTCTTTCAAGGAATAAATGTGCATCTTACCATTTCTAGATCCTGTGTAGGAAGCTGATAGCTCCCATCGCTGGTGAATAGTAAACCAGACTACTGGTCGTTCGATATGCCGCCCACCCATATTGGGTCTGGAAGTTTTAAGCAATCCACTTGCTAAAATTAAATCAAACTTTTCTCCTGTTGTGTAATGCCAAGCCAGATTTGCCATTTATCCCCTACCAATTCAGATGTGATTTTGAATGTGACTTCAGAGTCAATGTAACCATTCAATTGCGCAAGGTCAACTTTTTTAGGTTGCCCATATCCGTCATTCACAACATCAAAAAGTTCGTAAATAAATTAAGGTCGGCTTCTGAATAATCTCTCGATCTGCCTGAAAGCGAACAATAGCCATAGCAGAAAAGGCAGCAGATAGTGTGCCACTACAAGCCACCCATATGAAACTGCCATATTCATCAGAGAAGGTTGTGGAGTTTTTAGATACGGCTGCCATATCGCCGTCATAAAGAAATCTACAAAAAGAAACATGCCAATGCCCGTAACAACACCGATTCCCCTTTTCCTGATTTCCAGTCCCGGTGTAGCCAGAATAAGAACCAGAAACGTGTACAGATTACCAGAACCGTCATAGGGAAGTGCTTTCATCATCTCTTCAGTCGGCATAGTTCCGGAAGTAATCGCCACCAGCACAAACTGATAGGCTTGGTGCAGCGGCGATAAGACTGGCAAGAACAACAAGGATATAATGACCAGCCTAGTGAGATACGGTAACAGTTTTTTCACGATTCACCACCAGGTTGACCCATACAAACCAGAGCGCAATTATGAAGAAGAGGAAGATGGTTTCCCAGACATAGTCATGGAACAACCTGGCTTGCTTGGGCCAGTATTCCGTCACCCAGCCCAGTACGACAAGGCGGAGTATGTTGGTACACAGAATAAGCGGTATGCCGGCAATGAGGCCAATAACCTTTGATTTGACTGTTGACGAATAAGCCACGATGAAGGATATGAACAGAAATACGGCATTGACTGCGGTACACTCAGAGGTGACATTCCATGTGTCGTTGCGCAGGTGGATGATGTTGTAGTCACAGGTATTCTGGATACCTGTAGCGTTCAGAATGGTTGAAACGATGGAGGCCGTTCCATAGCCCCACTTGATATAGCCCTTGAGTGCAAAGAGCCAAGTGAAACCGTGGAGGAAGAGCAGAATCCCTGCAAAGATGGCGCAGGTCCTCAAAAGGGAAGAACCGGGGCGAATGCTTACACCGGCTTCTTCTTGTACTGGCTGTTCAGCCCTAATTTTGGCTGATTTTTTTATTCTGTTTTTCTTACCCAACAGTATTACTCTTTCCGTCTACGGGCGAACATTCCAAGCCCTGCCAATATTCCAAGCACCAACCACCATCCTTCCATGACAGGAACCTGTGTGCCGCCACCACCTCCAACGCTTGAGTTACTGACTTCCATAGCAGCAAATGGTGATAGCGTCGTAGTGGTACCACTAAGGCAAATTGTCATAGTACCGTTCAAGGCAGCAGTGGAGGTAATTAGATAACCAAGATTTAGTGAGTCTCATAATACATTTTCGAGGACAGTGAACTAAAGTGTATATAAAGTCAATGGCTCTATTGAACTCATGGCTTAACTCCCCCGAAGAAGCAAGCAGCTTGGGACAGATATATATGGGACAAGGCATCCCGATTTCTGCAAAAGCTCCCCTCAAAAAAACATGGGTCGTTACCTCCGAGCTGTGTGTACCATTCTGCGTACCACTCGAAAACAACGACCCATAAACAAAAAAAAGCACCTAGCCATTTAAGCTAGATGCTTGAATTTATTGGTGGAGCTGAACAGGATCGAACTGTCGACCTCTTGACTGCCAGTCAAGCGCTCTCCCAGCTGAGCTACAGCCCCACAAAGTGAACCGACTATTTAACAAACTATACCCGGCGTGTCAATATTTTTATGACATAGTCATTTGCAGCTGGTCAACCAGCCCCGCCTTGACGAGTTACTTGTATCCGGTGTAATGTCTGATATTGCTTTATCTTATAAATTTACCCGGAGACCCTTGATGCCGAATACCGCTCTTACCTGGAATACTGCTCTGCTCTACCCTGCCCCCGATTCACCTGAACTGGAGGCGGATCTCGGTTCATTCGAACAGTTGGCAGCCGACTTTCGTGATACCTATTTTGAGAGAATCAGCACTCTCGACAACACGGCGCTTCTGAGCGCGATTCGCGAGTATGAAGCACTACAGACCCGCATGTCGAAACCTTTTTGCTATGCCCATCTGCTGTTTGCCGCAGACTCCGGTAATGAAACGAATCGGGCTCTCTCCCAGCGCTGTTCCGAGCTGGGGAGCAAACTTTCCCAACAGTTGCTGTTTTTCGATCTGGAACTGATGGAGCTGAACGATGAGCGCTTTGATGAGTTCCGATCACTTCCTGATGCGTCCGCATACCTCCATTTCATGGAAGGAATTCGCAAGTTCTGTCCCCATACCCTGAAAGAGAATGAAGAACGGCTCCTGACCCGCAAGGATCTGACCGGAGTCCGCGCCTTCACCAAGCTGTTTGACGAACTCTCGGCGTCATTCAGTTATCAAATTGAACTGGATGGTGAGCAGAAAACACTTACCGGAGAGGAATTACTCTCCCTCCTCCATCACACGTCACCCGATGTCCGCTTCCGGGCGATGACCATTTTTCTGGAACGCCACGGCGAAAACGGCATAGTGTACAATTCTGTGTTCAACAATATGGCCCTTGATCATGGCCAGGAAATGGAGTTGCGTCAGTACAAAACGCCGATCCAACCGACCAACATCGGCAATGAAATTCCGGATGAAGCGGTTGAACACCTGATGAGCGTGACCGAATCCAATTACGGCCTGGCACAGGAATATTTCCGGATCAAAGCCGGTATGCTCAAGGTCGATAAACTGCGCAACTGTGATATCTACGCCCCGGTCGCCGAGGCGGAGCGGACCTATACTTTTGAAGAAGCACGGTCGCTGGTAGTGGAGTCATACCGGGAGTACCAACCGGAATTTGGCGATATTGTTGATGCGTTTTTCGCCGAAAGGCGTGTTGATGTCCTGCCCCGTACCGGAAAATCCGGAGGCGCGTTTGCCATGGGAATTTCGCCGGATGTGCCACCGTTTCTGTTGTTGAACTATACCGGCACCTTGCGTGATCTGGCCACTATCGCACATGAAGCCGGACATGGTCTGCACTTTGTGATTTCCCAAAAGCAGAGCATGCTGAACTATCATGCCCCGCTGCCTCTGGCCGAAACCGCCTCTGTGTTTGGCGAAATGCTGCTGACCCGCCGACTGCTCGATAACGAACAGGATCCGGACGTGCGCAGGTCGCTGCTGTGCGCCAAAATTGAAGACATCATCGCAACCACCTTTCGCCAGACAGTTTTAACACGCTTTGAGCTGCGTTTGCATAATGAGCGTACGACCGGACTGCTGTCAAACGACCGGATTGCCGAATTATGGCTGGAGGAAAATGGAAAACTGTATGGCGAATCCGTCGAGATGATTCCGGCCTATCGCTGGGGCTGGAGCTACATCAGCCATTTTATCCACAGCCGCTTCTACTGTTACTCCTACACATTTGCCGAGCTGCTGGTGCTGGCGCTCTTTCAGAAATATCGTGAGGATGGAGATGCATTCAAACCGGGGTATCACGCCCTGCTGGAATCGGGCGGAGCGCTTTCGCCGGCCGATACCGCACGCCTTGCCGGTATTGACATCACCGATAGCGGTTTCTGGCAGAAAGGGTATGATGTTCTGGCTGGTTTGATTGAAGAACTGAAACTGATAGCCTGATTCAGATTACAGGCGATTCACAGGGAATTAACTATGGTAATTCATGATAAAGAGCTTCTGGAAGCTCTCAGCAGTTCACGCATTTTGACATCGATGATTACCCCCGCCGTCCTGATATCGGCGTGCGGTACGCTCATATTTTCCACGTCGGCCCGCCTGGGGCGTATCTTTGACCGGGTGAATGTAATGAAGGGGGAAGTGGAGGCTATTATCACCGGAAAGATATCCTTTCCGGAAGAGCGGATGAAACACCTGCGCGGCCAGATTGACCTGCAGCGACGGCGGGCGCGACTGATTCAGAAAGCGATGGTTTCCCTCTATACCGCGACGTTGTTTTTTGTTACTTCGAGCCTGGCTATCGCCGTCAATGTCGCCTACGGCAGTAGTGACCAGGGGTGGATTCCAACAGTAATCGCCCTTTGTGGCGGGCTTTTTCTCTTCGTCGCATCGACACTGTTGCTCTACGAAAGCCGTTTCAACCTCCGTTTTGTCCATCGCTCCATCGATTTTATCGAATTCCTCGAAAACAAAGCGGAGGAGCTGAATAAACCTAAAATCGGCAGTTCATGAACCACAGAGCAACTGAGCAACAGAGGAATCAAGCAGTTACATCAACAACAGGCATAACCAAAATGGTGAGTTATTATTTCTGGTTTTAACCTGAATTCTTCTTTGTTTTTGCTCGGTTGCTCAGTTGCTCTGTGTTTCAATTGTTTTTTTAGGATAAATAGCTCCTCCGCCTCATTCGAACCTGCTTAGCCCTACCCTACCCCTTTAGTCCGGCCTCTTTGGCCAGTGCTCGCCAGGCTGGCAAGCTCCGCTCGATCATGCTTTTATCAAAGCAATAAGCTATCCGGAAGAAACCGGGTGCGCCAAAACCTGCTCCCGGCACCAGCAGAATGTGGTGTTTCTGGGCCATTTTGACGAACTCCACATCATCAGCCAGCGGAGATTTCGGAAAAATATAAAATGCGCCATCCGGCTTCACCATAGTGAATCCCATGCCACTCAGCTCGTCTACCAACAGATCCCTTTTAGCCTGATACGCAGCGATATCGACTGATTCATCCTGTAGTTTAGCCACCAGCCGCTGCATCAACGCCGGAGCGTTGACGAAGCCAAGAACACGATTGCTGAAAACCGCCCCTTCCATGAATTGTCCGGCAGTTGCCATGCGTGGGTTGGCTGCCAGATACCCGATCCGTTCACCCGGAAGAGCCAGATCCTTGCTGTGCGAAGTGACGATAACCGAGCTTTCCACCAGCGGAAAGATATTCGGCACATGCTGGCCGTCAAAAGCAATTCGGGCGTACGGTTCATCGGATATGACATAGATCAGGTGTCCATTGCGCTCGTGAATGTTTTTCAGAATAACGCCGAGCCGCTTCAGACTTTCAGCTGGATAAATGACCCCTGTCGGATTATTTGGCGAGCAGATGATGATGGCACGGGTTTTTGAAGTGATCGCTTTTTCAATGGCATCAATATCAAGCTGGAAAGTATCTTTATTCGTCCAGACTTCAACCGGCACTCCGCCATGATTGTCGATGTAGAACTTGTACTCAACAAAGAAGGGAGCAAGTATAATAACTTCTTCCCCCGGATTGAGGATGGTTTTAAGCACCACATTGAGAGCGCCACCGGCTCCGCAGGTCATGATGATATTATCGGCAGGGACGGTAATACCAGAATCACGGGATATTTTTTCCGCAACGGCGCCCCGTGTTTCGGCGTATCCGGCGTTGTTCATGTACTTATGCATACCCGGCAGCGGATTTTGTGCAAGCTTCAGTAATTCCAGGCCAAAAGCTTCGGGCGGTTCCACATCAGGGTTGCCAAGGGTAAAATCGTAGATATTATCCGCACCGAATTCCTGCCGTAAACGCTCCCCCTCTTCAAACATCCTGCGAATCCAGGACGATTTGGATATTTGACTGGCGATCTTCATTGAAATAGCCATTACTTCTCCCTCCACGATAATTTTTCTGATAGGATGACGGGGCAAAATATTACATCAATTTACGGATAACTTAAATGGAAATTCCTTCGTATCCTGAAACACGGCCTCTTGAAATGGCCGATAAACCCCGCCTGGAAGTCTTGCTTTCAGATCTCCAGCCGCGTATTTCCGAACTGACCTTCGCGGGCCTCTATCTGTTCCGGAAAGCTCACGATTATCAACTCACTTCCGTAGCCGGGTCGCTCGTCATAATCGGCAAAGGATATAACGACAAAAGATATTTTCTGCCTCCACTCGGAGGGGATTGTGCGGAAGCCCTGAAGACTCTTTTTGCGGACGGCTTGCCTCTGTATGGCGCAGACGATCAATTCGTCTCCGGATACCTTGCCGGAATGAACGTCCATATAACCGATTTGCGCGATTCTCACGACTACATCTACCTGCGCGATGAACTGGCAACATTGCCGGGAAGCCGCTTTCACAAAAAGAAAAACCGCATCAACTATTTCACCAATCGTCATCACTATACAGTAGCGCTCTATTCCGGAAATCACCTCGATGAATGTCTGGAGCTTTTGGAAATGTGGTTCCGGATTTCCCGGAATGATGCCGCGAAGTCGCTCATCCTTGAAGTTGAAGCCACACGAGAGGCGTTACAATCCGCTAAAGTTCTTGGCCTTGAAGGCGTCGTTATTCTGGTGGACAACACAGTAAAAGCCTTTGCCCTTGGCGAGCGACTTAACAGTGACACCGCCGTATGCCATTTCGAGAAAGCTGATCCGTTTGCAGAGGGATTATATCAGCTCGTAAACCGGGAATTTGCCAGATTGCTGTTTCAAGAATGCCGATTCATCAACCGGGAACAGGATCTGGGAGACATGGGACTTCGTAATGCCAAATTATCCTATCATCCGGTGGAACTTTTGAAGAAATATTTAGTTAGTTTCCAGAGGGAAACCAGTTAATTGTGTAGATCATAAAGATTTTGTTGCACTTAACGACAAAACATAGTAGAAGGGTTGTTCTTTTAAAGACGGCATTTAATGCCGAAATCTCCTTGCTCCGGGTAGGACCGGGGCTCGAATCCGTGAGGAGGATTATCAACATGAGGAAGTACGAAACAATTTTCATCCTCCAGCCTGAACTGAGCGAAGACGACATCAAGTCCGTCACCGCAAAGGCGCAAGACGTCATTTCGACGTACAAGGGCGAGTGTCTCAGAATGGACGACTGGGGTATCAGGAAACTGGCATATCCCATCAAGAAGTCAGCCAGAGGTCGTTACTATTATCTCCGCTTTGATGGTGACAGTGCCCTTATCTTTGAACTTGAGCGGCGTCTGAGACTTGATGACAAAGTTCTGCGTTACCAGAGCATCAACATCACTGACCAGCCCGAACGAATTGCACCGGAAAAGAAAGTAGAAATTCCGGACGCCGTATCGGAAGAAACTGTTGAAGAAACTGTTGAAGAAACTGCCGCCGCTGAAGAAGCTGCCGAATAATTTCCTGGAGGAGATATACTCATGAGTGACGAAAGACCAACTACAACTTCATCCTATCAGCGTCCAGCAGGCGGACCGGGACAGCGCCCGGCGGGCGGACCTGGACAGCGCCCGACTGGCGGTCCTGGCGGTCCTGGCGGCCAGGGTGGCCCACGCAAGAGACGCCCGTTTCAACGCCGTAAAGTCTGCCGTTTCTGTGCAGAAAAAAACCTTACTATTGATTACAAAGAGCCTCGTACACTCCGTTTTTTCATCACGGAGCGCGGCAAAATTGTTCCACGCAGGATTTCAGGAAACTGTGCTGCCCACCAGCGTCATATCACCGAAGCTATCAAGCGGGCACGTAACATAGCTCTTCTGCCGATTGCAGCCAATCACGCAGTTAGCTGATCTGCCTGAATGACGTTTACATCACCAGCCGACCACAACCTGTATATTCGCGTAAAAGCGTCTCTGCTTGGTGTGGTCGGTTCGTTTGTTTTATTTGCAGCCTATCTGGCTATTCCGCCACTCGGAATTTTTTCCGGAATTCTGGCACCGTTTCCCGTAGCATATAACCGGGTTCTTCATGGTCGGTTATCATCCCTGATTGTAATGCTCGGTACGACAACAGCGGTAATGGCCTTGTTTGGAATATTTGCCGGGTGCCTGTACGTGGGAATGTGCGGGATAATCGGCTTTCTTATGCCGGAACTTCTGTTACGGAACTTTGGTGGCAGCCGGGCGCTTTTCTGGACAACACTTGCTAATGTTCTGTTTTTTTCTGTAGGTGTTTTTGTTTACAGCACTTATTCCAGCATCAACCTACAGCAGCTGATTTCTGCTGAAATAAGCGGCAGCATAAAACAAGCCGTTGCATTGTACGAAAAAGGCGGGGTAACCGGAGAGGATCTGGAACTTCTCAAAAGTTCGATGACTACAGCAGCAGAACTGCTGAAGCGTCTCTATCCCTCGCTCGTTACTGTAATGCTTATTGTTATCGCTACCTGTAATCTTGCTCTTTTAAAGAAGTCTCTGGCCAAAACAACGGTAAATCTGGTTATTGACGATTTCAGTTCGTTCAGGAATCCTGATCAACTGGTCTGGATACTGATTGCGTCCGGAATTTCTCTGTTATTACCGGACTCTTTGATAACAACTCCGGCACTTAACATTCTGTTGATACTCATACTGCTTTATTTTTTTCAGGGTATGGCTGTTATTTCGGCATTGGTTACCAAGCATTCCGTCCCGGCATTCGTGAGAATTCTTTTTTACGTAATGCTGGTTATTCAACCCTATCTGCTGGCATTTATTGCCGGCTTTGGATTATTTGATTTATGGGGTGATTTTAGAGCCCCAAAAAAACAGGACAACCTGTAAATACTTAACAGGCTTGAAAGGAGAGAACATGAAAGTAATTCTGAATGAGAACATTGAATCGTTGGGTCACATTGGTGATGTAGTAAAGGTAGCACCCGGTTACGCACGTAACTATCTGATCCCGAAGAAATTGGCTGTTGTGGCCACAGAAGGCAATGCCAAGGCACTTGAGCACGCAAAACGCCAAATGGCCTATAAGAAAAACAAGTCACTTGAAGCTGCAAAAAATCTGGGGGCAAAGCTGGAAGCGTTGTCAATAGTTCTTTCTCACAGAGCAGGCGAAGAAGGCAAACTGTTCGGCGCAGTTACAAATATGGAAATTGCGTCCTTCCTGAAAACCAATGGTTTTGATATTGATCGCAAGAACATCGTACTTGCCGATGCAATCAAGCACACCGGCGAGTTTTCCGTAACAGTCAAAATTCATCCGGAAGTAACCGCTACTTTGAAAGTAACCGTAGCAGCGGCATAATTTTTCAACTTTTAGTTTAAAAAAAGCCCGTAGACCTCCAGGTCTTCGGGCTTTTTTTGTTTCCCGCAACGTCTTCACCACGACCCGCTATCCGGTCATGGAAATGATCTCTTCATAGGTTGTCACACCTTCAAGCATCTTGCGGGTCGCCACCTGTCGCAACGATTCCATTCCTTCCTTTCGGGCAAGATCAGTCAAATCGGAAAGTTCCACCGATGCGGTTATTACGCTTTTGATCCGTTCACTCATCTCCAGCACTTCAAATATCCCGCTACGTCCCTTGTACCCGGTGCCGCGACATTCCTTGCACCCCTGTCCTTCCCAGGAAATATGCGATTTTTTATCGAGCTGGAGATAGGCGAGTTCATCAGCGTTCAGTTCATAGACAATTTTGCATTGCGGACATATTTTGCGAACCAGTCGCTGGGCAATGACACCTATCAGCGTGGCTGAAATAAGAAATGGCGGTATCCCCAAATCAAGCATACGGACAATTGCCGACGCTGAATCGTTGGTATGCAGGGTGGAGAGGGCCAGATGTCCGGTCAATGCCGCCTGAACGGCACTCTCTGCGGTTTCCCGGTCACGGATCTCGCCGATCATGATGATATCCGGATCCTGACGCAGGATATTGCGCAGTATGGAATCAAAACCTACTCCGATGGCTTGTTGGACGCCAATCTGATTGAACTCTTCCATGACCATTTCAATCGGGTCTTCCACCGTAACGATATTAACTTCCGGAGAAGCAAGCGACCGTAAACTTGAATAGAGCGTTGTCGTCTTGCCGCTGCCGGTAGGGCCGGTAATCAGGATAATTCCGTTGGGGCGACGGATAAAGGAATTATACAGTGACAGCTCCCGGGGATAAAATCCCATGCTGTCCAAATCCTGTAGCAGGATGTCGGGATCAAAAATCCTGATGACAACTTTTTCTCCAAAAGCCACCGGGACCGTAGAGACGCGCAGCTCTATATCCTTGTTGTTAAAATTAGTCTTAATGCGACCATCCTGAGGGCGGCGCTTCTCGGCCAGATCCATGCGTGAAAGCATTTTTATCCGCGAAACTATCGGGGCATGCAGCAGCTTGGGAATAACATGGATATTATGCATGACCCCGTCAATCCTGAAACGAATCAAGGTCTTCTCACGTTTTGGTTCAATATGGATGTCGCTGGAATGTTGTTCAAAGGCGTAATGAAGCAGGAAATCCACCGCCGAGATGACATGCGTGTCATTGCTCTCAATATCCTGGTTCCCTCTGAGCTTGAAGTACTGTTCCAGGTTGCCCAGATCAGCACCGGTTGAAGATTCCTGCTCGGCAGCCATGACCGAAGCCCGGAAACCATAGAACTCACGCAGTATCTTGAGAATGTCCTTCTTGGAACTGAGGACACGCTTGATTTCCAATTTGCGGGCAATAGCCAGTTCGTTGATTATGGCTGTGTTAAACGGGTCTGCCACAGCTACGGTTAGAATTCCGCCCTTCTCGGCAACTGCCACAATCAGGTTTTTAAGGGAGAAAGGGCGCGGAATATGAGCAGTGACGACATCCAGATTCAATTTGAGCGGATCAATTTTAAGATATTCCATACCGACTGCAGCGGCAATGGCCTCGGTTATTACATCCTCAGTGAGAAATCTTCCCGGAAGGCCGCGCAGTTCAAGATTGAACGAGGCGATTACCTCTACAGGTGAAATATTCTCAACTACAGCCCGAAGTCTGCGTGAACCACCCGCAAGATGTTGAGCGTACAAACGGGTTTCCTGAGCTTTGCCTCGAGCAAGAACATCGCTCAACTGATCCGCCGAAATCAGGCCGCAATGTTTGAGCAGTCTGGTACAATTTTCCAGGGTAAGCTTTTTAATTTCCGGCATACTTCCCTTCCCTTTCTCATATCCTGTTTTTTTGTACCAATTCATCGATTAAAAAGACGGACTCGCCATTTCAATCCCAAATTTTCTTTCATAATCATGTTGTATACTCGAATACAAGACTGGAAGCAAGAAACATTAATAGACATTTAACCCTCAAGCTTGTCAACTTGCGGTTGCACAGTGTCAATGGTAAACTTGCAGCATGATAAGTTCATTTCTCACACCGCATATTCTGGAATCGCTTCTGAACCCTTCTGTATATCCGGTTCAGACCAACACGGTTGAACTGATCCAGACACATGTTTCCTGGCTCTTTCTCACCGATACTCATGTTTTCAAACTTAAAAAGCCGGTTAACTTTGGCTTTCTCGATTTCTCAACTCTTGATCTTCGCCAGTTTTACTGCAATGAGGAGCTTCTCCTCAATAGGCGGCTCTGCCCGGACATATATGAGCAGGTTGTTGCGCTTCGTGAATCGGATGGAGGCGCCTCGTTTGTCGGTGATGGAAATATAATCGAGTATGCTGTCATGATGAAACGGCTTCCCGCTTACAGGATGCTTGATAAGCTTGTTGATGACGACACTGTTTCAGTGGAAGAAATACAAAGCGTCGCACGAGAGATAAGCAGATTCCATGCTCACGCCCCCACATCACCGCACATTTCAGAATTCGGCTCAATTGATCAGATCCGGTTTAACTGGCAGGAGAATTTTGGGCAGACTCTGGCATTTCATAACCATACTCTTCCGGACGCGGTAAGAGAGAACATCTACAAATATGTTGAAACTTTTATCGACTCGCACCGCACACTTTTCGAAGACCGGATCACGAAGGGATTTATCCGGGATTGCGATGGCGACATCCACCTCGGGAATATCTGCGTTGTAAATAATGCAGCGTATATCTTCGACTGTATTGAATTCAACGAGCGCTTTCGCTTTTCCGACACAGCTGCCGATATCGCTTTTTTTCTTATGGACCTTGATTTCCATCGTCGGCCGGATTTGGCTGATATAGCAATGTCCACCTATATTTCGGCATCCGGTGATTTGAACATTTCAAAACTCATCCCGTTTTACAAAGTATATCGGGCTTTCGTGCGTGGTAAAGTTGAAAGCATGCAGCTTCTCGACGACGGTATTTCAGAAATCAAACATACAGAAGCCAAAAACCGGGCCATGCGCTACTTCCGCCTGGCACAAGGCTATTGCGTCAGAAGCAACCTTCCCCCTACCCTGTTCATCACCTGTGGAACAATGGGATGCGGCAAAAGCACGCTGGCTGATCAACTCAGTTTTGAGCTCGGCTTGAAAATCTACAGCTCAGACATTGAGCGCAAGCGTCTGGCAGGGTTGTTGCCGGGAACAGCGGTACAGGTGCAGTTCGGAGAAGGTCTGTATTCCAGGGAATCAACTGAAGACACCTACCGGCATTTGCGGCAGACAGCTGACAATGAACTTGCTTCAGGACATTCAGTAGTGGTTGATGCCGGGTTAGGAAGCGCTGCTGATCGTACTGAATTTGCCCGGGTGGCGGCTGCACATCAAGCACTGTTTGTTATCCTGTTCGTCCAGTGCGATCCTGACGAGCAGCGTCACAGATTGCGTGAACGATCTTCTCGCGGCGATTCCGTTTCAGATGGCAGAGTGGAACTGCTGGAACAACAGAGATTGCTATTTGAGCCCCCCTCAGATTCAGAGGGCATAACAATTTCCATTTCAACCAATGCGGATTCAGAATATACTTTAGACTCGGTATATGAGAGGTTGATTCGGTTATGAAGCATTTATTCACGCACATAATCCAGCGCCTGCAACTGCGTGAGTCATGGATAATATTCTTTATTCTCGGCATCATTATGATGACGTTTCCATTTCTGCATATATTCAACAAGCCGATCCTGATTTTGGGTGTTCCATTGCTGTTTCTCTATTTGACCGGAGGCTGGATAATTTCAATTGTAGTAATTTATTTATTTATGAGTGCCAGTCGCCATGCAGAGAAGACGACTGATGAAAAGAACAAGCCATGAACAATGTTATTTCTTCACTGGCCACTCTATCGCTCATATATACCGTACTGATCTTTTTGATCGCATGGTACGCCCACAACCGTAAAGAGGCCGGACGCAGCATCATCAGCAACCCTATTATCTATTCTCTTTCACTTGCAGTATATTGCACTTCCTGGACGTTCTACGGGAGCGTCGGTAAAGCAGCGACAACCGGTATCGATTTCATCCTGATCTACCTTGGGCCGTCGCTGACTGCATTTTCATGGCTTTTTCTTCTGCGGCGTATTGTCAAAATCAGCAAGGAACACAACATCACTTCCATTGCTGATTTCCTGAGCCAGCGCTACGGTAAATCTCCCTGGCTCGGCGCCCTTGTCACAGCCATCTGTTTCCTTGGCGTCATGCCCTATATCGCGCTACAGTTGAAGGCGGTTACTACCAGTTTTTTTCTGCTCAGCGGAACTCAAACGGATTCGCTCAATTTTATTCGTCTTGGTCCCGGCATTACTATTTCAATCCCTTTCCTCCTCGCGTTAACGCTGGCTCTTTTTAGCATAATCTTTGGCGCCAGGAGATTGGTATCTTCAGAGCGCCATGAAGGTCTTATTGCAGCGATTGCTTTTGAATCCATCGTCAAACTGGTTGCCCTGGTGGTGGTCGGACTTTTTGTTACCTACGGACTTTTTGATGGATTTATTGATATTTTTGACCGTCTCAACCGTATCAACCCGGATAAATTTTCGCGGTTATTCACTTTCAGCACTTCCAAAAATGATCCCAATTATATATCAGCATTCACGCTCCTGTTTTTGTCCATGGGAGCAATAATGCTTCTGCCGCGACAGTTTCACGTCATGGTAATTGAAAATTCCGATGAGCGACATATTTCTACCGCGATGTGGTTCTTCCCCGCTTACCTGTTCCTGATTAATCTTTTCGTCATGCCGATTGCCATCGGCGGCATTCTCACCACCGGCAGCAGCAGTAATGCCGATTACTTTGTGCTTTCCATTCCTCAACTTGCGGGAAATCGCGGAATTGCACTGCTCGCATTTCTGGGTGGTTTTTCTGCTGCCGCCGGGATGGTCATGGTTGAGTCGATCGCAATATCAACAATGCTTCTCAACCATATCTTCATGCCTATTATTGTCCGGTGTACCCCCCAGGCTTGGTTCCCTGTCTTACTGATCAACCTCAAACGGTTCGGCATTGTTCTGATTGTGCTGCTCGGATATTTTTATTTCACGATCATTGGAGACACGTACACTCTCGTAAACATGGGGCTCATCTCTTTTTCAGCCGTAGCGCAATTTATGCCGGCAATGCTGGGAGGCCTTTACTGGAAAAGAGGCAACAAGGCCGGTGCTATCAGTGGTACTCTACTCGGTTTTCTGATCTGGTTTTATACACTGCTGCTCCCTTCATTCGGCACGTCCGGCTGGATTTCAGGGACACTCCTTTCACGCGGCCCGTTTGGCATTTCCCTATTGAAGCCGACTGAACTTTTTGGAATGTCCGGAATGGATCTTTGGAGTCACTCCCTGTTCTGGAGCATGCTGTTCAATATCAGCGCATACATCATCAGCTCGATACTCATAAACCAGAATGAAATGGAACGTGATCAGGTACATAAGTTTATCGGCATTTTCGGCCGTGAAGAAGCACATCGCCGCACCGAACGAAAGCGGCTTTCAAAACCGGTCACCACTCAGCAATTTGTTACTCTTATGAGTAAGTTTATCGGCGAAACGGAAGCCCAGCGGGCACTTGAAATATATTCCAGCAACCGGGAAATTGCTGAAGATGGGACAATTTCCGAATTTGATCTGCCGAATCTGAAACGGTTTACTGAAAAAACACTGGCTGGTTCCGTTGGCGGAGCAGCTGCCAGAGCCATAGTAAATAATTTCCTTTCCGACATCGGTTCAAGCATGGAATCGGTTTATGATATTTTCAGCAGTGTCCGAACTAACCTTGACCAGAACCGTGAATCGCTCTTCGTTCGACTTAAAGCTTCCGAAATCATTAACAGGACGTTAGACCTTCAAGTAATCATGGATGATCTTCTCAGGCTGCTCGTAAAAGAATTCAAACTTGATGTGGTGATGATACTGACAAAGAATAACGCTGAATCCTTTTCAGTTCTCAGCATTCAGGGTAAGGAAATTTCAAAATCAGACCCGCAGGGCTGGTATCAGGAGAATATGCCGTTTCTGGAGTTGGTGTACAGCGATCAGAAGGCGCACTTTATTAACGATCTGCGTCAGGAAAGCCCTGACCCGATGCTTGATGGAATTTCAGTGGAAGGTTTTATTTCCTGTGCCCATATTCCGATAAATCGTGAAGGTGAGCCGGTTATTGCCGTCTTAACGCTGCTTTCAAAATCCATTGCCGGCCTGTTCACTCAGGAATTCATCGAACTGCTTTCAAATCTTGCCGGCCAACTTGCCCAGGCAATTACCATCGTGCGGGAAGTGGAGGCGAAACAACTCGAACGAGGCCAAAAAGAAGCGGCTCTTCTGCAAACTGCAAGAATTACGCGGGATATGGAAATTGCCCAGCAGATTCAGAAGTCATTCCTGCCTGATTCAGCGCCGACCATTGCAGGTGTTGATATTGCCGGTCGCTGTATTTCTGCCGCACATGTCGGAGGTGACTATTATGATTTTTTCCCCAGAAGCGAGCAAATCGTCGATATAGTTATTGCCGATGTATCAGGCCATAGTGTAGGGGCGGCCCTGATTATGTCGGAAGTTCGCACGTTATTGAGATCGGAAGCCAATACATTGCGCACTCCTCAATCTATTCTGGAAGTCCTGAATGTTCAGCTGTATGACGATTTGACCCGGTCTGAATTATTCATTACCATGTTTTACGCAAAATATGATGCCGAAACAGGCGTACTCACCTACTCAAACGCCGGTCACAATCATCCGGTTCTTCAGCACGCTGGTGAAAATCTCTGTAATGATCTCGATACCGAGGGTTTGATTCTGGGAGTCAAAAAAGATGTCCTTTTTGAGGAACTCAGTGTTAAACTGGAATCTGGGGATGTGCTCTTCTTCTACACGGACGGCTTGACGGAAGCATGTGACCAAAATGGAAGCATGTTTGGAGCTGACGGGCTGTACAGCCATCTTAAGGCGTGTTTTCATCTGAGTGCGGAACAAATTATTGACTCGTTTTTTGACAAGATTCATGATTTTTCCGGTTCCCAGAATCTGCAGGATGATATATCTATGGTTGTAGTAAAAATACTCTAAACTTGTGGAGAAACAATATGGAATTTAAAACCGAACGTACGGATGGAGTTACCGTGCTGTTTGTGAGAGAAGATCGCCTTGATGCAAACAATTCGGAAGAACTTAAAACGGAATTGCGACGTATCTTTGATAACGGTACGAAAGACCTGATCATTGATCTCAAAGAGATTCTTTTTATAGACAGTTCCGGTCTGGGTGTTTTGGTGTCCGGTTATAAAAACGCCTCTATCCTTCACGGCAGCCTCAAATTATCGAACTTGCAGTCACAGGTTAAGTCTATGTTCGAGCTTACAAGACTTCACAGGGTTTTTGATATTTTCACGACGGTTGATGATGCCCTGCAAAGTTACAAATAACAATCTTCATCAGGATTGAAATTGATGAAAAACGACATTGATGTTGATATCACCATACCAAGTCATACTCGCTTCTTACGCATGATTGGCAACATTGGTGAAAAAGTGGCGAAGGAGATTGACTGCCCCGAAAAAATTCGAGAGGCATTGCCGGGACAGCTCGCTGTAGTTCTGACGGAAGGCCTGGTAAATGCGATCAAGCACGCAAAATGCACCGACCCGAACAAGGAAATTCACGTTCGAATCAACTACTCTCATAAAGATCTCGTGGTACGCATCTATGATAACGGCATTGGCTTTGATCTGGATGCCGTTCCGGATCCCTGTTTTAGCTCCGACAGTCTGGAAGATAAGGGACGAGGGATTTTCATTCTACGAACACTTATGGATTCGGTAAAATACACACGGTCTGATGGTGAGAATGTTCTGGAGATGAAAAAATGTTTGGGGTAGTTATCTGTGATTATCCTGAAAATAATCAACCGAAATCAACAGAGTAAATCAGCGTCCGGCAGTATCTACAGAAACAACTTCAATTCCGAAAATAGCCAATTCCGTCAGTACGTTTGAGATAAGAGTTTCAAGTTGCGCTTCAACTTCTGCCGTCAAACCGACATTCATTTCAATTGATCCCGGCTGCACACCTATCAACACCATTTCTTTGGGTGAATGCCCCATTAACTCGGATACTGCCAATAAATCCTTAAGACCCATCTGATGCGGAGAAACCTTGGTCTGCAAGGCAATGGGCAGTTCCTGCCCTCTCAATCGAACGCATGTTCCGGGCTTTTCTCCGGTTTCAACTGCATCGATCATGATAAGGTACGTAATATTCTCCAACTTGGGAAGTAAGTCCAGCCCCAACGTGCCGCCGTCAATTACCTCAACAGTGCCCGGGAAGCGGTATCTCTGCTGAAGCTGCTGGGCAACCACAACCCCGACTCCATCATCGCTCATAACCAGATTACCAATTCCGAGCACCAGTACGGATATTGCGGATTCTACAGTCATGAAAGCCCCTTATGCGTGTTCTTGACAAGAAAGTGATAATATATATCAAAGGCGCATTGCTGCGCCTTGAAGTAAAGAAGTAATCGAATTGAAAGTTGATAATTTATTCACGAACAAATGTATCAATATCTGTCTCGTGAACCATGCCCATCAAACGGGCATATTCGGATTCTATCAATTCATAATGATGATGAGTTTCTTTGGCATTAAGTTCGTATACCGCCTTGATCTCCGGAGAGTCAATCTTGGAGGCGGTCTCAAGCAAAGCCTCTTCAAGATTTTTCTCCCGTTCCATTGCCAGTTCAAGCGCCTTCTGTTCGTTGAAATCGGCTGAAATCAAGCGGGCAATGGTAGAAACCCAACTAGACTCATTATCAGGAGGAGAGTCCAAAAATGCATCCAAAGAAGGGATATCCGAGCCCTGATAAATCTTAAAGAATTGGGATGCGTGCTCACGCTCTTCCTTCGCAAGGAGCTCAAAGGTGCGACGCGCATCGGCATTATTCATTTTCTGTGCACCGAGCTGGTAAAAATTCATCGCATTTTTTTCGGTCTGGATCGAGCGTTTTACTGCCTCCTGAATATCAATGCTCATAAAATTGCCTCCTTCAGTATTTTTTTAAACAATACCATATCAGTCCTTTTTGTCAACAATCATCTAAAATCTGATATTTCTGAAGGCTGTATTCGGGTTTTGTACTAGATGCGGAAGATGCTGCCGGTTAATTGTGGCCCGTCAGGACGGCAGGACAACAGCCCTTGGAAGCTCCTTGACTTTAAATGGCTCCATTTCTTTTTGTAGAACATTAATTTGATACAACAGCTTTGACAGAATTTCGTCCATCACAAGAGTTGAGGATACCTGAACATTGGTTGACTGTTCAAAATCATCAAGAGAACTGCTGATTTGCCGGGAACTCCCCGACTGCAGAACTGACACCTCACAAATTTCTGCAACCATATTATTAATTTCCTCAGTAGAGTTAACAACCTGAATTGCGGTATTCTGGTGGTGCTTTATAGAACGGATAACCTCACCGGTGAGGTTTCTCATCTTTTCCACCGCCTCGGTTATCGACTCACTGCCATGACTCTGTTCCAGTGTTGCGTGAGCAATCTGTCCAACCATTTCAGCAACACGATCCATCGCCTGTTGCATGCCAATTCCTGCCTGCACCTGGTTGAGGGCCGTATTGTTAATCTCTGCCATGAAGGTACTCGCAGCTTGAATACCATCAACTATTTTTCGAAGAGCACTTCCTGATATCTGGGACAACTCGCCCCCTTCAGCGATTCTCTGTTCAGAGTGCGTGATGGCTTTTACTGCCCGGTCCATTTCTTCCCTGACTCCCAGAATTATCTCAGATATTTCTCTCGTATGGCTTCCCGTTCGCTTTGCCAGATTCTTAATTTCATTGGCGACTACGGAAAAGCTTTTCCCTCGTTCCCCGGCCTGTGCAGCAATAATTGACGCATTAAGAGCAAGGAGATTAGTCTGCTCGGCAACTTCGTCAATTACCAAGAGAATCTTGCCGATATTTGCCACCCTTTTGGACAAGTTCTCAATGGCATTAAATGTGACGGTTGAAGAGAGCTTTATTTCGTTAATACCGGATATCGTTGCATCAACAGCTTTCCAGCCATCTTCGGCATCCTTTCGAACCGTTTCGGCTATGCGCGAGGCATCGGTTGCCTGAACGGCGATCTGTTTGATAGCGTTGTCCATCTCGCCGACGAGGGAAGCCGTTCTGGTTGTATTCCCTGCAAGGATGGTTGTGTTTTCTTTTATCTGACCCAGGGCGTAGGTCATTTCAGTGATTGATGAACTAACTTCTTCCACGGCAATTACAAGCGATTCAATGCACTGTGTTGATAATTGAAGGCTCTGTGACAGCCCGGCCATAGCATTTGAGTTTTCGGTCGAAAGGGTGGAAAGAGTGACAATGGGTGATGCAATATCTGTGATAGAGCTGTTAATTTCCCGAATAGCCGAGGTGGCCCGTTTCAGGCATTCAGTCTGGACAGCCGCTGAGGACACTCCCTTTTGGGAAAGCTGACCAATAGTCGATGAGATAATTTTCAATTCCCGCAACGAGTAGTGAACCTTGGTGATTGCCCCGGAAAGTCGTTCCATCATGGTATTGAAATTTTCGGCAAGAAGGGAAATCTCCGTTTCTCCCTCAAAAGAAACCCGTTCCGTTAATTCTCCTTCAGCAACCTTGTTCATTGCCGCCGCAATTTGCCTGATGCGGACCGGTAATTTTCGAGCGGTAAGAATCCATATAACCGCCGTCATGACTATTGCATTGAATACAAATAATACCGCAAGCAGAGTATGATAATGAGTTGTGGGAGAAAGAGTAGTTACAATGCCCACGAGAGATAGAATAATCCCGGCGTAGAGAGATATTCGTATAAGGTTCGTCCCGGTTCGGAGCTTTTTCATTTATTACTTCTCCCGCTGAATCGATAATGCCTGAAAATATACTAAACGGATAAATATTCAAACATAATATTATTCAGGTTGATGGAAAATTATGTACCATATTTGTTTGAATAATACTCGCACTCGGCAATTATATGATTACCCAAACAATTGACATTCAAAGCGCCAAAAGTGTAATAATGCCAAATTAATCTGAATGAATTCCGGAGGTAGGGAAATGGCTTTAGATCCAAACAAGATTATTTATTCAATGATGCGGGTCAGTAAATTTTACGACAAGAAACCGGTAATCAAGGACATCTCGTTATCCTATTTTTACGGTGCAAAGATCGGCGTACTAGGACTTAACGGCTCCGGTAAGTCTTCGCTGCTCCGGATTATGGCGGGGGTAGACAAAGAATTTAACGGTCAGGCTGTTTTATCTCAGGGCTATACTGTCGGTTACCTGGAACAAGAGCCGCGCCTTGACGAAACAAGGACAGTTCGCCAGATTGTTGAAGAAGGAGTCCAGGAGACTGTTGACCTGCTGGCCGAATTCAATGTCATTACTGATAAATTTTCCGAACCCGATG
The DNA here is from genome assembly GCA_025355325.1 of Geobacteraceae bacterium. GTDB lineage: Bacteria > Desulfobacterota > Desulfuromonadia > Geobacterales > Pseudopelobacteraceae > JACRCG01. The sequence goes on from JANXZX010000209.1 coordinate 69,176, forward strand.
CCGACTTTGAAAAATTGTGTGACCGTCAGGCGGTTCTCCAAGAAAAGTTGGACCATCTGGATGCCTGGGATCTTGACTCTCGTCTGGAAATGGCGATGGACGCTCTACGTTGCCCGGATGGAGATACATCGATAAAAGTACTATCCGGCGGTGAAAAGCGCCGTGTTGCGCTGTGCCGGTTACTTCTCAAAAAACCGGACATTTTGCTCCTGGACGAACCGACCAACCACCTGGACGCGGAAACTGTTGCCTGGCTGGAACATCATCTGCACAGCTACGCCGGTACGGTTATCGCTGTTACTCATGACCGGTATTTTCTCGATAACGTTGCCGGCTGGATATTGGAGCTTGATCGGGGTGAAGGTATCCCGTGGAAAGGGAATTACTCATCCTGGCTTGAGCAAAAACAGAATCGCCTGGCAAATGAAGAAAAACAGGAATCCGACCGTCAGAAGACGCTGCAGCGGGAACTTGAATGGATCAGAATGTCGCCGAAAGGGCGTCATGCCAAGTCACAGGCTCGAATCAGCGCCTATGAGGATCTTGTTGCCCAGGAGAGCGAAATGCATGCCCGTGAGCTTGAAATATACCTGCCGCCCGGACCGCGATTGGGAGACATCGTTATCGAAGCTGAAAACGTTGCCAAAGGATACGGCGACAGACTGTTAGTTGAAGCAATGACTTTTCGTCTGCCACGCGGAGGGATTGTCGGCATCATCGGACCGAACGGCGCCGGTAAAACTACTCTCTTTCGCATGATAACCGGCCAGGAAACAGCCGACTCCGGCTCTTTCCGTATCGGTGACACAGTACAACTGGCCTATGTTGATCAAAGCCGTGATTCACTCAACCCCGATAAATCAATCTGGGAGGAAATATCTGAAGGTCAGGAAATGATCCAGCTTGGCAAGGTAGCAGTTAACTCGCGCGCATATGTGTCACGTTTTAATTTTTCCGGCAGCGATCAGCAAAAAAAAGTCGGTATGCTTTCCGGGGGGGAACGTAACCGGGTGCATCTGGCACGTATGCTGAAGAGCGGTGCTAATGTGATCTTGCTGGATGAACCGACCAATGACCTGGATGTTAACACCATGCGGGCCCTTGAAGAAGCACTGGAAAACTTCGCCGGATGCGCCGTGGTAATCAGCCATGACCGATGGTTTTTGGACCGTATTGCCACGCACATTCTGGCATTTGAGGGGGATTCAAAGGCTGTCTGGTTTGAAGGAAACTATTCTGAGTATGAAGAAGATCGCAAAAAACGGTTGGGAGCGGCTGCCGACATTCCACACCGCATCAAATACCGTCAGTTGACGCGATCTTAATCAGAGCATGTTTCCAGGCTGGCCTGCATCAGTTCAATAAAGGCCTGCCTGGTTTCAGGGTCTGTAATGGCGGCTGATTGAGCTTCAATCTGCGCCTGCTGCTGAGGAGTGAGGGGGCGGGTTACAGTGATTTCTTCCGGTACTTCGATTGCGGGAAGATCAACCCTCCCCGCCCTTAACACGATTTCCTGTATTGCTTCTGCGCCCAATCGGGCGTTAAGTTTTTCTTTCATCATAGCGGTCATAAAACGGAGCTCCTGCATCCAGGGCGCGCTGGAAACAGCAACCGTCAGCGTGCCGTTTATAATCCGTAATGGTTGTGCCCGACACGCAAGCGTAGCACCGACAACTTCCGGCCATATACGCCAGATTTCCGCTTCACGAAGTCGTTCAGCCAGCTCGTGTCCAATAGTATTTTCCTGAAGCAGGCCTGATACCGCTCGCGGGAAAGGCATCCTAGGGCGCTTTTGCATTTTGCTTTCTCCGCCGAAACAACGCTCCACCGATAAATTGTCCGGCGACCGAACTCCCGAGAGTTAAAGGGACAAAATGCCAATTAAGTCCAGCCTTGATACGCAATAATATGATTAGTGGAATCGGCAGATGTATCAGGATCCACCACATGAGTGAAAATTTGGCATAGTTTTGACGCGCATACCCACAGGGAATACTGATAATAAAAGCAAAAAGAACCAAACCAACTATGGACATGACACTCTGCATATATTTTTCCTTTTGCGCATAGTAGTGTCTACACACGGTTTTTGTCAATTAGCATTACACTGAGACATCAACAGCAGCATCTCAATTATCGGGAGATTTAATACAGTGATTCAAAATGGAAAGTTTCTAGCGGTATTCAACTCTGCACACCGGGTAATGAAAGCTGAGTATATTCTCAAAAGACATGAACTGGAGATTCTTCTTATTCCTGCTCCACGAGCCCTTTCTACAGATTGTGGTCTGGCTATCTGCTACAATGGCGACATTTATGACACCGTACTTCATACCCTCACATCTGAGGATTTTTTGCCGGCTATTATTTACCGAAAGGAAAGTGATGTGCTCTATGAACCGGTCTGGCTCGGAAATGACAGTGAACATCCAGATGACTAATGGCTGTTATTTGTTCAATTTTCACTTATTTACTGCATCTTCCAATGCAGGCAACACTCTCTTGAATACCCACCCGCATTTCGTCTAATACAGCTTTAAAAACAAATAGTTCTTGACAGCAACGGCAGTTGACCTTATAGTGACCCCCTTTTGGAATAATTCTGCACTCGGGACAGTATAACCACGATGTTTGACAGCCTATCCGACAAACTGGAATCAGTCTTCAAGAAGCTTCGCGGTCAGGGAGTGATGTCTGAAGACAACATCAAGGAGGCCTTGCGCGAAGTCCGTCTCGCTCTCCTTGAGGCAGACGTCAATTTCAAGGTTGTCAAAGATTTTATAGAAAATGTCCGGATCAAGGCGGTAGGAACCGAAGTTCTGGGCAGTTTGTCACCTGGACAGCAGGTTATCAGGATTGTCCATGACGAACTGGTTTCCATCATGGGCGGCGGCGAGGACAATTCTCTCGACCTTGCTGCGAAACCACCCGTGGCAATTATGATGGTCGGCTTGCAGGGAGCCGGAAAGACAACAACGTGCGGCAAGCTTGGCAATCTGCTCAAAAAGCAGAAACGTAGGCCGTTACTTGTTCCTGCTGACGTGTATCGCCCGGCTGCTATCGAACAGTTGCAAACAGTTGGTCGGCAACTCGGTCTTGAAGTATTTACTTCATCAACCGACCAGAAGCCGCTTGATATATGCTCCAGTGCCATGAAATTTGCTGAATTGAATGGCTACGACACCGTCATTCTTGATACCGCAGGCCGTCACCAGATAGATGATTATCTGATGAATGAGTTGAGTGAAATCAAAGCTGCTGTTCAGCCCCGGGAAATCCTGTTTGTAGCTGACGCAATGACCGGTCAGGAAGCTGTTACTATTGCAAGCGGTTTTAATGACCGGCTGGGCATTAGCGGTGTTGTCCTGTCCAAGTTGGACGGTGATGCAAAAGGCGGAGCCGCACTTTCCATCAAGGCTGTTATCGGCAAGCCTATCAAGTTTGTCGGACTTGGCGAAAAACTGGATGCGCTGGAAGTTTTCCACGCAGATCGGCTTGTATCACGTATTCTCGGCATGGGCGATGTTCTTACTCTTGTTGAAAAAGCGCAGTCTCTTTTTGATGAAAAAGAAACCACTCTTCTTCAACAAAAATTGAAGAAAAACCAGTTTGATCTGGATGATTTCCTTTCACAAATGCAGCAGATCAAAAAACTTGGTTCAGTTGAATCTATCATGGGAATGATCCCGGGTATGGGCAAGATGATGAAACAGATGAAGGGCGCCCAGCCTAGTGAAGACGATATAAAACGCATAGAAGCAATTATCCGCTCAATGACACCAGGCGAGCGGGCCAATCATGGCATCATCAACGGCAGTCGCCGTTTACGGATTTCAAAAGGGAGCGGAACATCGGTACAGGAAGTTAATCTGCTCCTTAAACGCTTTACTGAAGCCCAGAAGATGATGAAAATGATGCAGAAACTTGGTCCGAAAGGCTTACTCAAAGGGATGGGTGGAATGGGCGGAATGGGTGGATCAGGCGGATTTGGAAAAGGGATGATGCCATTCCGGTAATATTGTTATTCGAGCATATTCAAATATAAATTTCAAAGCAGTACAAAATCAGGAGGAAACATACAATGGCTACAAAAATCAGGCTTGCACGTGCAGGCGCTAAAAAAAGACCTTTTTATCAGATAGTTGTTGCCGACGAGCGTAGTCGTCGTGATGGCAGCTTCATCGAGAATGTTGGCACATACGATCCAACCAAGAATCCGGCCGTAGTCAAGCTGAACACTGAAAAAGCTGCTGCGTGGCTCAGCAAAGGCGCACAGCCGACTGATACGGTTCGTCAGCTGTTGAAGAATGCAGGGCTTCTTGACAAGGCACCTGCAGCAGCATAACGTATTCTGTTTTTCCGGTTCGCCGGGTACTCTATATGAGCAACAGAGGACACCTCCATGAAGACTCTTGTTGAAAGCATTGCAAAGGCACTGGTTGATGACCCGACTCACGTGAATGCAACCGAGGAAACAGAAGAGGGTACTCTTATCATAAGTTTATCCGTCGCCAAGGATGACATGGGGCGAATCATCGGTAAGGAAGGACGAACGGCAAAAGCTATTCGTACTATTCTTAATGCTGTATCAACAAAAGACAACAAGAAGGCAATCCTTAAAATTGTGGAATAAATGACAGATCAGGATGAATTGGTTCCGGTTGGCAAAGTTATCGGAACTCACGGAATAAAGGGCCTTCTGAAGGTCTACTCATATTCAGGCAATATAGAAAGTTTGCAGTCGTCTAAAATCGTTTTGCTGAAAGCGCCGGACGGTGCGCTCCGTGAATATTCCTTGAAGAGTGTTTCTGCTCATGCCGGCGGCTTTATTGTCGGCTTGAATGACTTCTCTGACATCAATCAGGTGCTTTCCTTAAACGGATCGGAGCTTTGTTTGAAGCGAAGTCAGCTTCCGGTTCCGGGTGAAGATGAATACTACTGGCGTGATCTTCTGGGACTGGCAGTCCTTACCGATCAGGGTATCGAACTGGGAACAGTGGTTGACATCTTTGAAACCGGCAGCAGCGATATTTATGTTGTACGCGGCGCCTCAAAAGAGTACTTGATCCCGGCTATTGCCGATGTGATAGCTCATATCGACATAGTGGGTAAAAAGATGATCATAACTCCGCTCGACGGCTTATTGGATCTATGAGATTCGACATTTTGACCCTGTTTCCCGGAATGTTTTTCGGTCCTTTTGATGAAAGTATTATCAAACGGGCAAAAGACAAACAGCTCATTGACATTTCGCTCCACAACATCCGCGATTGGGCCACTGACCGACATCAAACGGCAGATGATGCCCCCTACGGCGGTGGTGCCGGGATGGTCATGAAAGCTGCACCACTCGCAGCGAGTATTGACTCCATAAAATCTCTGCACCCGTCTTCAACCGTAATACTCACTTCTCCACATGGCAGACTCCTTACCCATGCGGTTGCCTGTGAACTTGCGGAGAAACCCGGACTCATTATTGTGTGCGGTCGCTATGAGGGGATTGATGAAAGAATCCGCTCGATCTACGCTGAAGACGACATTTCACTCGGTGATTTTGTACTCTCGGGCGGAGAAATTGCTGCAATGGCGATTGTTGACTCCGTATCGCGGCTGATACCCGGAGTTCTTGGCAGTAATGAGTCGGCAGAATATGATTCCTTTGGTGACGGCCTGCTGGAGTATCCGCACTATACACGCCCTCCTGAATTTAATGGCCTGACCGTTCCGGACGCTTTGCTTTCAGGGCATCATGAACAGATCAGAAAATGGCGTCGTAAAGAGTCGTTGCGCAAGACGCGTGCACTGCGGCCGGATTTACTTTCAAAAGTAACGCTGACGCGGGAAGATCGGAAAATGTTGACGGAAATTGAGCAGGAGGAAGCCTGTGTTACTAAGTAATCTGGCTGTGGCCCTTGTTCATTATCCGGTTTATAACAAACACCACGAGGTTGTTACATCCGCCCTGACAAACCTTGACCAGCATGATATAGCCCGTTCAGCAAAGACATTCGGGCTTGAGCGATATTATATTGTGACACCTTCCGAAGAGCAGCGAAAGCTTGCAGAACGAATCAGTGGTCATTGGCAGCAAGGCTGGGGAGCAGACTATAACCCTGACCGCAGACAGGCACTTGACATTGTTCGGGTAACACCGACAATAGCATCTGCAGTAGCTGATTTTCAGAGTGAGTTCAGTAAATCGGTCAAAATTGCAGTTACCGGAGCAGCCCGCCGCTCGGGGTCAATAGCATTGACTGCATTCAAAGAGCTCCTTCAGGAAGATGATCAACCGTATTTGCTGCTGCTCGGTACCGGCTGGGGGTTGACTGAAGAATGCTTTTCTGCCGCTGATATTGTGCTTGAGCCAATCGCAGGAAATGGAACATATAACCATCTTTCAGTTCGGTCAGCAGCTGCAATTATGTTTGACCGACTCAAAGGGATTTAACGCGAAGTTACATACATTACACAAACCGAGCATCATACAGGAGGAAGGTAAACAATGAATACCATCGATTTTTTAGAGTTTGACCAAATGAAGAAAAATGTTATCCCATTCAAAGTCGGGGATACGGTAAAAGTACATGTAAAGATCGTTGAGGGTGATAAACAACGTATCCAGGCTTATCAGGGCGTTTGTATCGCTCGCCAGAACGGTGGCGTGCGCGAGACATTTACCGTACGTAAAATTTCCAATGGCATCGGTGTTGAAAGAACGTTCCCTCTGCATTCACCAAACATTGAGAACATTGAAGTTATGGTTCGTGGTCATGTTCGTCGTGCAAAACTCTACTATCTGCGTAAACTGCGCGGAAAAGCAGCCAGGATCCGCGAGAAGAAATATGTACCGGTAGCCAAATAGCTCTCAGAAAACCCCGCTCTTGCGGGGTTTTCTGTTTCAGGACAGATTATGACACAACAAGGTGAGCTTTTTTCGACAGCACCTCTTGATACACTGATATTTGAAAAGACCGCGTACAATAAAGGTTTCAGGCACGTGGCAGGAATCGATGAAGCTGGCAGAGGGCCTCTTGCAGGTCCGGTCATGGCGGCGGCGGTAATTCTGCCTGCCGGACTTACGATAAGCGGCGTTGATGATTCCAAGAAACTGACTCCCGAGAAGCGTGAGAAGCTTTTTGATGTCATCATGGCACAAGCGATTTCGGTGGGTGTGGGCATAGTCAGCCCGGCTGATATTGACCGGATCAATATTTTGCAGGCCACTCGCCAAGCCATGCTTGCTGCAGTCCTGAATCTGGCTCCTCAGCCAGATTATCTGCTGATCGACGGCATCAGTACCATAGACAGCCTTATCCCACAGAAGACAATTAAAAAAGGCGACTCCTTGAGTCTCTCCATCGCCGCCGCCTCAATAATTGCCAAGGTAACCCGTGACCGGTTAATGATCGAAATGGATGTAACGTACCCAGGGTTCGGCTTTGCCGGACATAAAGGGTATGGCAGCGCAGCACATCTCGAAGCGATCAGGAAGCTTGGCCCCTCCCCCATTCATCGTCTGACTTTCGGCGGTGTCAAGGAGCACGTTAATTGTATCTTTTCCTGATAACATTCCTTTCGATCTATGGCTGCATGCATCTCTATGCGTATGTCAGACTGCGTGATGCATTTCATTCTGGACCACAACTTTCACGGCTACTGATTATTCTTATGGGTGCCATGACTTTCATGCCGCTCCTTGTACGAGTAGCGGAAAGTTATGGGTTGTCAAAAGCAGCGCTGATTATTGCCTGGCCCGGCTATCTTTGGATGGGTCTTCTGTTTATCTTTTCATCCATTCTCATTTTTATAGATGTTGTCTATTTTTCGTGCCGCCTTGCGTTTCGGCAGCAATTACATCGGCTTCCGGCGTACATATCCTTACACAATGCCCGCAAGTTTGCACCGTTCCTTGCTATTGTCGCCAGTTTATATTCCCTCCATGAAGCCGGTCTTATCCGCAGCGAACACGTTGTTATTCCATCATCCAAACTCCCCTCTTCCATCTCCAGGGTCAGAATTGTTCAGGTATCTGATGTGCATATCGGACTTCTACTGGGTAAACACAGACTCGAACAAATCCTGAAAATCATAGTTGAAGCAAAACCGGATATTTTAGTCTCAACAGGAGATCTGATAGACGGTAAACTGAACCTTGACTACAACCTCACGGATCGTAATTCATTGTCTGGGTTTTTGGCCGCAGTTCCGGCACCTTTCGGAAAATTTGCCGTGCTCGGTAATCATGAGGTGTATGCCGGCATCCCCCAGTCCCTCGATTTTACCCGTACAGCAGGTTTTACCGTTCTCAGGAACCAATCCGTACCGCTTTCATGCGGTATTACGATATCGGGCATAGATGATCGTGCTGTTAATAAGAAATCACTTGCCGATCCCGCCATGGAATCAGCTCTTTTGAATTCAATCTCGCGAAATACATTCCAACTGTTACTGAAGCATCGCCCTGATATCGTACCGGAAAGTGACGGCCGCTTTGATTTACAATTATCCGGTCATGTTCATGGCGGACAAATCTTCCCATTTAATTTTCTCGTCAGACTCACACATCCTATTCCGTGCGGTACAACCACAACAAAAGCTGGATCAATAATTCATGTTTCAAGAGGTACCGGAACCTGGGGTCCTCCCATGCGTCTCTTTGCGCCTCCAGAAGTTACAATTATTGACATCGTCCCTTCACAGCCAGCTCAGTATCAGCATTCAAGAAACTATCTGAGGAAGCGTGCGACCGCTTGATTATGTTCTGCGAGAGTGCGTGAAAATTGGTGGGTGCCATCCTGGCGAGCGACAAAATAGAGGTAATCGGTTTTAGCCGGGTTCAGTGCCGCCTGTACGGCATCACTGCCCGGATTACCGATTGGACCAGGGGGGAGACCTTTGTTGAGGTAGGTATTATAGGGGGATGGGCGCTGAATATCTGCTTTGGTCACCTTGCCGGAGAACGAACGAACTCCGTAGACTGCTGTCGGATCACTCTGAAGAGGCATGCCGATCCGCATGCGATTATAAAACACCGAGGCAATAAGCGGCTTCTCATCCGCTGCAACAGCCTCTTTTTCAATTATTGACGCCAACATGACAATGTCGTGGCGAGAAAACTGACGTGTCCCCTCACCTGCTTTTATGGCGTCATTCAACTTATTCCATTGCCCGATCATCTGTTCCAGCAACTGTTCCTCACTGCCGCCCCGAGATAGATTGTAGGTAGCAGGATAGAGGTACCCTTCCGCACTGGATTCATTAAGTCCAAGACGTGCCAGTAATGATTTGTCACGACATTTAGCCAGAAAGGCATCTTTCTTAAAATACCCCTTCTGATCCAGCAATTCCGCTGCCTGATACATCGAATACCCTTCAGGAAGGGTAAATTTACGATAATCCGCCTCGCCTGAAACAATTTTCATCAGTATCTTGTCGGGAGTCATGTCATCACTAAACCGGTAGTCACCGGCTTTAAGCTGATGCGCAGCTCCACGCAGCCGCGTCAAAAGAACGAAGTGCCATGAACTGCGTATGACCCCGCCGGCTTTCAGTTCGCTGGCAAGCTTGCGCACGCCGCTTCCGGGAGGAAATGAAGCGTCATAAACAACCGTTCCGTGACCAGGAGAAACAAAAAGGCAGGTGAGGTACCAAAGAAGTAAAATGATCAGGGCTAAGCGTACAGCATTCACGCAGATGTCTTTGGGGGTAAGGTTGGCAAAAAACATATTCATATTGTTGTAGTTATATCAAAGTGAGTTAAGAGATAGAAATAAGGATCAAGGATTTCCGATACATCTTCGAAAATCCTTGATCCTTTAACATTGAACCGGATATTACACAAGTAGCGCAGGTAACAGCGTATGACCTTCCATAATTAACCCGGTTGCCTTTGCCTGGGCTTCGTCATACGAAGCTGCCCCATTACCGGTCTCTGATCCGCCCCGGTAGATAACAAATGGAACAGGTTCCGAGGTATGCGTCATCAATTTTACCGGTGTCGGGTGATCAGGCATACAGAGAATTGCAAATTCGCCGAATTTCTTGATTCCTTCGAGAACGGTGCCGACAACCTGGCGGTCAAAATCCTCAATTGCCTGGAGTTTATGCTGCATATTGCCGGCATGTGAAGCTTCATCCGGCGCTTCTACGTGAACATAGACAAAATCATGGTTCTCCAGAGCAGCAAGAGCGGCCTGGCCCTTGCCAAGATAATTGGTATCAATGTACCCGGTTGCCCCCTCAACGTTTATAACATCCAGACCGGCGCAGATACCAATCCCTTTGATAAGATCAACTGCAGAGATTACAGCCCCTGAAAGACCGAATTTATCACGATACATATCGATGCGAGGAGTTTTACCATGTCCCCAGAGCCAGATCGAGTTGGCCGGCGCTTGCCCCTGCTCCTTGCGTTTTTTATTGACCGGATGATCATGAAGTGCCATCTGGGCATGATTCATGATGTTATTCAGTACATCTGCACCATCGCCTTTGGGAAGTGAATCCAGTACAGCTTTACCGGAAATATCATGTGGAGGAGTTGATTGCATTCCGTCCTTGCCACCGCGCCAGACCATCAGATGCCGATACCCTACACCGGGATAAAATTCAAATTCTTTGCCGCCGATTTCCTGCTGAAGCGTTTCAACCAGTTCCCGTGCCTCATCTGTAGATATATGCCCGGCGGAAAAGTCCTGCATATAGATCGAACTACCCTGAGGCTTCAGTGTAACCAGATTCATACGGAAAGCAACATCGTCCGGACCAAGAACAACTCCCATGCTGATCGCCTCAAGCGGTGAACGCCCCGTATAGCAGGTTCGAGGATCATAACCGAAAACAGACAAATTCGCCACGTCACTTCCGGGAGGGAGGCCTGCGGGAACGGTATGGGCCAGCCCAACCTGACCATGCAGTGCCATAAAATCCATGTGTGGTGTATTTGCGTACTGTAGAGGTGATTTATTGTCGAGTTCACTATACGTGACGTCCGACATACCATCACCAAGCAGGATAATAACCTTCATAACAACCTTTCAAATTGAAGTGAACTTCTGCGATGCATCTTAGTTTCCATGGTCACCATTTGTCAATCATTCAAGGTGATGATCCAATGTCAAAGCGATTCAAGCCTATAAAAACCCAATCCGAACGATGCTCCTTTTCCGGCATTAAAATAGCTTCCGAGGCGCAACAACGAAAACATCGGTTCAACCAGACCTGCACATTCGATCGTACCGGTCAAACCTGCTCTGTTCCGGCTCTTTGACCAATCCGGCTGAGCATAATGCATTCCATCTTCCAGAACAGCAACTTTCTGAGCATGCTGAGAAAGACCGCCAAAATCAAGATCCATCTCTCCATTGCCATAATAAGCGCATAAAGAGGAACATCGTCTGAGCTGTGAGCGAAAGAATTGGGCAAAATCAAATTTGTGAGCAACCGAACCATTGCTAATCAGGCGCAATGGAGATTTAAAGGTCAATCTGGCACTGTCGGAATGTACCGTGTTTTGTATAACGTAACGTCCGGAAAGCAGGATTATGCTTTCCGGCATCATTAATAAATCGCTGATTTCATGTCGTATGCCCTGGTTATCAAGACAATAGAAATGAAGAACAGATGGAGCGAATGGAAGCAGTAGCATATGCATAACAGATTTAATCATACGTAACAACGCTGCCTGAAAAAATCCAATATAATTCACAGCGCTACCAACGACAACCATGCCTACAGTATTAGATGAATTATTACTACACATCTCACCAATATATAACGACAATGGTAACGATGGTTTTTGGTGAAGTCGGACAATTTCCGGATCTGATGAAACCTGCTGGCCAAAAACAATCCGGAATGGACAGTTGATGTTCTCACAGCAGGAATGGCAGGTTTCTGCCTGATTCAGACAACAGGACGCTTTAAAATGAAACTCGAATTTCCGCAATTCTTCATAGAGTGCAGCAGTTAATATTGCAGATGGATCTGCAATAATGTCACATTCAATGCAAACGAAATCTAAATCCACAAGATATCAGCTCCAAAAAAAGCGGGGCAGCCAAAAGGCCGCCCCGACAGATCATTACAGAAAGTGAAATAAAATCAAGCAAACTGCGCCTTGATGAATTCACGATTCATGCGGGCAATGAATTTTACATTAATACCTTTGGGGCAAGCTACCTGACATTCATAGTGGTTAGTGCAGTTACCAAATCCGCATGATGTCATTGCGTCAACCAGATCCTTGACGCGGGTGGCAGCTTCAGCCTGGCCCTGAGGAATTACGGCAAACTGAGAAACCTTTGCGCCGGTAAACAGCATGGCTGCACCATTAGGACATCCGGCAACACAGGCTCCGCACCCGACACATTCAGCAGCATCCATAGCCTCATCAGCAGCCGGTTTCGGAATCAGGATAGCATTTCCATCAGGAACTCCACCGGTATGGCAGGAGACATACGCACCAGCCTGAACAATAGTGTCAAGGGCAGAACGATCTACGATAAGATCTTTAATGATCGGGAAAGCACGGGCTCTCCACGGCTCAATGTAGATAGTGTCGCCATCCTTGAACTTTCTCATATGAAGTTGACAGACCGTGGTACGATCCTGTCCACCGTGAGCTGCGCCGTTGATAACCTGTGAACACATACCACAGATACCTTCGCGACAGTCGTGATCGAACACAATCGGCTCTTTACCGGCATAAATCAGATCTTCATTTACGCAATCAAGCATTTCCAGAAAAGAGTGGTGCTCGGTTATGCCTTTTGCAGTGTAGGTTTCAAATTTCCCCGGATCTTTTGGCCCCTTCTGGCGCCACACGATCAGTGTGAGTGTCATGGTCTTGTGATCGCTCATTATTTGTAACTCCTTACGGCGAGATGTACATTATCAAACTTCAACGGCTCTTTGTGAAGTTCCGGCTCTTTTTTATCGCCCTTGTATTCCCAGGCGCCGACATAACAGTAATTAACATCGTCACGCTGTGCCTCGCCTTCGTCCTGATATTCAGAACGGAAGTGGCCACCACAGGATTCATTGCGGTGATAGGCATCACGACACATAAGCTCGGCAAACTCAAGAAAGTCAGCCGTTCTACCGGCATTTTCCAGTTGCTGGTTAAGATCAGCACCTTTACCGGAAACCTTGACATTCTTCCAGAATTCTTCGCGCAGAGCCGGAATCTTCTTGAGGTTAAGCTCAAGTGATTCTTTGGTGCGGGCCATTCCGCAGTTTTCCCACATGAGGCCGCCCAGTTCACGCATGAACTCGAAAACAGTCTTATTACCGTTTATATCGAGCAGTTTGTTATTGTAAGCATCAACTTCGTCAGCCGATTTTTTGAATTCAGGATTGTCGGTTTTGACGACACCAGGCTTAACACCTGCCAGATACCCGCCAATGGTGTACGGAATAACGAAGTAGCCGTCTGCAAGACCCTGCATGAGCGCGGAAGCCCCAAGGCGGTTAGCGCCGTGGACGGAGAAATTGGCCTCGCCCAGCACGAACAGGCCGGGGATATTGCTCATCAGGTTATAATCGACCCACAAACCACCCATTGAATAGTGTGGCGCCGGATACATACGCATAGGGCGTTTGTATCCATCTTCGTCAGTAATCTTTTCATACATCTCAAAAAGGTTGCCGTAACGTTCTTTTATGGTGTCAGCACCAACACGCTTAATGGATGTTGCAAAATCAAGGTAAACACCGCGACCACCAGGACCGACACCCCGGCCATCGTCACACTGCTCTTTGGCAGCACGGGAAGCGATGTCACGTGGTGCAAGGTTACCAAATGAAGGATACTTGCGCTCCAGATAGTAATCGCGGTCCTCTTCAGGAACCTCATTTGGATGCTTGCCGCAATCTTCTTTTCTCTTGGGAACCCAGCAACGTCCATCGTTACGGAGCGACTCGGACATCAGAGTCAGTTTTGATTGATAATCACCAGCCTGCGGGATACAGGTCGGATGGATCTGGGTGTAGCAGGGGTTGGCGAAGAAAGCACCCTTCTTGTGAGCCTTCCAGTTAGCCGTTACCGAACAGCCCATGGCATTCGTGGAAAGATAGAAAACGTTGACGTAGCCACCGGTTGCCAGGCAGACAGCGTCAGCGGCGTAGCTTTCAAGTTCGCCGGTAAGCAGGTTACGGACAGTAATACCCTTGGCAACGCCATCAACAACGACAAGATCAAGCATTTCGCGGCGGTTATACATTTTAACCGTCCCCAACTTGATCTGACGCGAAAGAGCAGAGTACGCACCCAGAAGAAGCTGTTGTCCCGTCTGACCGCGAGCATAGAATGTACGGGAAACCTGAGCGCCGCCGAAGGAGCGGTTATCAAGGTAACCGGCATAGTCACGGGCAAAAGGAACACCCTGAGCCACGCATTGGTCGATAATGTTATTCGACACCTGAGAAAGACGCCATACGTCAGCCTCACGAGCGCGGAAGTCGCCCCCTTTTATGGTGTCGTAGAACAGACGATAGATTGAATCACCATCATTCGGATAGTTTTTGGCAGCATTGATACCACCCTGCGCAGCGATTGAGTGAGCACGGCGCGGGCTGTCCTGATAGCAGAACGCCTGGACGTTATAGCCAAGTTCACCAAGTGATGCAGCAGCAGCGCCACCGGCCAGTCCGGTACCAACAACGATAACGTTGTATTTACGTTTATTTGCGGGATTGACCAGCTTCAGGTCGAAGCGGTGTTTATCCCAGGTTTGTTCAATAGGTCCGGTTGGACATTTTCCATCAAGTATCACAATAACCCCCTTAACCTTTCAGAATGCCGGCAAAAATTGTCAGCGGGATGGTAACATAACCCAGGAAAATAACGAGAGCGACGAGAGAGCCGAGTTTTACAATAATCGGCTGGCTTCTGTCACAACTCCATCCCATGGTTTGGAAAAAGCTCTGAATGCCATGTGAAAGGTGCAGAAAAAGAACTACCATCGCACCGGCGTAAATAAATGACACCAGGAAATTACTGAAACCTGATACAACCATGCCCAACACATTAGGCACCATTTCATTATGGAGCGGCACCAGATGCTTCAAGGCGGCGGTTTCAGGATTTATAACCTGGAACGTGAAGTGTGCCAGATGATAGAGCAGAAATATTCCAATAAGGGCTCCTGTCCAAATCATATTTTCGCTGGCAAAGGTTGCTTTCTGTGTAGACTTGACTGCGTACTGCTGAGGGCGGCCACCACGGTTCTCAATGGTCAGCTGGATACCAAACCAGATGTGAATACAAACCATAGCGAGCATAACCAGACGAAAGCCGATAATAAAAGGTAACGGCAGACTATGGAGGTGTTCGGCGTAGGCGTTGATACCACCGTTGAGCCACCCGAAGATGGAGCTGTTTCCGAGCAGATGAATAACAGCGAACAGAACCATTGACTGGCCTGTAATCGCCATAAAGACTTTTCTGCCAATGGATGACGAGGTGAATTGCATGGCATTCCTTCCTTTTTAGATAGTGTTATTCTTCACGGATAAATGTTTCTGAAACAATGGGAATTCTTGCAGATGATTCAACTTACGTCAGGGGGACCGCGCCAACAAAATCTGGAGACAACTTTCATTCGTAAACCTCCTTGAGAGTGTTATGTGGATGCGTCGATCAAAGTGGGTGGCGCACTCAGGTGTTTTCAATTGGTACAATCGCGGTGATACTAAACATCCGTTATATAAATTGCAACCTTTTTGTGTATACGGCTGATAATAAAACGGTATTGGCTGCAACATACTACGCACAAATTGCTTTTTAGAGCCCATTCTGATAGTAAGAGATATCAATAGAACAAACTCTGATCGTATGCCTTGATCGGAGTTTTGGAGATTACATGAAATTCACGCTGTTAAAGAAAGACCCTCACTGCTCGGCTCGCCTTGGAATTGTCAGCACAGCACACGGCGATATTCAGACACCAATTTTCATGCCCGTTGCGACTCACGGGGCCATGAAACCGCTTACTCCTGCACAAATCAAAGATACCGGATCCCAGATAATTCTTTCAAATACATATCATCTGCACCTGCAACCGGGCGAAGGACTGGTAAAAAAAGCCGGAGGACTGCACAAGTTTATGGCATGGGACAAACCGATCCTGACCGATTCGGGTGGATTTCAGGTATTTTCGCTCCCAAACAAGCGTATCACTGAGGAAGGCGTCTTCTTCAAACATGAAATCACGGGAGCTGAAATTTATCTCGATCCGGCTACTGCAACCCGAATTCAGCAGGATCTGGGTGCCGATATTATTATGGCTTTTGACGAGTGTATTCCCTACCCGTGCGATAAATCGTATGCCGAAAAATCAACGAAGAAAACCATCCGCTGGCTGAAAGAGTGTCAAAATGCGATGACGGACAACGGCCAGGCCTTATTCGGCATTGTACAAGGAAGCGTCTACGAAGATCTGAGGGAAATGTGCGCGAAAGAGATGCGCAAACTGGACCTGCCGGGCTATGCCATTGGAGGGGTCAGCGTTGGCGAAGGGCTGGAACTCCTGAAAAAAATTGTCGGATTTACCACTCCTCACCTCCCCGAAGATAAGCCGCGCTATCTGATGGGTGTCGGCTTACCGGAGGACATTCTTGAAAGTGTCGAGCGCGGTATCGACATGTTTGATTGCGTAATTCCTACCCGCTATGCACGAAGCGCGACTCTATTTACCCGTCGGGGCCGCATCCGCCTTACCAACAAAAACTATAAACGGGATTTCTTCCCAATTGATCCGAGCTGCACCTGTTATACCTGTCAAAATTTCACCAGGGCATACCTTCATCACCTCTTTGTCTCCAACGAAGTTCTTTCGGCTGTACTGTCGGCTATTCACAACGTCCATTTTTATCTGGCGATGATGTCTGAGATCCGTCACGCAATTGGGGAAGGACGCTACCCGGAATATAAAGCACATTTTTTATCGGAATATCAGCGAGGTTAGTTCTTTGACCCGTATTCTCAACAACAAGGCAAAAAACCTTGACGTATGATTTTGTCTGAATTATAAGTATCAGCTCTGGCGGAGTGGTGAAATGGTAGACACAGCAGACTCAAAATCTGCCGAGGGCAACCTCATGCCGGTTCGAGTCCGGCCTCCGCTACCATAAATAAATTAAGGCTTTGAAGGGATTACCTTTAAAGCCTTTTGCTTTTGAGAAATAGTCAGTTTTCAAAATCTGGCTGCTGGTGGTCATATGATTGTTGCCTTGGCTTCAAATTCAGGTATGGCACGCAGCATGAATTGATCAAATAGCGGCACGGTAAAAGCCATGTCCCCGTGCGAAGGGCTGTAAATCATCCCTTTTTTGATCAGGCTTGCCCGCACCGGACCAAGAGTTGTGATTTTTACACCAAGAAATTCCGCGATATCGGCAGTTCGATACGGGCCAGCTCCCAATTCGGCCATTGCTCGCAGATACATCTTTTCACGTGGAGTAAGGCGATTAAAGCGAACCCTGAAAAAGTTTTCATCGAGACGACTTGCAACAAGAGCGGTTGTTTCCTGAACAATCTGGAGGGTAATTGGAGATGTGACTGCATGGTTCCATGATTGATATCCCCATTCTTGGAGGAAGTAGGGATATCCCTGCGTCAGCCGGTAAATTTCTGAAATAGCCACATCATCAAAGACTTCTCCTGCTGCTATCACCGGATCTTTGAGAGCTTTTGCCGCTTCCGGTTCCGCAAGAGGTCCGATATCGGGAAAGCTGAAAAGACGTTCGGCGTATGACTTTGAATCGCCAGCCAAACCGGGCAGAATCGGCAGCCCTGCACCAACCAAAACCAGAGGAAGCTGGCGCTGTTGCATTTTATGCATGGCCATTATCAGAGCACTCAATTCAGAGGAATTAAGGTATTGAATTTCGTCGATAAGGATAGCTACAGAGGTGTGGCGCTCTTCTGCCGCTTCGGCTACAGCGACAAAAAGGTTGGGGAGGTCTATTTCCAAATCACCGCTGTCAGCGGCTCCCTTTTCCGGATCGGTGTCCAGACCAAACTCCACTTCACCAACGCTTATCTTGATTCCGCCTATGAAACTTTTGAGCACTGCAAGACCGCGACGTGCTTTATCTCCAGCTCCGGCAATTCTATCGAGATCAAACAGGATACGGCGAAGGTGCGGCACAAGCAGCAAAGCGAGTGGTTTATCCTCGTGAGCTTCCACAAGAATGGTCCGATAGCCGTTCGCAATCGCCATTCGCTCAATTTCATTGAGCAGTACCGTCTTGCCGACACCACGTAACCCTGTCATCAATATGCTTTTTTCAGGGCGTTTCAGGCGAACACGACCGAGCAGCACATGTGCCTGTTCCAGAATGCCGTCACGACCCGCCAGTTCAGGTGGCGGTGAGCCTGCTCCCGGAGAAAACGGGTTCTTGATTTTGTCCATGCGATCACCTGTTTATATGAATTTATACTACTTTATACGGTAGTATACGAATAAAGTCGAATAATTATTTACAAATGGGTATAGATGGTCTTGCTAAGCTCTTAACGGTCATATTGGCTGTTTCTTTAATAGCTCCAGAATAGGGCCTGTCAATTAGTTTGTGTAAATGGTTTTTCAGGTCTTTTATAAAACAGGCATTCTGTCCTCAAAAAATATACTGAATTGGTTCAGTGCTGACTTCCAGTCTCTGATCGGCATAGCCCACCTAATACACGGATGGCTGGCATCCCATTTTCCGCAGCAGACTCAAAATCTGCCGAGGGCAACCTCATGCCGGTTCGAGTCCGGCCTCCGCTACCATAAAATGAACAAAAGGCTTTGAAGGGTTTCCCCTCAAAGCCTTTTTCTTTGTCAAAAACAAATTCAATATATCCACCAAGTCTATTCGTACATGTCTTCAATTTCCTTTTTTTGCTTGGCATAACATTCGGGACATACACCATGACTGAAGTCGGCATCTGAATGTTCGCTGATGTAATGCTCCAACTGATCCCAGTACCCGGAGTCATTACGTATTTTTTTACACCAGGCACAGATTGGAATGATACCGGAAAGGACATTAACCTTTTCCAGTGCTTCTTCCAATTCAATGGTCCGTTGTTCCAGAAGGTCACGCTGCTTCACAAGAGCGTTTTCCTTATCACCAAGTTTTTCCAGAAGATCGTTAAACGACGTAGCCAGCAGACCGACCTCATCCGTACTGTCTATGGAAATTTTATAGGAATTGGGGGGGCTTTCTCTGATCAGCTCCACTTGAGCGGTAAGGTTCTTGAGATTAAAAGTTATCCGCTTCGTGAGAATCCAGACCAGGGTTATAGAAAGGATAATAATCACTGCTGACACGGTAATCAGGTATGAGCGCATGCGATATACCGGCTTGTATGCCTCATCTTTTGGAAAGACGCACCCGAGCACCCAGTCAACAGTTCTCAGACTCTTGAACGAGGCCAACTGTGGTATTCCACGAGAATTTATAGTCTGACCGCTCCCTTCAAACCCAAGAAGTGCCTTATCCAACAGCTTGTTGCTGCCAACCGGCACATCTTGCTTCATAATCCGGTTCTTATCAGGATGAAGAATCAGTGTGCGATCCTTACTCATTATGTAGAGGTAGCCCTTCTTGCCAATTTTAAATCCCATGATTTCTTCAATGAAATAATCATTGGTCAGGGTAATGCTGCCGACAAGAAAGCCAAGCAGTTTGTCCTTTTGGTCGCTGATCGGCACCGCCATAACAATTGCCGGAGCGCTCGAATTGGCACTTGGATAGGGATTGGAAATATCAGGAAGGCCGTTTGTTACAACAGTTTTCAGAAATGTTTCCAGCTCGGGAATTTTTTTCCCTTTTCTGCCGGAGATGTAAGGGTTCTCGGCTATAATTGCAAAGTTGTCATCCAACAGCATAATTCCATTAGTGAACATACTGCGGATACCGCTTATCTGGTCAACGAGTTGCTGCGCTTTTACCTGATCGTGAAATGCGTCTTCTGAAACAATGCGCCCTGCATCCGCCAGTATGGAAAGCCAGGAACCGAGTTTGTCATCAACACTTCTGGCAATGATTTCAGTCATTGCAAACTGCTGTTTCTCGATGCTTTCCCGGGTGAATGTTGAAGTAAAGGAAATGATCCCCCAACAACTGATAGAAAGGACGATAAACAGAAAAATGCTTATGGTCAGAGCGTATTTTTTTTGAATGCCTAATTTCATGTCAGCACCGTAAATAATTTCATCTGACGATTGTAGCAAATAAGTACAGGAACGCAATACAGAAATAAGCAAACTCGCGCAACAAATATATTTGAATTCAAATATTTTCTGATTGATGGTATACGTGCTTCGTTCATTAACAACACAAGGAGGAATTCGAGTGCCAAATCAGATTATTGTCCGCTATACCGATGGAAAAGTACTTAAGGGAACCACCGCCGACCTGTTTCCAAACAAAAGAACCTTTCATTTTAATGACAAGGATACCAACGCGATTCAAGAAATAGATGTACATTTGCTGAAGGCCATCTATTTTGTAAAAAGTTTTGAAGGAAATGCCGGCTATCAGGAGAAAGACGACATTGTGCGAATCGGGTTTGGCAAGAAGATAACCGTCCACTTTAAAGATGGCGAAACATTAGTGGGGTACACTCAAGGATACGCGCCGAACAGGGATATATTTATTGTTTTTCCTGCCGATCCTGACAGTAACAACGAAAAAGTTTTTGTTGTTACCCACGCGACCAGCAAGGTAAGTTTTATGTAGCTTTATCTGATATCGGGAGATGCCCTGGAAGCGCTCGTACGATACGGTTTTAATCACATAATTTCAAAAAGAAACGGCCCGCCGGATAATTCCGACGGGCCGTTTCTTTTTATGCTACATGGGGCTACTTAAATTCAGGCATTTCATCAAACTGTAGATATTTATAGATTTTATCTGTGTTCGGCTCAATTTTAGCTTTGAATATTTCAAGGAATTCAGCCGGTGTCGGCAGTTTTCCGAGGAGTGCCGCAACGGCGCCCAACTCGGCAGAGCCAAGATAAACCTTGGCGCCATTGCCGATACGATCATCAAAGTTACGGGTCGAGGTCGAGAACATATTCACGCCATCAGGAACGCGAGCCTGGTTACCCATGCAGAGCGAACACCCTGCAATTTCAATACGTGCACCGAAAGCGCTGTAGATCGAGAAGTATGCTTCATCCTTCAATTGCTGCTGATCCATGCGGGTCGGAGGACAGATCCAGGTGCGAACGGCGGGATTGAACTTCTGACCACGCCAGATCTCGGCAGCAGCACGGAAGTGACCGATATTGGTCATGCAGGAACCGAGGAACACGTCCTGAATCTCTGTTCCGGCGACTTCCGAGAGAAGCTTGACATCATCCGGATCATTCGGGCATGCCAGGATCGGCTCGGTAATTTCGGACAGATTGATTTCGATAACAGCAGCATATTCGGCATTAGCATCAGCTTCAAGAAGCTTGGGAGCCTTCAGCCATTCATTGACGGCATCAATGCGGTTCTGCAGTGTCTGGGCGTCCTGGTACCCTTCCTTAATCATCTTCTTCATCAGCGCTACGTTAGAGCGGAGATACTTTGCAACTGAAGCCTCGGACAGCTTAATGCATCCGGCAGCAGCAGAACGCTCGGCAGCGGCGTCAGTCAGTTCGAATGCCTGCTCTACGGACAGGTCAGGCAAGCCTTCCATTTCAAGAATGCGGCCATTGAAGATATTTATCTTGTTCTTTTTCGGAACGGTCAGCAGGCCCTGCTTGATAGCCCAGTACGGAATTGCGTTAACCGCGTCACGCAGGGTGATGCCGGAATTAAGCTTGCCCTTGAAACGAACCAGAACGGATTCCGGCATATCAAGCGGCATGAAGCCCATGGCGCCGGCAAAAGCTACCAGACCGGAACCGGCAGGGAAAGAAATGCCGATCGGGAAACGGGTGTGGGAGTCGCCGCCGGTACCGACGGTGTCAGGAAGCAGCAGACGGTTCAACCATGAATGGATAACGCCGTCGCCCGGTTTCAGGGGCACTCCGCCACGCTCAATGATGAACTGCGGCAGATTTTTGTGCATCTTGACGTCGGCTGGTTTCGGATAAGCAGCGGTGTGGCAGAAAGACTGCATGAACATTGGCGACAGGAACTTAAGACAGGCAAGCTCTTTCAGTTCATCGGCAGTCATCGGACCGGTGGTGTCCTGTGAACCGACCGTAGTCATCTTCGGTTCGCAGGCGGTACCCGGAAGGATTCCGGCAACGCCGCAGGCCTGACCGACCATTTTCTGTGCCTGAGTGTAGCCCTGGCCTGCTTTTGGTACCGGATTGACCGGCAGGGTGAAGATATCAGTAGCGCCAAGACCAAGTGCAGCACGGGCGCGGTCGGTAACGGCACGACCGATAATCAGCGGAATACGGCCGCCGGCGCGGAATTCGTCAGCAACAGTGTTCGGAGCAATCTGGAATGTGGAAAGCAGTTCACCCGCTTCACTCTTGATTTCACCTTTTTTCGTATCGATGATAATCACGTCCCCGGTATTCATTTTAGTTACATCCGCCTTCAGGGGCAGAGCGCCGGAATCCTGGGCAGTGTTGAAGAAAATCGGAGCGATAACGCTGCCGATAATGACACCGGCAGTTTTCTTGTTCGGGACGCAGGGGATATCCTGACCGATGCACCAGAGAACCGAGTTGCAGGCAGATTTACGTGAGGAGCCGGTTCCGACAACATCACCGACAAAAGCTACCTGAAAGCCGTCAGCGCGGAATTTGGCAATGGTGGCCAGTCCATCCGGAAAGCGGGTTTTACCCATAGCCAGAGCATGCAGCGGGATATCCGGGCGGCTCCAGGCATCACCGGCAGGCGAGAAGTCGTCAGTGTTGATTTCGCCTTCAACCTTGTACACTTTAACCTTGATAATTTCGGCAAGGCTTGGCTTGTTGGTGAACCAATCGGCGTTGGCCCAGGACTGAAGGACTTTTTTGGCTGCGGCATTCGTTGCGGAAAGTTCCACAACTCTGTCGTATCCGTCATATACCAGCGTCATGCCGGACAGTGCGCAGGCAGCTTCATCAGCCAGAGCAGCATTGGTCAGCGCGCCAACCAGAGGGGCCACATTGTAGCCGCCCATCATCGTGCCGAGCATTCGGATCGCTTCCACAGGAGATATCAATGGAGACTTCTTTGCTCCGGTAACGAGCTCGGCCAGAAATGCAGCCTTGACTTCCGCAGCCGGATCAACGCCGGGAGAAACGCGATCCTTGATCAGGGTAAGCAGGAAGGCTTCTTTGCCTGCCGGCGGATTAACCAGCAAATCGCACAGACCTTTGGTCTGTTCGGGGGTTAGCGGAAGTGCGGGAATGCCCTGTGATGCTCTCTCTTTTTCATGTGCAAGATACGCTTCAATCATCTTAATTTCCTCCTTCGTGGGATATATTCTACGATGGTTACCCGTTGAGAATATGCGAGTGTAAATCGCATACTGTATACACGTTTCAGAATTGCCTTGTCAAATTATTATTGTCCTGAAACAGGGGCTTTTAGCTATACTAAAACCGATATTCGGCCCGTTGCATGCGCGCTCCGGCACTACCGCCCTACAAGATCAAACCACCCTCCTTTTACTGGACAATCCTTCGTGCAGCATGTATGTAATTCGAGCTAAAAATAAATAGTCTTCGTGTACCCGGAATGAACATTTCACTCTCATTATTCAGGAAGGAATAACCGTACATGCTGCGATCCTCAATTTTTTTGAGCCTGTTGTTTACTCTCATGACATGCCTGTTTCCGGACAGTTCTCCGGCGCTTGAGATCACCCCGTTCCGCACCGCCAACCGCAGCCCCGTTGTACAATTGTACGGGATCCCATCCATAACCTCTTCAGACCTGCAACCTATCGGACATTGGGAGTTCAGTCTCAACCAGGACGTCGCCTCAAACTTCAGCGCGAGCTCAACAACAAACGAAACGATCCTGCTGGATGGGGAGCAGTACCGCTGGGCCTTGAACGGCACCTACGGTCTCACCGATCATCTGGAACTGGGATTTGAAATACCCTTTGAATATCAAACCGGCGGGGGATTTCTGGATGGATTTATTATCAATTGGCACAACACTTTCGGACTCCCGCAAGGGGGTCGCAACACCTACCCCAAGAACCGCCTGAACTACCGCTACACAAAAAACGGTGTCAATAAACTTGACGTGAGCAAGGAATCGGGCGGCATCGGAGATATGAGCCTGCTGGCCGGCTACCGGATTTACACACTCCGTAGCGAACTTGACCATGATACGCTGGCGCTCCGGGCGCAGCTTAAACTGCCCACCGGTAACAGCTCAGAGTTACTGGGAAGCGGCGGCACCGATCTGTCGCTGTTTATTACCGGCTCTATGAACAGCAAAACCGAATGGGGTACGGTCGGTATTTTTGCCTCGGCCGGGGGAATGTATGGCAGCGACGGCGATATTTTAAAAGAGCAGCGCCGCAACCTGGCGGGATTTGGAACTGTCGGCATCGGCTTGGCACCGACAAACTGGATTGCCTTCAAGGTTCAATGCAATTTCAACACACCACTCTTCAAGGAGAGCTCATTACGTGAACTCGGTAAAAATTCTGCGATGTTAACAACCGGCGGCACACTGAAGTTTCCGGGTGACTACCTGCTGGACATTGGAGTGGGTGAAGACATTGCCGTCGCAACCGCACCTGACGTCACCTTTAACCTGGGAATCAGCAAAAAATTCTGAACTGTTGATGTTTTGAAGAAGCGGCTCCCCCTCGACTGAGGAGGTGCCGACAGACTATTTCACTTTCGCCTGCTTCACAAAACGTTCATGGACACTCGCCAGACTTGAATAATCAGGATACTTCTGCAGTTGAGCCCGCAGCCTGGCAATACGTTCGCCAAGTGGTGGATGAGTTGAGAACCACGACCCTTTTTTATCTTTACTCGAAGCCTCCAACCTTTGCAGTTTTTCCAGCACCCTGATCATCGCAGAAGGATCGTACCCGGTGCGGTAGGTCGTTTCCATAGCGGCCAGGTCAGCTTCGAACTCCATCTCTTTATCAAGACCCTTGTCAAACAGAACCGTCTGCATATCGCCAATGGCTGAAGCGAATTTCTTCCCTCTTTCTCCACCGACACTTGCGGCGGTGATTGTTCCGACACCCTGAATGAGCTGGGCGCGCTGAGTACTTTTCAACGCATGCTTTGCCGACACATGGCCGACTTCGTGGGCAAGGACGGCCGCCAGCTCGGCTTCATCATTCAGAATAGCAAGCAACGCGCGACTGATGAAAATCACCCCACCGGGAACGGCAAAGGCGTTTTGAACAGAACTGTCCAACACGGCAAACTGATAGTGAATCGTCGAACGTTTGCTGTTGGCAGCAACCGCTGTTCCTACCAGATTGACATACTTCTGCAATGATTCGTTAGCTACCGGCGACCCAAACCGCTGCAGGCCTTCCAGCGCAAGGCTTTCTCCAATAGCCCGCTCAGTCTTGTAATCGATCTCCTTCGAACTTGATAAAACCTGGGTCGCTCCGGAAAAAATTTTACCCTCTTTCGATTCCGGATCAAGAATGGCTTCAAAAAATCCGGCAGAAGCGGACGTGGCTAAAATAGAAAGAAGTAACAATGCCGTACATAAGAGTGATTTCATTGTTTACCCCCTTGAACCTGGGCGTACTCGCCGATTTTTCCCTCTTTCAGAAAAGTCTTCAGTTCATTGTCACTGACTTTACGCGCCAGTATGGCATCAACAGCTTTCTTATACTTCTCCGGAGTGCCGCGACCTTTGGCATACGCATCCGCTTCGGGAGAAAGGCCGCGGATACTACGGGCACTGTCAGCTTTTGCCGTGTTGATCTGACTCTTTTGCATGGAGTCGCCAAAAAGACCACCGTCACCACCGGTAACCTCGGCAGCCGGTGCCGTATCAGAAACACGCCCTGCGTACACCCACCCTTCCTTGCCGGAAGCTATCCTGACTTTCAGCCAGCGCCCCCCTGACTCAAGAACCGTAAGCTCTGTACCAACCAGGACATCGGCAACATTGTCGGATGTGGCTGAAGCTTCTGCTTTCAGCGCTGTTCCTTCACTGGATACCCAGCGTTTTTCCTCAGCCATTACTGTAACAGCAAACAGCAACAGGGCCAATACTGCGGCCATACTACGCGAAACTTTCATCGTACCCTCCCCTTTATTTGACTGCTTACTACTGATAATCTCCGGTCAAAACGAACGCCCCCCAATATCCCGGATGAGGATAGCGGTTTTTTACATGCTGCATCGCGCGGGTCAAACTCTCCGATTTACCGTACGTCATGTAATTGCGGTAGAACTGCTTCATCATAATCGCTGTAGATACATCGCTGACCCGCCAAAGGCTCGACATCAGCGAATGAGTGCCGGCAAAGATGAATGCCCGGTTCATTCCGACCACATCGTCACCGCTCCGGATATCTCCGAGCCCGGTCTGACAGGCGCTCAACACAACCAGATCTGCCCGGATATCAAGACCGAAAACCTCTTCCGCCTGAAGCTTGCCGTCAGCCTTGTTATCCTTTGTCAAACGGATGGCGGAGAAAAGCGGATTGACCGGATCAAACTCGCCGTGGGATGCCAGATGAATCACGCCGAACTCACTGATATGCTCCCTCACCCAACTCTCGGTGGCACGCTCGCGGGTCAGGGTCGTCACATCCGGATAATTCCAGCGAAGCGTACCCGCTTCACGTTCGGCAAACGGAAGATCAAGCGCAGAATTTCCCAGGTCAGGATTGCCGATTGCCAAAACCCGCAGATTCTTGTTCTGCTGACGGCGCGCCAGCGTATATTTCAGCACCGATGCTGCCGGGAGATAAAACAGCTTCTGCCGGTCAACCAGATAATCGCGGCCATCGCTTAAGGTAGCAAACGCCAGATAATGGAGACTGCCGTGCGGGATGATTCCGACCGAACGGAGCGAACCGCTGCCTGCCAGCGGAGCGGCTACCAGCAGGTCATACAGTTCGCGTGACTGTTTTTCCAGCGGCTCCAGATTTTGCAGCATCCGGCGATAGGACGAAATTTTCGCCGCCAGTTCCTTTGCCGGAATATTCTGAATGATCAGTTTTGCCTGGTCATGATCGATCTTCCAGCAGAGCAGACGGTCCGGCAGCTGATAGTACGAAAGCAGCACAACACCCGGTTCAAGCAGTTTGCGTACATCGTCAAGCGTAGTCGGACTCACCTTCACCAGGGCGAGCAGATCGGGACGCTTACGTTCGATATCAATCAGCAGATCCTGGTACTCCGCCTGCAGCCTTTGCAGCGCGTCGCTATACCGCGCCCGTTCCTTCGGATTCACCGCCTGAACCGACAGACTTTCCTGCTCAAGAATCTGCTCCTTCAAGCGGTTCTGATGATCATACAACTCCTGATTCACCGCCCCGGACAGCGACAACCGCTGGCGGCCAAGAATATCAATCAGGCTGCGGGAACGGGAACGTTCAGCAACGGCAAACGCTTCATCGCTTCGCTTCAGATCAACCAGCAGACTGACCAGACCGGAATAGACATCCATCTTGTCGGCGAGGAAACCGTCCTTCAACTGATCCAGCTTGATCTCGGCACGCAGGCCTTCAACCGTTTCCAGAGCCTGCTGATAAGAAGCAACAGCTTTGAGCGAATCGCCAGCCAGATTCTGCAACCGGGCAAGTCCAAGCAGTGCCCGCCAGCGTACTTCGCGCAGCAACAGCGCATCGGCAATTTCAAGCGCCTTCCGGTAACTTGCTTCGGCCACCGCTGCCTGTTTCAACTCCGCTTCGGCGTCGCCGCGAGCGAGATAAATCTTGGCAAGATTGACCTTATCACCAATATCCGTCGCCATTCCGGCAGCCTCGGAAAACTGTAGCAGCGCGGCTGACGCATCCCCCATCTTCAGGCGGGTCTGCCCGAGATTTCGCAGATCATAGGCCATCGCCCAGCGGGAGCCGAGCTTCCGGTCTATCTCCAACGCTTTTTCAAGGGTCGCCAGCGCTGCAGTGTACTCCCTCGACTCTCGCTGAACCAGACCGATATTGTTTAGCGTCGTCGCAACCTCATCGCGCCTGACCGCCAGTTTTTCAGCCCGAACCAGCGCACCGCGAAGTTCAAGCTGGGCCCGTTTGTTGTCGCCAAGCGTCCACCAGATCAGACCGCCGGTGTTCTTTGCCATAACCTGTTCGAGTGGCCATTTTTCCGCCAGAGCAGCTTTTTCCACCTGCTCACGCAAATCAAACGCTTCCTGATATCGTCCCTGAAACCAGGCATTATTCGCCTGTTCCAGCACAATCCGCATTTTCGTGCGTAGATCCTTTGTGCCCACTATTGCCAGCGCATCGGTATAAAACTTGTCGGCAGCCGGAAAATTACCCAGCAGTCGCTGGCAGCGTCCCCGTTCAAGAAGGGTTTCGGCTTCCAGCGGAGCATTGCTGACTTTACGGTAGATTTCCCCCGCCTGGCCATAATATTGGGCCGCAACGGCATACTGGTTGAGGCGCAGGTCATAAATGCGGCCAAGATTCCGATACTGCTCAGCCAACGAGACGTCATCCTTCAACGTCCGGCGCAGACCGGCAGCTTCCTCGAAAAAAGTCCTGGCCGCACTGAAGTTAACCGCATTTTCCATTACAACACCGAAATCAGCCAGTGCCGCCGCCTCTTCTTTTGCCATGCCCAGCTCGGTAAAAATGCCGACTCCTTCTTTCAGAGAAACCGCCGCCTCGGCAAAGCGTTCGGCATTTCCCTGCAAAAGTCCAAGGCGAAGCAGTGCATCGGCATGGTCAGCCGAGTATGGTTTTTCTTTCGCCAGTCCCTTGACCAGCGCCTCGGCATGAACTATCGCCCGGTCGGTGAAACCGGCGGCAAAAGCACTTTCACGGGCATAGCGGTGCAGTGTGGTGCGCTGCTTTGACAGCGACGGATTCTCTTCAATAATAACAAGGGCGTTTTCAAAGTGAGAGAGCGCTTTGGCAAATAAACCGGCATTGTGAGCCTGAACCCCGGCTTTGCCGTATTCGGTGAACCGGCTTTTGCCAAGTTTGGCGGCCTCCACCGCATCCGGTCCCCAGTCTCCGATCAGCAGCCAGCCGGGCTGAAGTTTCTTCCGGGCATCGCCAAGCGCTGCACTGGCATATGCTTCGGTAAATCCTTTCGAATCGCCCGGTACTCCGCCGTCCAGCAGCAGCGACGGCACACCAAGCAGCGTTGCAAAATGCCCCAGACTGTAAGCCTGTTGCAGACCGGCGCGTGGTGCGACAAGTAGCGAGAGATTATCAGCCGCAGTCAATTCGGATAACGGATGACGCAGACCTTTATCATCCTCCCACAACGGCAGCGCATACCCGCTGCCGCCTGGAAGTGACGGGACTTCCGGCAGCAGACCGGCCCGGAAGGGAAGCACCAGGGTATGGGCATCGGCAAGCCGTCCGGTCATCGGGATAGTCGGTAATTTCGAGAAAGGTGCACCACCCTGCCACCAGCCGGTCGTATCAAGTATCTGGCGGCGGAACGGCTTGCGCAGAGAAACAGACTGAACCAACTGACAGGCGCTTAATCCCCAGCTGATTACCGGAGCGGCGATGAAGCGGGAAGGATCTTCATAGGCTGCCAGAACCGGCGGAACTGCGGCGAGACGGGCATCGAGCGTCGGTTTGGTAACCGTTTCAGCAATAATCTTCCCTTTGCCGTCAACCGTAAAGAGCAGCCAGCGCACAGCATCAAGCGGCGTAAAGCGCAGCAGCGTTCTGCCCGGCAGATTTTCCACTACGTCGATGAGTTCAATCGACTGCGGGGAAATGAGGCGACAGAGCCTTCCTCCTTTTCCGGAAGCACATTCTTTGTTGAACAACTGTTGCAGAGTGCTGAAGCGCTGCTGAGCACCTTTCAAGGTCTCGGCGCGGGAAGGTGTTTCGTCACTTGACCGGGAAATAACCCCCAGATCAACCGATGCCGCAGCCAGTCGGATCCCCGTATCTCCGGCAAAGCGGTAAAAAGTGGGAATTCGTTCCAGTTTGGCGCCAAACAGATCGTCAATAATCGCCTGCTCCTGCTGAAGTCGCAGCTGCAGGTAGTCTTTATCCGCTGTTGCAGCTTTGGCAACCGCACCACGCAGACGGTCGATTTCGGCAAGATGGGGCGCCGCAGCGCGGAACTGACCGAGCGTCGCCGGATCGTTAAGGCCGAGCGCACCGCGACCGAGAACCTGTACCCGCTCCAGTTCGCTCATCTTTTCCAGCAGGGCAAACGCCTGTTCGGGATTTTTGGCGGCGAGTTTCTCCAGATAGGGCGCAAAGCGCTCCATGATCTCACCCTTTTGCAGGTCAAACTCCGTCAGCGGCAGCTTCTCAAGCTGTGCCAGAGCTTCATCATAGCGGCCAAGCGCCGTAATTGCCCGCCATTCAAGTGCAGACGCCGCAGCAGTTCCGGCTTCTTCACGCGCAGCGTTCAGAGCTGTTTCAGCAGCATCGGACAGACCGAGCGCCGTAAGTACTGCGCCACGATTTAGCTGAGCAACCACCCGTTGACGGTGCTGCTGATGCAGCAGGTCCCGATCACTACTGTCCGCAGCCGTAAGCAGCGTCCGGTCCCAATGTTCCAAAGCTTTAAATAATAGTGCCTGCCGACCACCATCATCGGCGACAGATGGAGCCAGGCGAGCCAGCAGCGTTCCGGCATCATTATGATAGCGGCCATAGACGAGCGGCGGAAGAGCCGTACGGGATGTGTCCGCCAGCCGTGAGACGCGCGCCTCGGCGGCCAGATAGTCGCCTGTGTCAGCCGGTATTTCCCCGGCAGTCAACAGTTGCCCCCAGTTAATCAGATTGAGCATGGCACTGATCGGATTGCCGGACTGCAGCGAAAGGATCGTTGAACGCTGAAAATCACGCGCTGAATTTTCCCGGTCACCCAACGCATAATCAATATGAGCGATGCGGTGTGAAAGCAGCGTAACGCCATACAGATCTTTGACGGCAATTTTTTTGATGTCAGACGGATAGCGATTCAGCTGATTCTTGAGCAAAACCAAAGCTGTTGACGGGTCACCCAATTCCGATTGAATGCGGGCCAGATACGTCTCGGCCAGTCGTTTTTCCTGCTCGGCAGTGAAGCCGAAAGCGGCATCGGTGGAGCCCCCCTTGTCAAGAGAAACAGTTGCCGATATTTCCACCAGACCACCGCTCCGTTTTGCCGGTGTCTTGGACTTGGGCGGATTTTTTTCAATGAGTATCAACAGATCACTAAACCCGTCCCGGCTCAAGCGGAGCAACCGCTGCTGTTCCTCACCGGATGCCGCGTGAGCTTCCTTGTACGCGGCTATACTGGCTGAACGCCGATTTGAGGCAAGATTACCGGTAAAACCGAGCCCCTGATTCAGTTTGAAAGCTTCATCAAAATGTTCGCGGGCTGCGGAATAGCGATCAGCTTCAAGATACGCCAGACCGAGTCGGTCATGAATCTCTGCAGTCGTTTCCACCAGACGCGGAACTGAGTCCAGCTCCTTTTCCACCGCAGTTGCCATAGAGTTAAGCTCAGAAAGGAATTTGACGGCATCCTTGTGCCAGGAAGGGGCAGACTTGAGAAGCGCACGTTGCCGCTCCAGCAGACTTCGCAGCGTCTTGTCAAAACCGGTCCAGGCGGCTGATGGCGGGGCTTCGGGAGGCACAGTTCCGAGCCGGTCGAGTTCGGCGCTAATCGCCTGATGCTCGTTAAGCGCTGCTTCTGCGCTCGTACTTCGCCCCGTTCCGGAAAAGAGACGTTCTACGACACGCCGCGACAGCTTCCCGAACAGATCAAGCGGCCGGGACGGGTTCAGGCGGTCCTCTGACAGTTTAAGCGCCCTGAGATAACCGGTGATCGGCGCTTCTTTTTCGCGCATTTGAAATGCAACTGCCGCGTAGCGCTGCTGAAAAATCAGTTCAGTTTCCGGATTGTCGAACGGAATCTTTGCGGCGAGTCTTTCGCTGTAAAACTTCCAGGCGGTTGCCTTGCTGCCAAGCAGATACGCAATATTGCCGATATTAAGATTCAGGTTGGCACGATTTTCCGGCTGTTCCACCGGCCGGTTGAGCAGCCAGGCGCGGCGGTAGAGCGCGAGCGCCCGTTCCAACCCGCCCCTCTCGCCATGTACCGTCTCGGCAACTTCGGCAAGATATCCGCGTGTCTGGGGAGGATATTCCGAAGAGGGCATCCGGTCAGCGGCGCGGGCAATCAGCCGGTCTGCTTCATCAAAGCTCTCTTTTCCCGGCAGATACGTGAGCGTCAACCCGGTTGCATAAAGAAGCACCGGATCATCAGGGGAGGAACTCAGCAGTTTACGGTACAGGTCAAGCAACTCTTGAGTCTGCCCCATCGCGGCAACCGATTTAATGTAGCCCCGGTGTGCCTCAATACTCCGCCCGTCATAACGAATGAGGTCGAGAAAGATCGACCGTGCAGCAGCAACTTCCCCGAGACGGTACAGATTTTCACCAGCCGCAACCGTTTTGCGAATGTAGGCGGCCCGGGCCAGTTGATACAGTGGTGTATCTTCCGGCTGTTCACTCATCTCTGTTTCGTAGAGCGCCTTGGCCTCCCCATAGCGCTCTTCACGATACAGCACTTCTGCCAGCGCAAAACGCGCCGCCGCGGTCGGCGTTGCCACTCTCGGGAACTTTTCCAGAACCGTGCGGTAGGCATCCTTGGCCTTAGCCCATTCGTTGGCCCGATACGCCGTGTCACCCTGACGATTCCAGGCACCCATTGCCAGACGTGGAAGAATCGTTCGGTAGCGTTCCGCCAGCGCCGAAAGCGCCATCAGATCAGAACGGTCAGGGGGCGAAACCTGATCCAGAATGGCGGATATTGCAGCCTCAGCCCATTCCTCCTGATCATCGTACGTGGCGGCAACATCAACCAGTGCTTTGAGTGCCCCCTCCCCTTTTTCCAGTTTTGCCAGCAGAACAGCCCGCCGCAAAGCAGCTTCCGCCTTCAGAGGGCGGCTGGCATCCTGCAACCGGGCAACCTGTTCGGCCAGTCCGGCTGCGGTCAGCAAATCGGCAGCTCCGCCGCCAAAATCGGCAAGAAGCCGCGCGTTGTCGATCAAATACCGTGCCGCAGCATCGGCGCCTTTACCCGCCGCAGCAGTTTTCATCGCCTGCTCCGCCTGGCGGATCAGCTCCTGACGCCGCTGCCCCGACGCAACGTCGCCGCAGCGCTGTGCTGTCCGTACCCTGATCCGGGCAATACCTGCCAGGGCTGCTTCACGGGGAAAACTGGAGTAGCGACGTACAATCGCTGCATACTGTTCTTCTGCCTGTGCCATTTCTCCGGACTGTTCCATTAATCCAGCCAGTGCAAGGCCTGCCAAAGCACCTTCAAGTGTCGGCGCATCCTCCCGGGCCAGAACACGGGCAGACGCAAGACGGGCATGGGCCGGATCCGGCGGTTGACGTTCCAGAAGGATTTTTGCCAGCGCCCACTGGTCGGCAACGGTCGGGCGTTCCGGTATTTCGCCGGATGCGGGGAGGGACATGACCTGTCCACCACCGGCCAGACCGGCGACGAAGTAAAAATGATCGCCCGCCGGGAGCGGCGCCACCGCCATCAGTGCGGCAGACGTAAGCGGTGCAACAAACGGGAGGCCGTCATCGCCACTGCGTTTAAAATGCAGCCGGTGGATCTGCCCCGACTCCTGCCCGGTTGCAGCATTTCCCCCAACCGCAGACTGGCGGGTGAAAAGAAGGGTATCAGCACTTTCCCAGGCCGGATACAGATCGCGTTCAGCACCACTGGTCAGCTTTGTAAGCTGCCCGCCCTGCTCATTCCACATCCAGAGATCACCATTCGGATCTGACTTTCGCGACACAAATACCCATTTTTTTCCGTCCGGCGAAGGGGCCGCAAATGCCGCATCAATATCAATCGGCAGTTTTTCACTCCGGTTATCCGCGAGGTTGAACAGTACCAGCTCACGTTGAGCTGCCCCCGGCATCAGGCGTTGATACACCACAGATTCACCGTCAACAGTAAATACCGGCGCATCGTCGGCGGATTCCCGACCGGTCAGTTTTTTGGGTTGCTCATCTGACTTTACAATATTTATCAGCCAGATATCACCCTTTACATCATCCTCTGCATCAACATATGCAACCTGAGTTCCGGTAGAATTAAGAGCGGGAGCGGCGAGTCTAACCGGACTGGTATGGAGCAGGCGCGGCAATTCCGGAACTGCGCCAAACGAGTAGAGCCACAGTTCATCCCCCTTGTCACCACGCTCGACGGTAACCATCCGTGAACCATTTGCAGAGCGGCTGACATACAGAACCTGACGGGAGCTGAAAATTGCCGGCTGCGGCACAAGCTCGGGTCGGGAGCGAGGTGCTGAACGGGGTATGGCCGGGGCCAACAGCTCATCACCCAGCGGCAGCGCCACCGCAGGGAAGGAGCAGACAAACAACATCAGTACAAGTAAAAGCGCTTTAAAGCAGCTTCCCAGAATATAATCCCCCCTCCCTTGACGGGAGGGGGTTAGGGGGTGGGTGAAGCTGCAACATGGCATCTTCATTGCAATCTTCCCGCCCACCCTAACCCTCCCCCGCCAGTGGGGAGGGGACTTTTTTTGTTGTGAGTGTGTATTATTGAATGTCCGGTTCCGGTTCATAGCAGTATCCACGCGCCGCCAGCCTCCTGCACCTTGGTGCCGGGGGCACTGTTCTGACGGTTGATTTTGGCAAATACCTTGCGGATAGCCGGGATATCCTTGCTCGTAAAGTTTTCATTAGTCTGCACAACCCGCATCATCAGCACGTCCCGCGACTGATTGACCTCCTTCACGACCTGCTGGAACTCGGCTTCGCTGTAATTGGCGGCAAATGACTTCAGCTCCACAGACGTAACCTTGGGGGTTTCGCGGGTAAATGGAGTCAAGAGCCCTTCCTGATTTTCGCCAATCCAGCCGAAACGCTTGAAAGTTTCGATATCGTCGGCATGAAAAGCGATAGTTTCCAGAGCCCTGGTGGCATCAGCCTGCTCAGGAGTATGACGGGGAGGAGCATCGATCTTACCGGTCGGGGACACGCCCCGCACCGATGCCACCAGCAGCATATCCTCATTGAGGCTGTTATAGGTCCCGAGCACCTGATTTTCCAGTGAGGTTCGCTCGCTGACGACATTGACATCAACCTTGGCAAGGGTACAGCCGGATACAAATAAAGCCAGGCCGAGGGTCGTCAATCGGATGGCAAATGATCTATTGTGCATATATCCTCCGTTTCAATGAAAGTTCACCTTTTGGACCAATAATCAGGGTATCGGCCCGTACCAGATCAAGAAGGCCACGTAATGCCATGATTCCCGCTTTGTTCTTTTGCAGTTCCTGACGAAGCGGCAGCTCGGAAATACGCAGACGCTCCACCTTTGGCAGTTCTACTTCAACCCCCTTGATGTACGCCTCACCCTCCATGCTGAAGGCGCCGTCAACCGCCCGGGCACGCAATCCTTTCAAACCGCCCAGCCGCAACATTTTCCGCTGAGCCACTACCTGCTCATTTCGCTCATATGGATCAAGAGCAAATAGAGCCCTCTCGATCATATCAGCTCCGATTTTACGCACATTCAAAGCCAGCCGCAACTGTTCAAACAGTTCGCGCTGCTCGGTCGTCAGCGGTGCGGTAAAACTCATTTCTCCGGTAATTTCAGCGTTCTGATTCGTGCGCTGTTTTCCGGCATCTTTCGGCAGTAGATACGTAATATCAAGGTTTGAAAATGAACCGGCGGTCGTAATCGCCGGAATCTCCGGAAGCAGATCAATAATTCCGCGCGCGAGAAGCGTTCCTCCCAGCAGATCCGCCTGAAAAAAGCTGAGACCGGTTTTTTCCTGTGTGAAGAGCAAATCGCCCTCCAGCGCGGTGAGTTCCAGCGGCACTCCGGACGCTTTGGTCGTGACGCGCTGGATTGAAAATGAACGGACCCCGTGAATATCGCCGCGCAGATCTTCGTTGATTCGTCCGGCAATTTCCAGGGCACCGGGATTGGCCGTCACAGCCGCTACCGGTCGGATAAGGGCCGCAGAAAGCGGAGCCCATCCCCCGCCTTTAACCGCTGCCAGGGCATATACCCGATTAAAGGTGATATCGGATCGCACCCCTTCAACTGTGGTTCCGTTGGCAAGCCGAACATCAAAATCCCTCGTCTGTACCGCACTGCGCAGCGCAAGTTCGCGGCCGGCACTGAGATCAATCCGTGTACTGCTGCCGACACTGCCCGCTACGGAAATGCCGGGCAAGAGCTGCCGTAATTCCCGCGAAAACGCGCCGTCAACAGTGGCAAACAGGGTGGCGTCAAGTCGTTTGATCAATGTCGCCGGGTTGAATGGTTCTTTTTCATCGAGCAGCGCATCGATTCGACTGACGCTCAACTCGGCCTCCTGCGAAATTGCCAGCGGATCGATCCGCAGCTGTTCGTTCAGGAAAAACTCATTCCCTCCGCTGAATACGCCGTCGAATGTCAGTTTACCATGCTGGGTGGGTAATTTACCGGCAGTTCCCGAAAGGCCGGTCACTCCGGAGAACCGTACTGCACCCTCTATTCCGGCCGAATCTCCGTTCTTGGTCGAATACATTCGTACATCCGGCCCGGTGCGCAGACCCGTTACGGTTATCTCCCCTTTCGCAGACGGAACTGTTGCCGAGACATTATCAAGCTTTACACCAAATTCCAGTTTGTCAAACAATGCCATTCCGGTCCTGGCACTGCGCAACGGATTTTTATCAAATGCCGGCGCTTTTTCCGGCAGCGGTGCGGCGAGATCCCAGACCACTCCCATTTTGCCGTCTGCCTTCATACCGGATGGAACAAAGGAGGCGCCGAATTTCAGCGCGCGTTTCAGGTCAAGCTGTACAGTGCCGCTGGTAGCGGCACGCTGGGGAGATGTGCCCGAAAGAGACGCCCCGGCGGTAATACGGAGGAAATCACCCGCCGAGACTGAGGCCGATGCTTTCTGGACAGAAGGCTTCGCTCCTTTGACGGCAGGAAGGCGGAGCGAGGCTGTAGTAAGAGAAGCGGAAAGCGGAATCGGGCCAAATTTCCTCCCGGACTGTATTCCCTGCATTGAGCCGGCGGTTACGGAAAACTCGGGAAGATTGGCTTCAATGTCGCCATTCTCGGCGGCACGTGCCAGAAGGCGGAGCTGTTCGTGGACATTTTCAACCGTCAGCCGTTTTTCAAGCGAAAGTCGATCCAGATCGAATGTTTGGGTGATTGTTGCGGAAGCGGAAACCTTGCGCGGTGAGGCGCTTTTCAGATTGAGATCCGTCACCGCAAGTACGGCTTTTCCCCGAGCGCCACGAACAGAGAGTGATTGGGTGCCGGAAATCGCTGCATCCCTGATGCTCCAGAGCAGATCCGTCGTCAGTTTTGTCGGCATGTTGCCGGATAATGGGCAGGTCAACGTTTCAATAATAACTTCACTATTGTTCGCCGTCAGTTCCCCCGCTTTAAGTGCCATTCGAACTCGCGGGAGCGTAATGCCAAAGCCGGAGAGTTTGGCATCGCCCTGATTTTTGGGACCAATCAGGTGCAGTGACAGAGTGCGAAGAAATACTTCACCGGCAAGATCTTTAACGGGCATTCCGGGGGGGATAAAAGGGGCAGCAACTGCCAGCGCCCGGGAAAGATCAATGCGCAGCGGACCGAAGGTTATGTCCAGCGTGCGTTCCGGAACTGACGGACGGTTGACGGAAGCGCTCCACGCGGCGGTAATCAAGCCGGGCATGGCAATGGAGCCGCCCGGGAAATCAACCCGCTGGGCTTTATGATCGGCGGCAATCTGCTGCTGTAGCTTCACCTCAAGCGGCCCGACCCGTTTTGCTTTCAGCGAACCGCCGCTTGCTGCCAGTCCTGTGCCGTCAACAGTCAGCGCAGCATGCAGATCATTATTCGTATCGGTTTTTGCCCGCAGCTGAACGTCAATATTACCATCAAGCTTCGGCACGGCAGGCGACAAAAACGGATGAGCAACCGCCAGCAGCCCAGGCAGGTTCAGCTTCAGGCGGGCAATAAAACCGTCAGCCTGACTGAGTCCGCCTGACAGGGTAACACTTGTTCCGGGCGCCGCCACTTCGACGGCAAAGAGTGCCGAGGCAAGATGAATCCTCTGCACATTGGTCACAAGGTCACTAACCGTGGCATTGAGACTGACGTTACCCATCTCACGGCCATCGACCGTCACCCTCCCCTTCACCTCAGCCGTAATCGGCTTGGCGGCCAGCGACGGCATCGCGAAACGAAGGGAGAAATCCTGCAACTGCAGCTGCTTTCCCGGCACCCGATACACAACGTTCAGCGGTGCCGCATCAACCTTAACACGCAGATCAACCGGCAACGCATAATCAAGTTTCTGGATACGCTGGATCGACTCAGCCAGCATGGTCAATGGATCTTTGGTCGGAGGAGGCGGTTTTTTCGGACCGGGAGCAAGTTCGGCCCGGACATTTCGTATCCGCACCGTGAGGTCGATGCCGAAACGCCCGTCAACTCCGCTACCGAAAGAAGGGACAATTACTATCTGATCGATATTTGTTTTAAGAAGCGGTGCGGGACCGTCACCAAGGGTAAGTCCGGAGAGAGTCAGGCCGCCTAACCAGGTCAGGTCAAAATGTGACCAGGCCACCCGGCGTTTCAAAGAGGAAGAAAGTGCCTGTTGAATCCGGCTCTGTGCACTGTTGCTGCTGATGAATGCAGGGAGGAAGGCGACGCAAACCAGCAACAACAGCATGGTGCCGACCAGAACCAGCGAGATGATTTTGAGGGCGCATTTGATATGTATGTTACGAATAAATGTAATCATAAGACGCTTTGGAAAACCGGGAGATGATTACGCTATCCAGCTAAAATACTCAATATCACCCGACATCGCAACGTCTATCATTAATTTTATTGTTCGACTCGTTTCTTACTTACTAGAGGATAATTCTCAGGATAAAGAATGCAATTAACATCCAGATCAATATCAAGCTCAGGCCAGTAAAGGTGGTTTTTTGAAGGCATTTCAACATGGAGGATTTTCTTTATTGATGCTTCTTGAAACCATGGAAAATGCTCAAACGCCAGAAACAACTCTTGAGTATCAATTAGCATCCAGATTCCATTGCACGAAATATTGGTAACTTCAGCTGGGAAAATGTTGGTGCCATGCTGTGCTGATTTCATTTTGATGCTCCCTAATAAGGTTGTCTGCCTCGTTTAATTCCCTCATTGAAAGCCCATGATTCTGGGCAATCTGTATTTCCGGTTCCAACCAGAACTTGGCTTCTCCGTTACTTGACTGCACGTGAATATGCATTCTTGGCTCTTCTCTGGAGAAGAAGTAGAAACGAAAACCGGCTTCACGAAAAACGGTTGGACTCATTATAGCATATCCCCTTAATTCAACAGCTTTATCATGATATACGACCTCAGATATCAATGGTCAATTCATTTATTCAAAATACGGCTGGTGTCGAGATATATGAGAATCTCCTGTGCCCCATTCACAAATAGCCCACCCACAGTCAAATATCAAACCCGACTACAATTGGTATACTAGTCCTATACACTGCTTGTTTTCCTGCATAAGTATCATAACTAGCTGTATTTACACACATGAATTTCATAAGGGCATACCAGTAGTATCAAGTTTTCATACAGTAAACCGGCCAATGTATGCAAGGAACAACTCTTCAAAGATGCGAGTGATAATAAATTTACTGTGTATTATCGTATTGTTACTAATTTAATTCAAATAAATTCGAAACTTGGCACCAGCAGTGCAATAACAAAAGACAAGAGCAATCAAATTCAACAAAGACTTTAAATAGGAGGATGTCATGAGAGCACTTATTACCACCATCGTAGGAACATTAGCTCCCGTATCAGCATTTGCAGCATCAGGTATAACTGAAGATAGTGGAATCTTTGTTTGGATCTTCCTTGGTTTCTTTGCAGTGATAGTAGTTGGACAGATACTTCCTGCAATAATGCTGATGACAGGTCTGGTAAAGGGACTCACATCCAAGACCGAAGTTAAAGCTGACGTAAAAAACTAAGCCACTTAATTCTACGAACCACAAACTAAACTGATATTACAATAAAAAGGAGATCGCCATGAACGCCAAACAGACTTTAACAACAGTATTGAGTACAGCAGCTATCAGCCTTATTACTTGCACCGGCGCTTTCGCATCATCAGGCGTAACAAACAAAGTATTCGTAAGTGGTCCGCTAATTCTTATCTTTCTCGGCTTCTGTGCATTCGTAGTGGTTATGCAGTGTGTCCCGGCAGCTATAATGCTGTATGGCATGATCAAAGGTACAATTTCTATAAAAACTGGTGAAAAGGTTGAAGTCAAGAACTAGGAAAGTTGCCTATATAATTAAATGAAAAGCGGTTAAATCCATCAGAAATCAGTAACAGGTGGATGTCATGAGAGCACTTATTATCACCATCATAGGAGCATTAGTTCCCGCAACAGCACTTGCATCAGGAGGAAGTGCAGACGAAAGCAGAATCTTGATGTGGCTGTTTTTAAGCTTATGCTCACTGATCCTCGTAACTCAGATAATCCCGGGAGTAGCGCTGATGTCTCGCCTGGAAAAGATTTTGCACCGGTAGTTGTTAAGGTGGGAGTGAGCGGCAGTAAAAGCTAAATCAGGCGGATACGCGAAAATCGAAGAAGTGTAGAAGGGCCACCTTAAGGGGTGGCCTTTTTACTTTGATGATAAATTGATTATGCTGCTAATTTTGCTGGTGTGCTCAACGATGCGTGAATTTCCACATCATCCCACGGCACAAAAACTCGTCCTTTTTCGTCCTTTGATACCAACTCCAATTCCAAAAGCCTGATTATGTCAGAATGTACGTTGCTATAATTGCGACCGGTCAATTTTGCAAGTCTGTAGACAGACAGATTTCCTTCCTGCTTCAGGCGACATAACAGCTCCATACGTTTTGGCGTCAGCTCGGAGAACATTTGAGTTGGCGAGGCAAAATTAAGATGATAATCCGCATCAGGCAGATGCTCTCTCAAATCAAGTTTTTCCCCAAGCCCGAGCAAACCCTTACGTGTAGCTGTCCAGTCACTAATTCCGATGATTGCCTTATTCATAATTTTACTCCCGTTAAGCGTTCAACGTCCGCCAAAAAGTCTTCTGCAAGTTTTGTAAATGTTGTGTAGCAATACGTTTCCTCGCGGGCTCCGTAATGTCGGTGATCACCCTTTCCGGTTTCGTTGTCATATCGAACGAGACACTCACCATTTCTGCCGCAATATAGACGATATTTCAGGCTGTGTGGGCGATCCGGCGTGGCTTCTGCCAACTCCCAAACCACCGTCTCAACAATGACGCCGCCCGTAAATTCTTCTTTTGACTTCCGGAGCAATCTCGCTTTCATGGGAAAAGAATATCAACTATATTGTGTTGAGGCAACATAAATATTTTGACACGCCTTTGTGGAATGGCTTGTCTTAGGCAGGCTTTATTGCGTCATTGCTGATGGTATCCTTGATATATGTTCCTATCTGCAATATCATCCATCTGAAATTCAGGGGGGGGATTGAATATGATGAATGCAAATAATTCCATCCAGCTTGCAATAAACGCAGTGGGAGAATTAAAACGGCACTATCGCAATGGGGCATATCGAGCTATCAGGGACCCTGAAGGTAAAATATCTTTATGGGCCATCGAAGGTAATCCTCATGATCCATTTTCTATATCATTCGTGGATAAAGGGCGTGTGTATAACAATATCGGTGATGTACCTGATACCATGCTGAAATCATTTGTAGAATATGTCAGGAAAACAGTTAGATAAGTCACGGTCTTTTACGTCCAAAGGCTTCCCCTGCATGAAGAATTATAAGCCTGAACCGCGTATTTCAGAAGAGTTAGTAAATGAGAAAGGAACGTACCTCTGAGGTTTCCCTGAGGTGCCTCGGCACTCCCCCACACGAACTAATAGATAAATAGATAACAGCGTTATCACGGCACTCCCAGCTATGATACTTTGTCATTGTCTTTGAATTCAAACCGTTATATTGTTAAAGTAGTATTTAAATACAGATGTGTTTGGATTTAGTGAAGAAAATGGAAAGGAAATAAGTAATATGCGTGTTGAAGCGATAGTAAAAAAAGGCGGCTGGTTCATACCTCATCCTGGCTTTGCAGTTGGCAAACAAAAACATATTCTCCTCGATATAACCCCCGTTGCCGCAGGAGATGTATCGGATGATGCATTTGTGCAAGCAGCCGGTATGTTGAAGAAAACTACAATTGACGGAGTTACTTTTCAGAAAAAAATGCGGAAAGAATGGGATGGGCGGTAGTGTATCTGATAGACACAAACATAATCATTTACTACCTTGAAGGTGAACAAGCCGCCGTCTCGTTTTTACGTACCCATCGGGGAAAACTGGCAATATCGTCAATTACCTGGATGGAAACACTCTCGTACCCATTTAGCACTGATGAAGAACAAATAGTCCGGGCATTTCTACAGGAATTAAGGCTGATCGAAATTTCTTCCTCTGTGATGGAGTTGTCTGTAGAAATCCGTCGAACTAAAAAAATAAAACTTCCTGATGCAATAATAGCAGCGTCAGCCGTTCATCATGACTTGATTCTTGTGACAAGAAATATCAAGGATTTCAAGGGAACCGCAGTAAAAACACTCGATCCGTTTGTAGCTTCGTAATTCAACATATTTTCAACCGGTTGAAAACAGAGTCGTAGCTCAACTTCCGAAAAAAGAGTTGACTCACGACTCTTGTTTTTTTCACAGAGAAAGCAAATAAGCATGGTATCAGGAGTTCCGGGGACATCCATGATAAGT
The DNA here is from genome assembly GCA_025355325.1 of Geobacteraceae bacterium. Lineage (GTDB taxonomy): Bacteria > Desulfobacterota > Desulfuromonadia > Geobacterales > Pseudopelobacteraceae > JACRCG01. The sequence continues at coordinate 112,034 of JANXZX010000209.1, forward strand.
AACCACGAAGCCGCCTGCCATGTCGGGGCCGAAGCGATTATTACCCGCAATCAAAAGGATTACAAAAAATCCCGGATACCGGTGTGCTCCTCGGAAGAGATGACAATAATACTGGCCTCAAAATCACAATCTGAAAGTTAAAAAATAAAATAATCGTCAATAACAAGAGAGTATCTCATGACCTCAACAGCATTTTCCACGCTCCACGTAAAACCGCCCATGCTCAAAAACCTCGCTTCGCTCGGCTATGCCGAAATGACGCCCATCCAGGCCCACACGTTGCCGCTGATTCTCGCCGGAAAGGATGTTATCGCCAAGGCGAAGACCGGAAGCGGCAAGACCGCTGCTTTTGGGATCGGGCTGCTGACCCGCCTGGATGTGAACTCCTTGCGCGTACAGGCTCTGGTGCTCTGCCCTACCCGCGAACTGGCCGATCAGGTCAGCAAAGAACTGCGGCGTCTGGCCCGCTTTACCGATAATATCAGGATATTGACGCTGTGCGGTGGTGTCCCTTTTGGGCCCCAGCTCGGCTCACTGGAACATGGCGCGCATGTGGTGGTCGGCACACCCGGCCGTCTCCTCGACCATCTTCGCCGGGGCAGGCTTGATCTCACTGCGCTGCAGACACTGGTCCTAGATGAAGCTGATCGCATGCTTGACATGGGTTTTCAGGAAGAAATCAGCGCCCTCATCGCTGCCACTCCGGACAAAAAACAGACCCTGCTCTTCTCGGCCACCTACCCTGCCGAAATCACAGAATTGAGCGCGACGCTTCAGCACGACCCGATTGAAGTGAGCGTTGATGAAATTCATGATGAAAACGTTATCGAACAGGTTTTTTACGAAGTGGATCCGGACGAGCGGACGGCGTCAGTGGCGCGTCTTCTCGGGCATTATCGCCCGGAATCGACGCTGGTGTTCTGCAACACCAAAGTGGAGTGTCAGGAGGTTGCCGCCGCTCTGACGGAGAAAGGTTATGCAGCGTTAGCCATCCACGGCGATCTGGAACAGCGGGAGCGCGATCAGGTGCTGGTGCGTTTCGCCAACAAGAGCACTTCGGTGCTGGTGGCTACCGATGTGGCCGCGCGCGGTCTCGACATCAAAGAACTGGCAGCGGTTATCAACTACGAACTGCCCCGCAACCCGGAGAATTATACCCACCGTATCGGTCGCACCGGACGTGCCGGAGAACAGGGGCTGGCTTTAAGTCTGGTGACTGCCCGGGAATCCCGAAGGGTACAGGCGATTGAAAGCGGCCTCGGCAGCACTATCACCCGCAGTGACCTGTCTGCATTAACTGCTGCTGCGCACCGCCCATCGGCGCCTGCCATGATTACCGTCTGCATCGACGGCGGCCGGAAAAACAAACTGAGGCCCGGTGATATTCTCGGTGCCTTGACCGGTGAAGGGGGGATTGCGGGGAGCGAGGTTGGCAAGATCGACACTTTTGATGCCCACACCTTTGTCGCGATTGCACGTTCAAGTGCCGCTCAGGCCCTTGCCTGCCTGAGCGGTAACAAAATAAAAGGGAGATTTTTCAAGGTTCGTACTGTGGAAAGATAGATGATTATTGAATGATATTCCTACGGCAGAAAATCATTTGTCATGACAGCCAGTGTCCCGCCCTTTCCATCAGGCTTCAGAAGACACAGCGCCTTGTGGGGAGGAAGCGGAACCTTTGGTGAAACTGGTCGGCCGAGCTTTTTGTATGCCTGATTCAGCGATTCGATAACTTCAAGATCCGATATGAGTTCATCATTCTTCTTGTTATAAACAAACCAGTCACCGGTTTCCTTCCGGTACAGCTTCTTCTCCGACAGTCCGTTTCTCAGCTTGCTTAATTTCACATTCACCGGCACGACCGGTACGGGGGTTACCACACCGGCTGCCGGGGCTTCAGGCGCTTTTGGCTCCGCTGCTGCCGGATTCGCCTTGGCATGTTCCTGCTGAGCCGTATTCTCCAAAACCTTCGTGATATTTTTGTTATATTCACCCATATTTTTATTCAGGTTACTGATTTTTTCAAGCACCGCCGGGCCGGATATATTCTGAGACTTCTCGGTTTTGACCAGAACCGTAAATGTATAAATCTGAAAAACAGCCAATAACAGAACAACTGCAGAGGAAATGGCCAGAAATGATTTAGAAAGTACGTTCCTGAACTTGACGTCGGACGTGTTGGCAGCTATTTCGGTCTTGACGTCTGCGGTGTTTGCTGCCATCTCCGCCTTAACGTCTGACATGTTTGCAGCCATCTCTGCCCTGACATCTGACATATTCGCCGCCATCTCGACCCTGACATCTGAAATATGTGCCGCCATACCGGTTGCCTGCGATTCATACTGGAGCGACAGGGCGTTCATCATTTTTGCCAGATCGACCGTATTTTTGGTAACCGAATCAACTTTTTCTGAAATAGCGTTAGTTTCTGCCAGCGAATGGTACAAATATTTCAGAATGTTTTTTACATCTTCCGCGACATCAGCTCCCTCCAGTAACGTCTCCAGCGATTCGAAAACCGGTGGAGGATCACTATAAATTTCAGTTTCCTCAACCTCCGGTTCCGCTACTGGTTCCGCTGTTGGTTCCGCTGTTTGTTCCGCTACTGGTTCCGCTTCCTCTTCGACTGCTGTTTCTTGCGTTTCGTTTACAGCTTCTTCAGGAACATCCGCTACCATCTCTTTTTCCGATTCTTCTTCGCTATGAGTGTCGCTCAACATGCCTAGCAGCGCCGGGACCTCTTCCGTACGGTCTGTTTCGATCATGTCCGGGACAATTTCTGTAGCACGATTCTCTTCGGCAACAGCCGGGGTATCAGGGGCTGATGGTTCTTTCGGGGAGACCTCTTCGCCGCCAACAGATGCCTCCGGCGATGGTTTGGCCGTTTCATTCTGATTATCAGTTACCTTTGCCATTCATTCGCTCCTGATGTGTTGATAAATAAAAAAATCCATCGCAATTAAATGTTCATTTTCGAAGCCGCTATTCTGCCATCTTTTTCCGAAAAATAGCAACAGCGGCGATAAATGCAAGTGCAGCTGAAACCGATACCTGTAGCGCCGATATCGGCTGCATTTCCCCGGCCACCAGAATCCGGCGGGCTCCTTCAAAGAGTGCGGTGGTCGGCAGCGCCCGCACCCAGGAAATGACCGACGGCGGATAGGAAGAAAGCGGAAAAAACAGGCCGGACATGAATATCAGAGGCATGACCAGCACCGCCTCAACTTTGCCAATGGTTTCCGGTTTATCCATAACCGTGCCGCTGATAATACCGGCACAGGAGAACAGAGCTGATCCGGGAATCAAAAACAGCAGATAGTAAAAAAGATGTTCCAGCGGAAAGCGAAACGGGGTGATCGCAAAAATGACCAACCCGACGGCACACCCCTTGATAATGCCGTGGGTAAAGCCGGTAAGAATCTTGGCTATGACAATTTCAGATACCGAGATCGGGGTCACACGGTACGATTCGATGGTAAATTGAACCCGGCGATGAAACCAGAGACTCCAGACGCTCTCGTTATAGGCGGCGCTGACTGCGGTCATGGTAATCAACCCCGGAGCGATGAACAGACTGTAGGGTGCACCATCCACCAGACCGATATAACTCTGCATGCCGATGCCGAATGCCAGGTAGATGGTCAGCGGATAAGCGACCACCGCCACCAGTTCCGAAATAATGCTGCGGCGCAGTATCAGCATGTCGCGCTGCCAGATGGCCAGAGTCCCCTGCAGTATCATTCTCTCACCTTCTCGCCGGTTAAAGAAATAAAGACATCTTCAAGCGTTCTCTCCTGAAGAGAAATACGTCGAACCGGTGCCCCGTCCAGGGCAGTGACAATTTCTGAAAGGCATTCCCAACATTCAAGCGTCACTGCAACTTTATTTCCTATCTGAGCGATATTGTTAACACATGACATCGATCCAAGCAGCGTAGCATAGCGATCGGCACCGTCCCCGGTAAATTCGATTTCGTACACGGTGGCTCCGCTTAAGCGATCCTTCAACTCCTGGGTACTGCCTATCGCAATCATCCGGCCATGGTCCATGATGGCGATCCGGTCACAAAGTTGCTCCGCTTCTTCCAGATAATGCGTGGTCAGAAAGATCGTCATACTGCCGGCCAGTGAACGGACATATTCCCATACCGCCCTGCGTGATTGCGGATCGAGACCGGTAGTCGGTTCGTCAAGGAACAGTACCTTCGGCTGGTGCACGAGTGCGCGGGCGATCACCAGACGGCGCTGCATACCGCCGGAGAAGGTGTCAGGAAAATCTTTCTGCCGCCCCGACAGCCCCATCAGTTCAAGCAGATCGTCTATTCGCCCTTTGTACAGTTTCTTGTTCATGCCATGCAAACGGGCGTGCAGTTCCAGGTTTTCTCGGGCCGTCAGATAACGATCAAGGCTGTTTTCCTGGGAAACCACGCCGATCATACAGCGGATTTCGCGACCGGAACGGAGGGTATCCAGCCCCTCGATTGAAGCTGTACCGGAACTTTGACGCATGAGCGTCGTTAAAATGCGGATCAGGGTGGTTTTCCCGGCGCCGTTCGGACCAAGCAGACCGAAGATGGAGCCCTGATCAACCTCCAGATCAAACGAGTCAAGGGCGGTCAAAGATCCATATGATTTGGTGAGGGCGCTGGTGACAATCGAAGAAGTCGGCATCTTAGAATATTCCGTGGAGCGGGGCTCCGGGAGCCGCCAGCGCGTCGATTTTACGTTCGACCGCCGGATCGTCCACCAGAGGCGGGGCGTGAAACGGCTTGATACGGGCATCGATTACCAGTGGGCCGCTGCATCCCCAGTGCCTGCCGCGGGTTACGGGACGGATTCCATACACATCGACCGCCGGGTTAGAGCGGGTGAAGGTCACCCACAGGAAGTTGTTCAGCGTTGCTGCCGCAAACCGGCTGTCGTCGCAGATAACAATCAACGGGAAACCGTCAAAAACATTTCGTTCCTGATAATAACGGCAGAACTCGTCAATCTGCGGATCTCCCTCTCCCCTCGCCTGTGTCGATGGCGGCCCCTGAATTGCGAGGATTCCGGGCAGACACACATCAACGGGACCAAAGCCGGACGGCAATTCGAGACCGGCGGGAGGCTCTGTTGCCAGCGTGCGAAGTACCGGACCGGCAGCAGCGATGACGACTTTTGAGCCTTCGTTGAGCCCGGAGCCGCTGTAGTCGAGAGTGTCCACCGTCGTCGCTGTCTGAAAATGCAGATTGGTGCGCCAGTCGGCGCGCTCCAGAATATGCCCGAGAAACGCGGCAATGTCGTGGGTGTGCAATGCAGGTGCGTCTTCATGAGCTGCAATCAGCAGATATTTGGCCAGGGAAAGCTGCCCCTGTCCGAGAATGGCATTGGCAACCGTCAGCAGCTCCTGCGGTTGGCGGACGGCTGAATAAGGGACATAACGCTCGTTGGCGATTGCCAGCAAGAGAGGATGGACACCGGCAGCATCAACGGCATGCACTTCCTTGACTCCTGCGACGACGGTCGGAATCAGCGGGCCGGTAAGTTCATGAATGAAGGCGCCGAAGCTGGTGTCTTCCTGCGGAGGCCGGCCAACGGTCGTAAACGGCAGAATCGCATCCCGGCGGTGATAGACGGCATCAACTTCGATATAGGGGAATTCGTGGGTAAGGCTGTAGTAGCCGAGATGATCGCCAAACGGCCCTTCCGGCAGGGTTTTAGCGGGATGGACCACGCCGCTGATACAAAAATCGGCTTCGGCGGAGACCGGCAGTTGTCCCGGAATCCTGGTCATCGGTATGCGATGTCCGGCCAGCAGACCGGCAAAGGAAAGTTCCGGCATCCCTTCCGGCAGCGGCATGACCGCCGCTACAGTCATTGCGGGTGCCCCGCCCAGAAAAATGTTGACCCGGAGCACATCGCCCCGCTCAATCGCCTCGGCATGGTGAGCGCCGATTCCGCGATGAATCTGGTAATGTAGACCGGCCTGTTTGTCTGGCTGATAATTATTACCGGAAATCTGGATTCGGTACATGCCGAGGTTGGACCTGGCAAAACCGGGCTTGTCCGGACTTTCGCTATACACCTGCGGCAGCGTTAGAAACGCCCCGCCATCTCGGGGCCATGATACGAGCTGCGGCAGGGCGGAGAGAGTCGTCCTGCACTCCAGTACCGGAGCATGTGCGGTAACCGTCGGCAACAGGTGATACGCCGCAACCGGTGCCATTATGATATCGAGCGGATTTTTCAGAAGTGAAAACGGGTTTATCTTGAGATCGACAAGCCGGCGGATATCATCCAGCGTATCCCGAAAGATAAAGCGGGTCCGCTCCAGCGTGCCGAACAGATTGCCCAGCAGCGGGAACCGGCAGCCTGTCGCATTGGTAAACAACAGAGCCGGACCACCCGCCTGGTACACTCGCCGCTGCACCGCACCGATTTCCAGGTGGGGATCAAGCGGTGCATCAATACGCAGCAGCATGCCCCGGCGCTGAAGATCAACCACACACTCCTGCAGATTTTTATAACCCATATATGCAACCAGCCTTGAAGGAGTCGTAAACCCGTGCAGAGTAACATTCTACTTAATGAAAGACAATCGCAGTGTCGAAAATTTTCATAGTTAGTACTGTCAATCCGTCATCAAAGCGGCTGTTCCTCTTTCACTGCTGAAAGTATTTCCCAAGCCGCAACGTCACCCGGGTTTTAATAAACGGCGATTTTCAGATGTTCCAATGCTTCCTTAGGAATGGAGGGGTTGAGTTCAATGACTTTGAGGCATAACTCTCGAATTCGCTCTGAGTCACCACCCGTTATTTGTTCAACCGAAGCGAGTCCAAGATATGCGAGTGCAAGACTTTTATCCAGCAAGATGGCTTCTTCAAAGCATGTGCGAGCGGCTTCATATTTCTGCTGCTGCAGGTAAATATTACCGAGATTTATCTTAACCAACGGAAAGCCGGGGTCCAGTTCTGCGGCTACCAGGCATTGAGCAAGAGCTTCTTCAAGCTTGTCTGTGTTCATAAGTGCGGCGCCGTAGTTATTGAGACACTTTACATGGTACGGATCCAGCTTGACGGCTCTTTCATAATAGGTAATTGCATCTGCGAAACGTCCAAGATCCTGAAGCAGCACGGCGTACGTATAGAGCGCTCCCCAGTGGTTCGGCGCACAATTAAGCGCTTCCAGCAGCACGGATTCTGCGTAGTCATAGGCTCCAAGGTCATGAAGCGTATCCCCCAGCTTATGGAGTACATGAGCATTGGCCGGGACAAGCCCTGCGGCAATTTCAAAACAGACAGCATTTTCCTGAACAAATCTTTCTTTATTAAGAAGGTCTCCAAAAGACACTATAATCTCGGCAACAGCAGGAAGGGTGAGAACGGAATCATTGTCCATCAGAGCAACCAGATTCAGTGTTATTGCTTTTGAAATAACCTCCCCCTGCAATGACATGCGCCGACTTAGCGAGCGAAGACTTTCCGCTGCTTCAGCAACGTTCCCATTACCGGCCGTGATGGACGAGATGAAAAACGGGGCAAGATTGTCGTCCGGGTATTCTTCCGCAATTTTGAGATAGCCGCTCAGTGCCGGTTCCATTTCACCGCGCAGGTGCATCGACAGAGTCTTGACAATATCAGCTGCCAGGAGTTCAGCTGCCGTCATGACGGCTGTTTCATTCGTTCCGAATATTTTGTTGAAAAATCCCATCGTGATTATCCTTTTTCGTTCGGTATGATTTGTGTGGATCGAAAATAGCGTACCAGCATTGGCACGATGAACATTGAGCCGAGAACAATCAGCATGGTGGTGTTTGGGTCTCGAAAATACGAGTTCAGCTGTAACGTCGTAAGCGCGATTACGGCAAAATAAAGCATATCGCCAACGATGGCAATGGTCCAGCCGGCAAGGAAGCCGTGGCCCGCAGCCAGCGCAGTGGCGCGCCCGGTCATCGGATCCACACCAAAGGCAATCATGACGAGCGCAAGAGGGCCTGCACCGGTACCGCCGAAATGAGCCACGCTGCGGGCTGTTGCCGCTTTTAAAACCGCGCTGAAACGGGCTAAAAAAGGAACTTTCCCCATCAACAGAGCGAGAAGACGAAGGATCGGTTCAAAGGCAAGGGCCAGTATCACATCTGAAACCAGATAGAGCCCTGTGGTAATGGGCCAGGCCAGACCTTTGGCGTGAGCAAACATAACGCCGGCAGGGATTCCTCCACCGACCGGAATAAGGAAGAGTTTCAGTACGGAAAACATGTTGGATGCCTGAACATTTATCAACTTACTATCACCGCCGCGTACCCAACCACCTGGGCAGTATCTCCGGTAACATCTCCGCTGGTACCGTATGCCACCAACTCCGCCTTACTCGCCCCCATCTGAAGAGCGGCTTCGATCATTACCGTCGCAGGTACGACTCCGCACATCGTAATCCTGTTTCGATTGCACACGTCCAGAAGGCCTTTGCCATCCAGCGCAAGCGCCCGTTCAAGCGCCATTTCATCCTTCAGACGGGCAGCCTCGGCCGATTCGTAATGGGTCATATCGGAACTGGCGACGATCAGCACCTCCCCGCCATACTCCAGAATGGCTGCAGCAATGCTGTGGCCAATGTCACGCATCGGGGCATAATCACCGTGACCGAGACAGAGAGCCGAAATAGTCACCTCCGGATGCAGATACTGAATAAACGGGAGCTGGACTTCAAGGGAGTGCTCGTGCTGATGTGCGACGCTGTCCGGTTGGAGGTACGTGGAATGCTTGAGTAACAGGGCATTCAGACCGGAATTAATGGCTACCGTGCCGAGCGGAGTCTGCCATTCTCCATCGGGGTACAGCGCAGCGGGGGCACCTCTGCCGTGATGGTTCGGCCCGATGATCAGGACGGTGTCCGGAATGGTGATACGGGAAAACAGTTTACCGGCGATTGCTCCGGAATAGACGTATCCGGCATGGGGCGAAATGACACCTTTCACCGGCTGCGGTGATGAGTGAGCCGGAATCAGCTGAGACAGGGCGGTGCGAAGGGCATGCTCGCCGCCCGGATAGAATTGACCAGCTACGGCTGGCTGTCGCTGCATGGCTGACCTCCCTGTCGCTATTCAAGCGGCAATTGGTTCTCGACCTGAATCACCTTGTCCGGTTCAAGCTGTAACTCCTCCTGACGTTCGTACTGCGGCACGGCATCCAACGCCTGAATTTCTTTAAGTGTCGGAAGAGATTTCAGGTCTTTAAGCCCAAAAACTTCAAGGAATTCTTTGGATGTCCCGTAAATGAGCGGCCGACCCGGAATATCCTTTTTGCCGAGAATCCGCACCAGGTGTTTTTCCAGCAGCGTCTTGAGCACACCGCCGCAATCAACGCCGCGCAGGTGCTCTACCTCAGCACGGGTAATCGGCTGACGGTAAGCGATGATGGCAAGAGTTTCGAGGGCGGATTGGGAAAACTTGGACATTCTGGTTTTAATATGACGGGTGATGTAACCATGGAAAACGGGACGGGTTCTGAACTGCCAGCCTCCGGCCACCTCAACCAGATCAAAGCCCCCTGCCCGCTCCTGGTAATGAGCCACCAGTTCAGCCAGGGCCAATTTGATCTGGTCCCGTTCGAATTCACCCAGCAGCTCGCAGAGGCGATCAACCGGGAGCGCCGATTCGGCGGTAAATATAAGGCTTTCTATGATCGAAGGTAATTCGGAATTCATGGAAGATCAACCTCGGCAGAATCTTTGGCCACCGCCGGAACAAACCAGATCTGGCCAAATTCGCTCCCCTGGAATATGCGGATCAGCTTGAGTCGGCAGAGTTCCAGAATCGCCAGAAAGGTGACAATCACCCGCTCACGGGTCAATTCGTCCCGAACGAGTTCATCAAACTGAACCGTATCCTGTTCCTGAAGCAGAGAGAGAATTTCATTGATACAATCGGCGATGCTGAGCGAATCACCCGGCGCGACATCATGGAAGCTTTCGACCGGAATGCGCTGCAACAGCACCCGAAAAGCATCCACCAGCTCGAACAGGCTCACTTCCAGGGGGCCTTCAACGTTTTGCGCAGCTTTCAGTATCGGTTCCGATTCTGTCCGGGCAAAAACCTCCCGGCCCAGCAATGCCCTGGCCCCAATAACCATCCCGGCTTCTTTATACTGTTGATATTCAAGCAGCCGCCGGACGAGTTCGGCGCGTGGATCAGCCTCTTCTTCTTCCGGCTCTTCCTGATCGTCCCGGGGAAGCAACTGCCGTGACTTGATCTGCAGCAGCGTTGCCGCCATAACCAGAAAATCACCCGCAACTTCCAGGTTCAGTTCCTTCATCAATTTGATGAATTCAAGATATTGACGGGTAATGACCGCAATCGAGATGTCGCAGATGTCCAACTCGTTTTTCTTGATCAGATGCAGCAACAGGTCCATCGGACCATCAAATTTGTCGAGGTGAACGCTGTACTGCTCGTGAAAACCGTCCAGCAGCGGCAGGTGTTCCTCGCGATGATGGTGTGCCTCGGCTGTCATATTAGAATTTCAGGGCCGTGCGAACCTCAGTCATTACGGCGTCCGAAATCAGAGACGCCCTCCGGCTCCCCTCTTGCAACAATTCGTCGACAAAACCGGGGTTAGCAGCCAACTCTTCTCGTTTGGCCCGGAACGGAGCGAGACGCTCGTTCATGCAGCCAACCAGTATTTTCTTGCAATCAACACAGCCGATTGAAGCGTTACGGCACGCCGGGATTATCTCCTCCTGCTTCTCCTGCGGAACGTACAGACGGTGCAGGTTGAAAGCCACACAGATATCCGGATCGCCCGGATCGTTGCGACGCACCCTGGCTGGATCGGTCATCATGCCCATAATTTTCTTGCTGGTTTCTTCAGCACTGTCGGAGAGATATATCGAGTTATTGTATGACTTGCTCATCTTGCGGCCATCAAGGCCGGGCAGTTTCGGCGTTTCCGTCAGCAGCGCTTCAGGTTCCGGAAAGACCTCTCCATAGAGATGGTTAAAGCGGCGGGCAATTTCACGGGTGATTTCCAGATGAGGCAACTGATCCTGACCGACCGGAACCCGAAGTGCCTTGTACAAAATGATGTCCGCGGCCATTAGTACCGGGTAGCCGAGAAAACCGAATGTGGAAAGATCCTTGGTCTCAAGATTGTCTTGCATTTCCTTGTAAGTTGGGCAGCGTTCCAGCCAAGATACCGGGGTCACCATCGACAGGATCAGGTTCAATTCGGAATGGTGCGGCACCAGGCTTTGACGGAAAATAACGCATTGTTGCGGATCAAGGCCGAAGGCGACCCAATCCAGCACCATTTCGCGGATGTTCTGGGAAATAGCGGAAGTATCGGCATATTCTGTCGTCAATGAATGCCAGTCAGCAACAAAAAAGAAACAGTCAAATGAATCCTGCATTTTGACCCAGTTTTCCAATACGCCGTGATAATGCCCAATATGAAGTTTGCCGGTTGGTCTCATGCCGCTGACAACGCGTTGTTTCATGTAAATCGCTCCTTGTGAATCGTAGGTCTGTTCTGCTAAAGTGAGCCGGAAAAATTCCACTCAAAGACAGGGAAATCTACATGAACCGGCCTAAAATTGAAACCAAAATCATGAATCCGCTGATCGGTTCAACAATACCGCTGCCGTCATATGCAACTGATGGCGCTGCCGCACTGGACCTGAGAGCGTGCCTGGAAAATCCCCGAACAGTTCAACCGGGCGAAACCGTCCTGATTCCAAGCGGCATCGCCATCAGCATCCACGACCCCGGCCTGGTGGCGCTGCTGGTACCACGCTCCGGCCTCGGCATCAAGCATGGCATTGTGCTGGCCAATACCGTAGGTGTTATCGACTCTGATTATCAGGGAGAGATCGGCATCGGCATTGTTAATCGCGGTGCGGCCCCCTACACCATCGAACCGGGAGAGCGGATCTGCCAGATGATGTTCGTACCGGTGCTGCAGGCGGATTTGAGCGTTGTTGCGGAATTCAGCAAGGAAACTGACCGGGGAACCGGCGGATTCGGCTCCACCGGCAGTCATTAATACAGAAATGTAAATGCTCAGAGGCAAAAGTCATCAATTTCCAGCTTTTTTCCAGAAGAGAAAGCGCCGCAACGTCCCGCCCAGCGAACTCTTCATCTCCTGAATAATGGCAGCATCCTCGGCAGACATCTTGGAGAGGTATTCCTGAATAAAAACCAGGAATATTGAACAGAAGAAGGCCGTTACAGTGGACAGCACAACAATGAGTGAACGTTTAGGCTTACTCTTCCTGCTTGGTGCAACTGCTTCATCCAGCACCTGCAAAGATGATGAATCACGGGCCTCGTTGATCTTTGCCAGTTCAAACTGCTTGGTCAACTGCTCAAACGTTGCCTCCTGAACTTTCAAATCCCTCAGGAGACGTATATATTCCACACCGATTCCAGGGGCATTACCGACACCGGGAATTACGCTGTTACGGTCCCCCGCTCCGCTCATGGAATTTAACTGACCTCGCAGTTGGGATATGCCCGCCAGCAAAGTCCTCACTTCCGGCGCTTCATCGGTCATGGAGTTGCGCATGGCGGCCAGCTGTACTTCTTTGGTCACCAGTTCCGCCTTCACCCGGGCAATTCCTTCAATTGCGACAGCGGCCTGGGAATCTGCCTTGATAGTCTTGTATTTGACCTGAAAGTTTTTCATTGCGTCTTCGGCAGTCTTCAGATCCTGTTTCACAATAACCAGACGTTTTTCTATGAAACTCCGCTCCGTACTGGCCTTGGTAAGGTTCAGCTGCAAACTCTTCTTTTGCAGCTCTTCAATAAATGTGTTGGCCATCTCGGCGGCACGGCGAGGATCTTTGTTGTCAGCACTGATCGTGATTATGCCATCTTTGCCAGCCTGGAATTTGACCATACCTGCCAGCGTAACACGAAGCGCATCCGGATTTTTTGATTTCAGTTCTGTCGCTAGATCCAGCCGTTTAATCACTGAGTCTGCAACTGATCGGCTTTTCAGAATTCCCATATAAAGGTCAGCAGAGCCACCCAACCCGCCAACCATGCCACCCAGTCCGCCCAATTGCCCTAACAGGGCCGCAGCGGCACCTCCACCACCATCTTTCTGTGGCGGCAGCAAACGTGCCGTTGCTGTATAGACATTTTGCATGCAGAGAGATAGTACAACGGCCAGTACTGTAGCAACGACGGTTACTTTAATTATCACATTGCGGCGCCGGACGATCACCTGCAATAGCTCCAGGAGGTTGATCTCTTCTTCATCCGGTTGTTGTGACAAATTATTACCTGATTTCTGCACTTCGTCCATCATCCCTCCTATTTCAAGCCGATCCAAATAGTACCGGCGGAAAGGGCAATATTTGCCAAAATCTGAGTTATATCTTTAATATCCCGCATCCAGGCGATGCGCTCGATCTTCTGTGGCACAACCAGGGTATCGCCCGGCATCAGCCGGGATGACATAAAGCTGCCAAAGGACCAGCTTTTGCTGTCATCGCTCCAATGGATGCCAAAGGAGGATTGTTGGCGACTGAACACCGAACCGTCAGCCCTGATGATATATATTTCGCTTGCTTCCGCTTCCCGTGTTGGTCCGCCAGCCTTGTTCAGATATCCCCCTACATCACCTTCCTGCTGCAAATAGACGAATGATGTCTGATTGTAAACCTGACCCATTACATGCACCACCCCTGGACGTTGGGGAATGTCGACTTCGTCGCCTCCCTCCATTTCCAGGTCATAATCGCTTTTTTTCAGCTCAGTGACCGGAGACAAACGTACTACAACCCGGCCTTCGGCTTTTACCTTACGCATCTGTTCAAGGCTGCGCAAAAGTCCATCAAGGGCGGACTTGGTCGCCTCAAGCTCTTCCTTGGAGGATGCCAATGAAGTAATGGAAGCCTGCTTCTGCATGATGTCCTTCTCAGTACGGGCAAGGATTTCATCCATCCGCTTTTGCTGCTGTTCCTTCACGGTACGCCGGGTAAACTTGGCCCCGAACAGATACGCCTTGTCGGTGTAACCGCCAGCCCGTTCAATCACCGAAGACAGCTTTTCCCCCCGTGCTACGGTATAGACACCGGGAAAACGCACCTCACCTTTCAACTTTACAAATTTATCGGTTGCATCAATCCAGTCAGCAACACTCCGCACGATCAGCACATCATCGGCTTGTAACAGCAGGTTATGCTGCGGGTCGCCAGCCAGGGCCCTGGACAAATTAAGAGGAATCCGTTTCGATTCAGCCTTGTCACCGCTGATGGTTATTCGTGAAAGTTCGGCCTCTTCAAAAAAAGCATTGCGCTTGGGACTTCCTCCAGCTGTCACCAGATCACGCACCGACATGCCAACCTGATACTCGTACACACCCGGATTTACTACCGCACCGTTCACGGCTACTTTGGGTTTTTCCTCCATCTCCCAGCGGGAAAACACCTTGATCGTGTCCTGCTCCTGCAAGAGGATATTGTCAACCTCATTACCGGCCATGGCATTGCGAAGATTAACCGTCACCAGTTCACGACGATAGTCTGGCGGGGTGATGCGGGCAATTTCAACCGACTCCAGATAACTCTCCGGCAGCAACTCTTTGGTAGAAGGAATCAAGTCACGCAGCCGCATACCGGGCTTGAACTGATATTCGCCGACATGTACGGCATTACCCTTCAAACTGATCACCTGCCGGGTTGCAGCCTGAACCTGGAACACCTTGACCATATCTCTATCCTGTAGTTGTACCGAGGCCAGAGCCTCCTCCAGCTTGTCGGATGAAGCAGTGACGTCTTGTACCATACGGGTCTGGTTGGCGGTCAGACGCTCCAACTGTATCCGACCGGTGTAACCGCTTGCTGCCACTCCGCCGGCCATCTGAAGCATCCGGGCAAGCGAAGTTTTATCTTTCAGTTCATATATGGCCGGGCGCCGCACTTCACCAGCCACCGCAACTACCGGCCCGATTACCGGTACAAAAATCGTGTCACCATTCTGGAGGCGCAGATCCTTGCTCCGATCACCGGTCAGAAGGATATCATACAAATCAACCGTATCGAGCGTCTGGCTCCCCCGAGTCACTCGAATGGCACGCAGAGAGCCGTTATGGGAAGGACCACCGGCTGCTGCCAGAGCATTAATCACCGTAGACATGGAGTTAACCGGATAGCTGCCCGGCGCTTCAACTTCACCTACCACATACACTTGAATGGTTCTGAGCCGCCCCAGAGAGAGGTTCATCTCGTAATTACGATAGAAACGACCGATGGCCTTATTGATAGACTCTTTGGCCTTGGCAAACGCAAGCCCCCATACCTTAACGCTGCCCACCTTGGGAATCATCAGTTCGCCGTTACGGTCCACTGTCAGTTCCATCTGACTGTTGACCGCCCCGCCGACTATCGACAGCTTGACAACATCGCCAGGCCCGACCAGATAGTCATCACTGGAGGGAAGGCTGTCCACAGCCTGCGACAACTGAGCGCTGTTACGGAAAAAATCATAGCCGAACTGTTTCAATTCGCGCAGCAGAACTTCCGGTTCCGTCTTGTCCAGAAATGTCTGGGGCTTGCGGGAGAACGACTTTTCAATTCGGGAACCCAATGAATCAAAAGGAAGGGTTATTATCTTCAGCTCTTCAGACTTATACAGTGTCTGCTGTTCACGATCCATTGCAACAACCTGAAGGTAATACGGCTGATTATTCTTCAGATCGCGCAAAACATATTCCTGCGACTTGCCCACCTGAATGCTCTTTATCAGTTTTTCAGATTCAATCCCATAGCGGATAACAAAGCGAAGCGGCTGATCTTCACTGCGTGGTGGCAGGTTCAGCACTTTCCAGGAAAGTTTCACCAATCCGTCACCCGGCTCGGCAAATACTGTCACCAAAGGTTTTTTCCGGTCGTTTTTTTTCAGCAGATCCAACCCTTTCTGATCCGAAGTCAGCGGTTGACCATCGCTCCCCAAAACTCCATCTCCCTCCTGTAGAAGCTTCTGCTGGGTTTCATCCTGCATCTTCATTAACAGGTCGTCATCACTGCCTGACAATGAAGGAGACTGAATTCGACTGTACGGCTGAGTAGAGCCAAAGGATTGAGAAGAATTATTCGGCTGGCTGGAACTCCCCTGCCAACTGCGCAGGTTACTGTCCTGATCAGATGCGGCAATGGCAAAACAGGCCGTCAATACAACGAGAAGCACTTGGGCAACAATTTTTTGAAACATGGAAAGACTCCTATTGGCACCACATAATCAGAAACTGAGGGAAATTTTAAACAAGGCAGTATATGTCAGGAAATTATGGATGGTCAATATATGAAACTAGTTTATCTCAAACACGTCGCAAAAAGGTCTCCATAAAATGCTTCATCACTACAAACATTCATAGTGAATCGTTCAATATCGATAACGTAGCTCAAATCGAACCAACTGATTCGTCTGTATTTCCCCGGCAACCAGATTCATGTTATTGATCCGCTCAATACCATAGCTGGCCTGGGCATCAAAATCACCATGAACCGGCAGTGACCAGATAATCCGGCCGGCATTCTTTCTCTCGATTGCCTGACCGGCAACACGGCTTACCATCCCCCGGTTGGTATAGATATATTCCAGCGCCAGATTATTACGCACGGTAAACCAATGGCACAGTCGAAAAAAGAAATCTTGCGTAGCTCCTCCCTGAGAGTGGCCAATCGGCATATCCTTATAAATATATCCTCCCGGAAAAGTGCCGTGCGTGTAGAGAATCTGATTTCCCTGGAAAAATTCAAAACGGAAATCGTTTCTGCCGTCATCAGTAAGGCGCGGTATATATAATCCGGCCACGTAACTCTCGACTATCGGCCAGAACAGGGCTGTATCCTCACCTGAAAATTCACCATATAGTTCCGAATTACGTAACCATGGGATACGATAACGAGCTTCAATACCTGCCAAGCCGTTGGAGTTATCAGCACTTGTGCCCCCTATCATGCCACGCAGGGTATCACCCAAACTGTTATTTACTCCAGGACCGCCCACCTGGCGCCCCAGATTAAAGCCGACTTCCAAATTTTCATGTGGTTTAGCCGACAGCTTGACTGCATAAAACCAGGGTTGCCGTTCGACATCATCAACGACCGTTTTTTCAAAACGTGAGGCAATAAGGGCATACTTCAGGGCACCAATGTATGGCACGTTGACCGGCTCAGGGCTTGATATCTTGACCTGAGTAAAATTTTCGGCATTATTAGTTAGTGTGATATTGCCACGACACCCCAAGCCAAGCCAATTTTCATCCTTGCCCACTTCCAGTTCAAGTGCCCCTCCACCGAGCTTCAGATATCCCCGGTTAAGGCGAAGCTGGGTATTGTCACCGGTCGCCAAGACATATGGTTCCAGTAAGGCGACGACTCGATCACCAAGATACCACTCCGACGCCCAGCGGATTTCACCTGTGCTGCCGTTCCCATACACAACGCCGTTGTTGTTCTCAGACAGTGGCGTCCCTTCGCGACCACGCTGCATAACCGCACTCGTAGGCGGATTTTCAGGCCGCAATCCCGAACCGATACCGAAGACACCATCGTTCCCCGGGTCGTGCACCAAACGGTGATAATCGCGGGGCACACCATCGAGCCAAACGGAACGAAGCCGCAGTGATGAAACCGGATTGAAATCGAAATACGGAGGTTTGGTTCCCGGATTTTCCCGTTGGGCAATCTCACGGGGAATTAACGCACGAATTCGAACAAGAAGCGCTGAAGCAAATCCAGCTTGTTCAGATCTCCCGGATTTAAGGTTGTTTTCCGCCTCCAACAGCATCCGGGCCGCTTCTCCCTTACTGAACGGCTTGATTCCGGTGATATCAGTTGAAATCAAACCAAAACCTGACAATTTATCCAGATAGGAGTAAATCGGGCTGTCCAGCGGAATATTGGCGGAAGATAGAGACCACGAGGATGTAGAGAAAAGCAGAATAATGCCGGTGATAAAAATAATTATTCGCGTCATGCTACTTCCTGATGGGAATAACTTTTGTTGCTGTAGCCGTCACGAGTGGAAACAGATCGGGGCGCACGCGTTGAAATGTCAGCGGTGCCTCACCGACAAAGCTGTAGGTAGGTTTGAACTCAGGGACAAGGCGCTTCAGAGATTCCATCAGATCATGAACCAAGTTTGAACGGGCGGACTCAAATAATATTTCAAGCTCATCCCTGACCGGTTGCAGATCGATATGAACAGGTGCCAGCACTTTAATCTTGTTATGGGTAGTTGGAAGAATCCCTTCACCATCAATCAGCAGTTCTTCAAACAGTTTTTCGCCAGGCCGCAAACCGGTCACAACAATATCAATATCTTCATAGGGGGTCAAACCTGACAGGCGGATCAACTCTTCAGCCAGATCTATGATCCGAACCGGATCCCCCATGTCCAACACCAGAATTTCGCTTCCACTCCCCATAGACCCGGCCTGAAGCACAAGCTGTGTCGCCTCGGGGATAGTCATGAAATAGCGGATAACCCGCTTATCGGTCACCGTCACAGGCCCACCCTTAGCAATTTGATCTTTGAACAACGGAATGACACTGCCGTTGCTCCCCAGTACATTGCCAAAACGAACAGTAGTGAATTTAGTACTGCTGATTCGTGAAAGTGCCTGGATGTATATTTCCGCCGCTCTTTTTGTTGCCCCCATCACGTTGGTCGGATTGACAGCCTTATCGGTGGAAATCATAACCAGATTATGTACTTTAAACTGGTGAGCAGCATCAGCAATGTTGCGCGACCCAAAGACATTGTTCAAAACGGCCTGAGTCGGGTTATACTCCATCATCGGCACATGCTTGTAGGCTGCAGCATGAAACACAACTTCAGGGGCGAATTCCTCAAAGACCAACATGATCTTGTCACGGTCCCGCACATCAGCCACCAGTGCCAACATTCGTACGTCAGGAAAACGGGAAATCAGTTCTTTTTCTATCTCATAGAGGGGAGTTTCGGCCTGATCCAGCAGAATCAGCTTATCGGGACGGAACAGGGCTACCTGACGACATATCTCGCTACCGATGCTCCCGCCAGCTCCTGTAACCAGTACACGCCTGCCGGTTAGATAGCCGCCAATCAGTTCACGATCCAGGGTTACCGGTTCCCTGCCGAGCAAATCTTCTATCTCTACATTTTTGATCTGGGATATAGTCAGAGAACCATCAATCAATTCACCTATACCGGGAAGCGTTTTGAAGGTTACGTTGGCATTTTTACAGGAATCCATGATACCTCTGATGGTCTTTCCATCGGCCGACGGCATGGCGATAATCACATCTTCGACTTCGTTGGCTATAATCAGCGATTTAAGTTGTTTTGCTCCTCCAAGAACAGGAACGCCATGCAGCTTCATTCCCTTTTTTTCAGGGTCATCATCGATAAAACCACACACGTTATATGAGGCATGTGGCTGTCGCCTTATCTCCTTCAGCAACAAACTGCCCGCTTCACCAGCGCCGACAATCAGCGTCCGCGGCCCTTCGCAACTTTTACCGACAAGATATGTTTCTCGCCACACGCGCCACAAAAGACGACTGGCCGCCAACAAAGCAAAGAGCAGAAACCAGTCAAGAACAAAAATAGATCGGGGAATTGGTTTAAATTGATGCAAGAAAAAAACCGCAGATACAGCCAAAAAGGAGGATAGCGTCACACCTTTGAAAATTTCGATAGCATCCTGAACTGACGCATAACGCCAGAGACTGTTATAAAAGCCGGTCACTACAAAAACCAGCGGCTTTACAATCAAAACAACCAGCAGGCATTCCCAAAATAAATCAAGTTGTTGAGACGGAAAAGTAAAGTCGAAGCGAAGCAGGAATGCCAAGCAGAGTGCCAGGCAGATAAGCAGAGTATCACATAGAAATACTATCAGGCGTTTCTTGCTGAACATCAGAATTCACCCCGGCGATCTTTTAGTAATTTCAATGGCGGGACATACTACAATTGAATTGCCTCTGTTGCAAATAAATAAGTCCATAACCAAATGGAAGAAACGTTTCAAATTGACTCCTCAACACTGATTGAAAAAAATATTGCAGTTGAATAATCGGTCACCGCCTCGTCGCCATGGCAACTTGTTCAGCCAACTCAGCAAGAGGTACAACCTCAATATCAGTTGCAATTCGGTAGCGTTCAACACCGGGATACACTATAAACTTTTTTGCTGGATTAAGATCATCACAGGCTGCGTAAAAACCGCGCTCAATCTTCGGACTGAGACTGCGTTTAACCTCCACTGCCCACAAAGTGCCATCCGGCCATAACAATAACAAATCAATTTCGGCACCGCCACCGGTACGGTAGAAAAAGCCCTGAACCAGCCCCATTCCGGCTGAAAGCAGGTTTTCAATCACAAAGCACTCCCAGCTTTGCCCGACTACGGGGTGAGCAAGCAGGCTTTCCTTATCCTGAATAGCAAGCAAGGCATGAACAAGTCCACTATCACGCACATACACCTTTGGTGACTTCACCAAACGCTTTCCAACGTTGGCATGCCAGGGAGAGAGACGCCGCACCAGCATCAGGTCAACAAGGAGATCAAGGTATGCGTTGACTGTTTTCACATCAACACCAAGGCTACGAGAAAATTGGGCCGAATTCAGGATTCCGCCTTGATTGTGGGCCAGCATAACCCAAAAACGACGTAATGTTTCAGCAGCTATTCTTGGGCCAAACTGTGGGATGTCTCTTTCAAGATAGGTACGGATAAAATCCTGTCTCCAGCGCAAACTCTGTCGTGAATCAGGCGCAAGCAGGCTTTCCGGAAAACCTCCCACTACCCAAAGATTTTCGGATGGGAACTTTACCGTTTCCAATATATTAAAAGGAGCCAGTTCAAAGTATGCAATGCGTCCCGCCAATGTTTCGCCGGACTGTTTGAGGAGGTCAAGTGACGCAGATCCTAATAACAGGTAACGTCCGGTTCGCAGGCCGGCACGGCGCCCTTTATCAATGAGGCCTCTCAGTACCGGGAATAATCCTGGGAGGCGATGCACCTCATCGATAATAACCAGTCTATCCTGGTGATCTTCAAGATAGAATTCCGGCTGAGCCAGTTTGGCAAGATCCTGCTGAGATTCAAGATCGAGATAGAGGGCATTGACTGTTTGGCCAATTTCAAGAGCAAGAGTGGTCTTACCAACCTGACGAGGTCCAAGCAGAGCTACCGCAGGAGAGTTGGCAAGTGCCTCTGATAGTTTTGGGTAGAGTAGACGTGATATCATGTATGCAATAATGGAGTATTATTACCTGATTTGCAAGGATAAATCACAATATAAAAATAGGTTGCAGAAGCTAATCGCTACAATAAGTTGATTTACCAGCATCCAGAAAACCTTTAATGCGTTATTCCTTCTTTTCTTGCCACTTTGATAAAAGTAAGAACAATGATTTTCAAATCAAGCCAAAAAGAACGATGAGCCAGATACCACTCATCAAACTCAACCTTTACCGGTATTGCTAGTTCGTCGCGCCCATTAATCTGTGCCCAACCGGTAAGCCCGGGAGTCAACAAATGAACTCCCTTTGTAGTTCTTAAGTCTACCAGATCGTCTTGATTGAACAGGGCTGGGCGTGGTCCTACGATACTCATATCACCCATAAGAATACTAAATAACTGGGGGAGTTCATCAAGACTAGATTTACGGAGGAACTTACCAATTGGGGTCAACCAGCGATCCGGATCATCAAGCAGATGTGTAGCAACTGCAGGAGTGTCTGTTCGCATAGTACGAAATTTGGGCATTTTAAATATCACGTTATTTTTGCCAACACGGTCTGACCAATAAAGTATTGGGCCAGGTGATGTGACTCTGACTGCAATTGCAGTGATTAGCATTGGAATTGCGAGATAAAAAAACGCCATAAATGAACAAATTAAATCAAATGAACGTTTCAAATTGACTCCTCAACACTGATTGAGAAAACATAATTGAATCCTATCTCTTCTTGAACCACTCTGCCGTTTTTTGTAACCCCTCGTTCATTGTAAAGGGTGGAATCCACCCCAATTCTTGCCTGATTCTTGAACTGTCCACTGACAATGATCCAGTAAGTTGATTCACCGCCCCATTCTTACCAGTAATCTTGCCAGCAGCGCGCATGAGAGAAATTGGCATCGGGAAAAGCCGCACGTTTACCCCAAGTGCTTTAGCTGTCCGATGTATCAACTCCGGAGTTGAAACATCCTCACCATCACTAACCAAATAGGTTTTTCCAGCAGCAATTGGATGAACAGCACAGAGAGCCATGGCATCGACCAGATTGCCGACATAGATTAAACTACGACTGTTTGTTATAGAAGCAAGGGGAAGTGGGATACCCTTTGAGATAATTCGGAGAAGAGAGAGAAAGTTCCCTGGATTGCCAACTCCGTAAACGAGAGGAGCACGAATGATTACAACCTCTAACCCCGTCTCCAGTGAAATTTTTTGAAGAGCAAGTTCAGCCTCATATTTAGAGACTGAATAAGGATTGTGAGGCTTTGGATGATCAGAAGGCATGTAGGATTTATATCCGGAATTATCACCATTCACTCCAATAGTACTCATAAAAACGAATCGCCTCACTCCTGCCTGAGCAGCCTGTCGAGCCAAGTGTACTGTGCCATAAAGGTTCACTTTGCGAAATTCAAACAACGGATCTGTGGACGTTTCTCGCATCACATGAACACGAGCTGCAAGATGAATAACCGTATCTACATTTATGAGTGCGTCATTCCAATCTGTATTCTCACTGATAGGTAGAATGGAAACAGGTTCACAATTCTTTAAAAGTGATGAAGCAGATTCATCACTTAATATAGTACCTCTAAGCTTTGCCTCATCAGACAAACGCAAACATAAATGTTTGCCGATGAATCCATTAGCCCCTGTTATCAAGAATATTTTCAAAGTTAATGACCCTAATTTGAAGAATTTATTAATAGCCCACTGGAATTTTCTGTAAAAACTGCCAAATACTTAGCAATTATAGCATCAAGTGTATATTTACTTTCAGCAGCAGATCTTGCATTTTTTCCCATTTTTACAAGGCTTGTTCTTTCTTTCCATGCTGTTAAAATTGTTTTAGCAAGCAAATCAGGCTGATCAGGCGGAACAACCCACCCGATCCCTTCCTCATTAATAACAAGAGATAACTCTGAAGTTATGTCAGCAATAGCAATGATAGGTTTTCCGGCAGCCAATATATTATACATTCGGCTCGGCACTGATACGCCAGCCATGCCTGGTATAAATGATATTATAGCAACATCACATGCGTTTAATAAATTATTCAGCTCAGCTCGCGGTTGACTCGGCAACAAAGTAACATTTGATAACTCTTCTTTTTTGACAGCTGCCTCAAGCCATGATCGCTTCGCACCTGTACCAGATATAATAAAATGTATATCGGTATCCAACTCATTAATTTTTTGCACAGCATTGATGAAATTTTCTAACCCGTGAGTTCGCCCCATATTGCCTGCATAAGTTATTACCCATTTGCTAGTTAGATTCAGCATTGATAGAATGGAACTTGTAGCTCTCGGCAAAGGGTAAATATCATCAATATCGGACCAGTTAGGAATTATTACTATTTTATCTGAATTTTGAAAGGCTATTTTTTTCTGAACTAATTGTCGCATGTCACGCCCCAGCACAATAATCCGGTAACTAGATCTGTAAAGTTTGTTGGACAACCAGCTACCAATCTTTACCGTCACGCTGCCTGGGGAGGTTATACCAGCAGCAACTAGAACTTCAGGGTAAACATCATGAACCAAGAGGAAGTAGCGAGCTCGTTTTAATAGACATGCAAAAGCGATCAGGTATGGAAGTATGGGCGGATTGGTAACAACAAGGACACGATCTATTGATGACATTCGAAATAGCAACTGAAAGAATATAGAAAAACTGATCGTTAACATGTTTATAAGGCGGAAAAAGATTATATCCTTATTAAATGCAGTTGCAGTGCAGCGGTGTATATCAACACCTTTTAGGTGTTCATATTTTGCAGCCTTAACACCTCGTGAAGAGTATGTAGGCTGAACACACAGTACGTTCACAGAAAATTTAGCCGCGAGTCCTTCAGCAATTTTTGTAAGAAAATATCCTGTTGATGTTTCCTCGGGATAATATAACTCAGTAACTACGAATATTTTGCCAGATCGATTACGCACAGTCACCACTTCAAATTCTCAAGATAATTTTTCTAAATAACTAAACAGTACCCTTGCCTTGTTTTTCCAACTAAAATTTTCACTTATGTAGGTTCTACCTAATTGACCCATCTGCTCCAGTTTATCAATCCCCAAGAGGTAGGCTTGCTCCATAGCGGAAAATAGTGGTTGGCGGTCCGGTTTAATGTAAAATCCGCATCCTATTTGTTCAATCTCATTCCAAGGAGTTCCAGTAGTAGTTATGACAGGCCTTTCACATGCAAGTGATTCCGCAATAATATTGCCGAAGTTTTCACTGTAGGATGGTAGGACGACCACATCAGCCCTTCTAATGAGCTTGATCTTGTCATTTCCGTAAACTCCATTTATATAGATAATATTTTCTTTCTCATAATCTAAATTGAAACGCTTAAGATACCCTTGATGATCCGGCCCCACAATTAAGAGTAAAAAAGCCCTTTCAGGATATTTAACACTTAGCATACGGTAAGCCTCAAAAAGAATGTCCAACCCTTTTTCCTTGTCTGTTCTTGACATAAAAAGAAATATAAATCTTTTGTCACGAAAACCATCATATGAATATTTATCAGGGAGATCATTGTACATCTCCAAGTCGATGCCGTTCGTCACATTGATGACATTGTTAAATCCCAAAGCACGGATTGCTTGTTCTTCCATATCAGAAGTTACATGAATAAACTGTGCCCGACGCATAAGCGGTAACGTTATTAGCTTAATATAGAAGAATTTTTTCCATTTTTTGTGGGCAACGCGCCACGGTTCAAGGCCGCCTCGTGTTGCAACAATGAACGGCTTGCATAATAACACTGCATAAAGCTGGGCTATCGTTACAGGAAAAGTAAATATCCCGTTTATGAGCAATACATCCGCTTCCCGAACATCTTTGAATATTCCAAGTACCGCGTTGAAGGAAACAGCAAAACCATGAAAGAAAATTGATTTATAACATTTCCCTTTTTCACCGATAATTCGCTGCACACGTTCCGGAGATTTACTAACAGTAGACAGTTTAATATCAGCAGATTGAGAGAGATACTTGTAGAGGCGAATACTGCTTTCCACAACTCCACCATAATGAAAATCCGGCTCGAAGTGGGTCGTTACAAACAAATATTTAGTCTGTTTCATCTGGATGCCCTTAGATATCCCATGCTGACCCCAGTAAAATCAGAAATCTGACGTACGTCCAAATCATAACAGCGTAATTTAAATCCAGACTTATCTAAAGTATCATATATCTTTTGAGTATCCACATTGAAGCAAGGGTGTACCTCCATGGATATTTCCTTTGTGATTGTTAGCCACTCCAGGTTAGCGCTAAACAAATCGCTCTCAGCTCCTTCAATATCAACCTTCAAATAACTAATTTCTGTCAAATTAAAGTCTTTGACAATCTGGTTGAGATTTACATGCGTCTCGTCAGCGTAACTCGCTGCAAATTTATTTACTAGGTGCGTATTATTAACAGAATTCATTGCCATTACTGACTGGTACTTTGCTGAAAATTCTGACTTGTTACACTCGACCGAAATAACCCTATCTGAACATTTTGCAGCAATGACCGAAAAAACACCTCTATTAGCACCAAGATCAATCGTGGTTAAATAATGTATATCAGTATCATAACCATAACAGTTCTTGAGTAATACCTCGCGAATAGTCGGCATCATATCATCTAGCAATTCAAAATTATTGCCTAGAGCCTTCACATGGACGTTACCATGAATTTTAGTGTCAACGATCCCAAGGCTTTTTTTCCTCAGAACTGTGTTAATATTCAAAAATATGTAACCAACGTATTTAACACAAAAAAGTATACCGAACCCTTTACAAATTCTTTGTAGTTCCTTAATAAGTTTAACTATCAGTTTCATCTATTTCTCCTGAGTTCTCTTCTCTAAAATTTTAATATCAATAAGGCTCTGATACCAGAACGCATGGAGATAGCAATAAATAAGACCAGCTCGTTTATCAAGAATGCCAAGTTGGAAAATATACCTGTAGATAAAATAAAAGCCCGGACGCACCATAAGTGGTAACCGGTTCCAGAAGTTATTTCTTATCCAAATTTTTGTTTTCAATCTCCAAGGTAGGGTATAAGTGTATGAAAAATCAATTTCCCCCTTTTGTAAAAAAATAATCGTCTCACGATCAGCATTCTTGTTATGTTTTTCTATCCAGTACGATATTGGCTTCCTGTCACAATGAATAAACGGTGTCTTCATGGAGAGAGCGATCCCTTCCTTATTTGCGTACTCACGGGCACCTTCGCCGGTAAAAAGCAATCCTCTCTTATTGAAAATTCTTTTTATCTTCGGATGTCCGTAAGCATATTTCAGGTGCGAGCCAAGAAAAATATATTTAATTGATATATATATTGAGTCAAATTTTTCTTTTGAATTTAATATTTGCCTAAGCTCTTCGATAAATGGAAATATTAAATATTCGTCTGCATCCAAAAACAAGATAATATCGTTGCGTATGGAACAGTTGTTCAACATCCAGTTCCGTTGATCTGCCCAGCTCAAAAACTCATGCTGGTAAATTTCTAAACCAGGATATTCCCGGCATATATCCATAGTCTTGTCTGTGCTGTAAGAGTCAGTAACAATAACCTGATCGAAGTCGTTAACGACGCTATCTAAGGCATATTTTATATTATCTTCTTCATTTTGAGTCATAATTAAAATCGTAGTAGGTACTTTTTCAAGGGTCATAAAACTTTCCGATATAATTTATTAGTCAAATAAAATACTTATTAGCAATTAATAATTACCGTAACTGTTATCCATCTTTTTACGGGCTAAAAAAGCAATATGTCAAATACACTGAAGTTAATGGACAAGCGGCAAGGGTATCATAAACCAGCCAACTCAAAGTAATTAATATACATTTCTTCAACCTTTTCGCGATATGACGAACACTGGGGGGAGAACAAGTAATACTTATTACATAATTTTTCTGCATCACAATCTAATGCTAAGTTTCTTAGCTTTGAATCAATACAATGACCTAAAACGGGTACTCCTAAAGTCATTGCTGCAACAACCCCATGATATCGTTCTGACACGATATATTTTGATGATGACAATAGTTTTGTAATTTTTATCATACTATTAAATGATCCGTCATAAACAGCGATCATATTATCAATATCTTTGTCTGAACTACAAAATCCAATATTGTAACACCCATTCTCCTCAGTGCGATAAATACGGTCATTTCTTATAATTGTTTTGTATGGCCAGTGACGGACAATATTTAACTGTTCATATGAATAGTGATAATTTGCCATCTCATTTAATAATATTTGAAAAGGAAAAGAAAAGACTGAGTCAGGAATAACAAATGCGTCATATCTTTTAACCAACTCAGAAACTGCAATGTAAGATGAATAATCACGCACAGCAATCATTTTAGCGGCATTCAGACTTTTGCGCACAAAGCCCTTGCGATAAGGGTATCGGGCAACTCCTAAAGATAAATATACATCAGGATGTATGCTGCATTTATGAGTTAAATTATCTTTTATATAATAGGATATTAAAGATTTTAACAGAAAACAATCAGTAAAAATTGTCCCACCTACATGAACGACTACATAGTCCTCCCAATTCAAAGAAGTTTGTTCAAGCTGAGTAATTATTTCAATAGGAGGAATAGATTCTATCAACAACCTTGCTTCTTGTGCTAACTCAATCAGTCTCTGGTATTTAACATAGTATCTAACATCAATATTCCTATAATACAAGTTAAGCAAACGTATACCTGACAAAAAAAGCAGGTCATCACCGTAGTTTGAACCATTATTACATTCAACAATTACACCAAGAGTCATATATAAGGCCCCATAATATTAAAATAACAATTACTTTTGGCTTTCCAAATAACACAATCAAAGGACGGACAGAAATATTTACACAACAGGTAAAAACATATTATTTTATTTGTTTCACAATGAATGCACATAAGACAGATAAGACATATAATATTTCACAACCCACAGAACTCCCAATAGAAGGGCTCTTTCCCTGATATTTTTTTAAAAACAACAAGACTCGAATCAGTTTTTAGTGGATTTAAATATTTAATAGCTATGATAGGACTTGTTTTATATTTGAGACAGTGCCATATAAAACGTGCTGAACGAAGTAATAATGGCCGCCGACATTTTGGATGTAATTTAACTAACTCATAATCTCTATTCTTCAATACGAAATTCAGTACTTTCTGTTTTTGTCTATAAAAACAGTCATGAAATGCAACAAAACCACCATCGTTTAGGAATTCATGGCCAACCAAGAAATCAACTAATGTGCTATCGAAACTGTGATAACCATCAATAAGCACAAAATCATATTTCTTTCCAATACTATCTAAACTCGGCTTTGCCTCTATAGATTTCTTTTCAACTACTACAACTTTAGACAATGGAATTTTTAATATTCTACATAGCTCAGTCATGGAATTTTGGTGTTCAGTGGATTGATATGGATCTACTCCAACCACCATGTCTACATTTCCTAAACTTGCAAATAATACCGTACTCACCCCTTTACCAACCCCAATATCTAGAACATTTAAATTTGGTCGGCTTGTGATTGCTGAAAGGAATTCTATTTCCTCCACTTCTATACCACCTGTTATCTCATACCTCTTTCCCATCTCTCCGTAAAACTCCCCGGCTATCCTCAATTGCTTAAGAGTTTCCTTGGTTGAACCATCATGTACATCAATTTTTATTAGTTCTTGCATAATAACTCCTCGCATATTTAAAACAGCTATTTATTTTACTATTATTCAAATACCTAAATCATATATTGATATACTTAAATTCCACATACGTTTAATAGAGATAATATAATAACTTCATACCGAATATTCTAATAATACAGTCTACTACAAATCTATGATGAATAGTATGATAGCTAAAAATAATATATCCGATAGGTATGCACCGCATTTCATCACAATAGGTAGAAATCAGATCATATATTATATTTATTCAGTTAATATTGTTTTGTGAGATATACTCACAAAATAATTTTTCACTTTGATAAAGATGTGGATGACATGGAATTATATAATTATTGTTCGTAATGTATTCAAACAACTCAGGCCACCGATCATGTGGGAAACTATCTAACCCGGACATTACGACCCCTTCAGCAAAGGAAACCGAATTTTTCAAAATGTTTTGAGCTATAAGCGCGCCAATATTCTTGTAGATAATAAAATGATCTCTACGCATTAAACGAGATTGTATCAGTGGACGCAGTTGGTACTGTTTAATATTTTGAGATATATTAGACAATGCCCGCATCACATTTATTTTTTTATGGGCATTTTGATGAAAATCAATTAATCTAGGAGAAAGGCCGTGATCGATAATTCTTTTCAATTGAGCTAATATTTCAGCACTGATATTTTCCACAGAATTCGGTTTATGCTGGCTCAGCAAAAAAGGCCCCTCAACCAAATCTACGTGCAAGTTAACTACCCCGAGGAAAACATCTTCTAGCGCATTAATCTCTTCTTTTCGGACTCTATTTGCTAGTATGGAAATAGAACAATGAGGTATTTTAGGAGCGAGTTTAATAATTAACTCATTAGCCTCTTCATTTAAACCGTAATCATCAAAATTAATCACTGTTTACCCCAACAGACCTTTAATCTTTAAACTTAACCTTAAATTGTTTGGGCTGTCACAAATAATTTTGGCTCCAGCCATTTCGTAACTAATGACTTTGTTTGGTGCACAAAATGCGTTATTTAAGCTATCCATGGGGTATGAAATGATGCCGAACTTATATTTTGAAATAATCGAAACCTCATCCCTCATCATATACTGTCCCATATATCTGCATTTGTATGTTCTACACAAATGCTCAATATACTCCATATCACCCTTACCATACAGGTCAATGTTGCTTTCAGGATATGTTTTTCTTGCAAGTTGAATTGCTCTATCAAGTGGTCTTGAAGGAAATATCACACCGGTATAGACAATACCCTCCCTTATTTCGCAAGCGTGCTTATATGTATCTTGATATGCGTCATTTGTGAGTATGATAGTTTTTTTAGGAATAAAATATTTAGCACAAAATATTTTTTCACGTTCTCTGCTAGGCAAAATTACGATGGGCGACAAAAGCTTCCCATATTTTAAAATCAGACGCGCTAACCATCTATTGTCATACAACTCAGGGAGATACAATGCTACTTTCTTTCCAAGTAAAAAAAGACAAACCGATGTCAGCAAGTTGATTTCCGGTTGGCCGATCGCACAAAATATCACATCCTTTTGATGACGTAATTTAAGCCCAGAGAATAACGAACGAATTAAACCACTAAATGAACGAACATCTTTAAAAAGGAGTAAGTCAGTATGGTATAATTCCAGTATTTTATTTATTGTAGCAGTGTTGTCATACGCGAGCTGATCAGTTAAGAGTATCATAATACTAATAGTTGGATTGCAAAATATAGTGATATTACAAATGGAACTACAGATACTATAACAACTTTCATAAGGTCTTCCTTAATTAGTGAGTGTGCAATAATCACAGGTTCTAACCAGTTTATCATTAGGTGATGCCGACCCTGCCCAGACACAATTGATATAACAATTGTGCCGACTAAGTAAATTAATACATTTCTACGCTGGTTTCCAGTATTACTAATTAACCCACGAAATAATGAAACAACCAAGAACGAAAGATAGATGCAGTTGATAGGAATTATCATATTCTGCCACATAATGTATGGATCATCATTACTTCTAAACTCAATAACATCGGTCAAGCCATTGTGAGCTAGATACTCATTTTCACCTTGAGTTGGCACTAATGGTCGTGCGATCATGAGCGCTGGAGCAAATATGGGCAATGCCAACAAACTTCCTTTCATTTTATTTTGCCCTTCTAAATTTCGTTCATTTCTCGCAGAAATAACATCTTCAATTTTGAATCGCTCTCCACTAAAAATGGCATTTGGCATTAATAAACTTTTTAAGGCCAAATCAGCCAATCCCGACATGTAGATTATTATAATAGCTAGCATAACTAAAATTATTTTCTTTATTGGAGCAAATAGAATAATTATTAATAATGCAAATGGTCGCAATAGTGTAAGAGCACCGAGTGCAGTAATTTTCATCCAATTAAATTTAGATATACTACTTACCAGTACAACAAGAAGTATTATATAAATATCTCTCATTAAAAATACAGTTGAATACAACACTTCAAAGGTTGTTGATATCCATAAAAATATCCATAAGTGAGAGTATTGATTAGGAATACATTTGATTTGTAGACACTTCAACAATAACAGTAGCAAAATTACTTGCAACGAAATATTCGTAATACACAACGAAATAAAATCAAATCCTAGATAATACAAGAAGCGTAATAAAGCTATATTGGGATACAGAGATTCTAGTCCTGTAATTTCCGATGAAAATACGGCTCGCCAAAAGTAACCATCATCCCCCTTTCCAGACACAAGAATGTCACCATGGTTTGCGGCAAACAATGCAAACAAAAGTAGTAATACACAAGTAGCTACAGCTAATAATACGTCATTCAAAAACACCTTAGAACCAGTAGCACATGATGCGACGGTTTTTTCTATCCTTTTCTTCATCTTTCGATCATGAAAAAAGAAAAACATAAAGTGCCTTATATGCCAATTAGCTTTTAAGAGATAACTTTTGTGAAACATCATACTTAAGCAACTGCCAAAAGAAATAGCTTGCACTTGAAAGGAAGACCGGGACCAGAATTAGTCTAGTTAATAAATTGAAATCAAAAAAACTCACTGTCATACAAAGAATAAGGATTAACCAAATATAAAAGGCTTCAATTGAAATTAAAGTACCTTTTGGAACAAGTTTGGTACGAGTGTAAAGCGGAATAAAAGCAAGCGTATTCAGAGTATATGAAATTGACCACGCAAGAGCGAATCCAAGTGCTCCATATGGCAGTAGAAACCAAGTAAAGACAACCATTGAAACTCCCCAAGTAAAATTGCTAAGCATACCCCACCACATCATATTTTGTACCGCTAGAACTCTAGAAAACCCATGTTTATAGGTCACAATGCAGGCGGTAAATATAACGAGAATAAAGGCCTTTTTAAATTCTGGAACTCCAAAATCCTTTCCGTATATCAACAAACCGATCTCTGGAATACTCACGAGAACTATAGCAGGTACAAACCCAATCACCCATGATGATAAAATGTTCACACGTGCAAACCTCTCGCTAATCGTCTTATTAGAAGTTGAAGATGCAAGCATTGAAAGTAGTGGGGAATTAATAGTAGTTGCTATCACAATAATTATGAGGCGAAATGAGTCTACTGCCTGGAATATGCCCATTTGAGCATACCCTTTGGGCTGATTGACTATCATGGCATTACAAACCCACAAGACAGGGGATACCATAAGCCCACTGAGCATTGCTGGCAAACTGTA
>JANXZX010000025.1 GCA_025355325.1 Geobacteraceae bacterium
TCGGCAGCCCGGCAACTGGTCAGGTCTTGCCTACTGACACGATTTACTATCACCCATTCGGTGGAAACTTTGCAGAAACTGCCTGCTATTTCGGGGTGCTCCCCCTGCTGTTTTGCATTCTCATGCTGGTACGTTATGGCAAAATTGCCGGACAATTTCGGTCATATGCTATCTGTTTCATTTTCGGATTTCTTCTCTGTTTTGACTTTCCCCTTATTGGAATTATTCGCGCCTTGCCGTTGCTCAATCAAATCAACACGAACCGCCTATATTTTATCGTAACATTTTCTGGGGCACTTCTGGCAGGAGGCGGCTTTGAATATTTCCTTACTCGAACCCGAATATTCCAGCGAAACATTCTGTTGTTGAGCTTGGCCTTTTTAACAGGAATTGTTGTCATACTTCTTTTCGTGATCCCCCAGCAATCTCCGATTGCCTATAATTATTATTATTTTTTAACTCCATTAATTATCCTTTTGTCAGTAGGAACAATGATCCTACTCTTGGGGAAAAAACAATTATTCCAGCAATGTCTTCCGCTTGTTTTAATCATTTTATCCCTGGCAGATAGCCTTCACTTTGCGAACAACTTTCTAGCCTTTCAACCCCCATCATTAGTCCATCCTTTAAATTGCCGCACTAAATTTTTGTCTTCATTTGCCAATCCACTATACCGCCTGAAATATATCGGCGCGTTTATTCCATCATATAATTTTGCTTTCGAAGGTTTAATGATGGATTCAACCTGGAGTGTTCTTCAAATAAAATGGCAAAATGAATTAATAAATGCCATTGCCAGAAAATGGAAGACTGATGCCACACCTCATACCGGTACGGTCAATGTAATTAACTCAAAATGGCTTGATGTAAATTCAGTGGCACTTCTTGGTATCGATCAATCCCAGGAGGATTATATGGCTCGTGCCCAATACAATCCCTCCCTTTTACCGGTTTATTTGGACAACGACATTGCTCTCATGCGCAATGTCGCGGCCATCCCACGTTTCAGTCTTTACTCGCATTACATTCTTGAAGACAATTTAAAAAAGATAGTGTCTGCAGTAGAATCCGATGCCTTTAACCATAAACAAACACTCTTCATTAGCACCGCGACAAAACCGCGATTGGTTTACGATACTCCTACCAAACTGATGAGAACGCCTTCACGCGTCGAGATAAAAGAAGCAACTTTTGACAAAATAACATTGAAGGTCGAAACTGAACAACCAAGTCTCCTGGCAATTTCAGACACATGGTATCCGGGTTGGCAAGCGGCAGTTGACGGTAATGACCAGAAAATACTACGCGCAAACTACGCCTTTCGCGCTATTGAGATTGACCGTGGAGTGCATACTGTGACAATGCGCTATAAGCCAACATCAATAATAAGTGGCATTGTCATCACCCTGCTATCTATTTTGCTTATTGGTTGTTTTGGCACATATTATCTTGTTAAAGCCAATCGAAAACCGGCCCATGACTAGATTAATCGAGAATAAATATATCCCCTCAGGACTACTTATAGTCATCAGCATTCTTATTCTTTGCGGGATGATTTTCTCAAGGCCTGCCATAACCGGAAGAGAAAACGGTGATTTTTCACATCAGAATTTCATCACACTTTCAAAGGGGATTGCCCC
This sequence comes from Geobacteraceae bacterium, assembly GCA_025355325.1. Classification (GTDB taxonomy): domain Bacteria; phylum Desulfobacterota; class Desulfuromonadia; order Geobacterales; family Pseudopelobacteraceae; genus JACRCG01. Next base: position 1,641 of record JANXZX010000025.1, read on the forward strand.
AGTTGCGACAACCCATTTAGATAAGGAGAAATCACTTCTCAACGCTGATAAAATAATATATGCGCAACAACTTTCCTACAATTTAAACAAAGATAACAGCATATTATCTGTAAATATCTCAAAAAAACAGTTAAAATCAGCATTGATCTTTAAGTCTAATATAGTTTCACAACCAGACATGATCCAAGTTCTTCGCATTGTCACAGGAAAATTTACCGGCATCCCACTACATCAAATATGTCCAGTTCAGGCAACATGGTTTCCTGAAAATAATCAGAACAATTTACAGTCAATTCCTTTTCAAATGATTAGTAATTCAATGACATATGTTTTTGTTGGCAGAATAGATAGCTCAATCAACGGAAATATAATATTCTCGCTTGAATTGCCAAACATTAACAACAACGATATCGTCTACGAATTCAAAGACATTAGTACGTTTGCTATTAGCTCAAAATATATCAATGAATTCTATCCTCCCGACGTAAACTACGACGGGATAAGACCCTATGAATCCCTATTGAGGTAAGTTTGAAAAGCGGACATTCGAATAATATTTATAAAATTTCTTTAAAACAAAGGTTGTCCCTTTGAATGATTCGATCCACATATCAGTTGTGATACCTGCTTATCGCGTTTCACGACATATACTTGGTGTAATTTCGGCCATAGGGCCAGAGGTTTCTTCCATATTTGTTGTTGATGACGGATGCCCTGATGGAAGCGGAAAACTTGTAAAAGAGCTTTGCCCTGATTCACGCGTAAATGTTATTTTTCATGAGAGTAATTGCGGAGTTGGTGGAGCAACGATTACTGGATACCAGTATGCGATAAAAGCTGGGGCAGACATAATAGTTAAGATTGATGGTGATGGGCAAATGAACCCTGCTTATATCAATATTATAATTTTGCCGATAATAAATGGTCTTGCTGACTACACAAAAGGGAATAGGTTTTATTATTTAGAAGGGTTACAAAATATGCCCATAGCGCGGTTGCTTGGAAATGCTGCTCTGTCATTTATTACAAAATTATCGACAGGGTATTGGGATATTTTTGATCCAACCAACGGATATACTGCGATACATTCCAAGATAGTGGAACGTCTGACAATAGAAAAGATCGATAGGCGTTATTTCTTTGAATCAGACTTGCTTTTTCGACTCAATATTATCCGGGCAGTGGTGATGGATGTTCCTTTTCCCGCAAAATATGCAGATGAAGAGAGTAACTTAAATATATTTCGATCCATTCCAGAGTTTACTTTTAAACATTTACGAAACACACTTAAAAGAATCTTCTACAACTATTTTCTACGTGATTTTAGTGCTGTGTCACTGCAATTAATCCTCGGCCTCATTGCTTTTTTGGCAGGTGTGTTTATTGGGAGTAATGCATGGATTCATTCAATACGCACCGGAGTTGTTGCAACTAGTGGTACTGTAATGTTGGCGGCCTTGCCGACACTAGTCGGTATCCAGTTACTTTTATCTTTTCTGGCAGCTGACTATGGAAATGTACCCAAAATTCCTCTGCACAAACGTTTGTAGTTTTTGAATATAGGATTGCGAACAGCTTCTGTTTTGCTGAGATGCAGTTTTCAGGTTGATGTCCGCTCAGGAGATGAATGCTTGATTAAAAAAACATCTATTCAGGAACTGAATGCGCTACTTTCAAAGGATATCTCAAATATTTCTAATCATAATAGAGATGAGATGGCTATTCCTTCGTATCTTCACTGGAATCCATTGATACGTTGGCTCATGTGGAGAAGGTATGAATATATATCTTATTTGTCCGGTTTTTCGAAGGATATGAATGTTTTGGAATTTGGATGTGGAATAGGGGTTTTTCTTCCAGAATTAGATAGCAAGTGTAATCAAGTTTTTGCCATTGATATATTTCCTGAATTTGCGAAACTTTTTAGCAATATGCTCCATTTGAACGTGTGCTTTATAGATAATCTTTCAGAACTATCTAACGAATCTCTGGATATTATTATTGCAGCTGATGTTCTTGAACACATCAATGATAATGAATTGGTTGAATATTTGAAAATATTTTCTGAAAAGCTAAAAAGCAACGGTCGATTAATAATATCTGGACCAACAGAGAATATTGTATATAAAATTGGACGTTTATTGGCGGGTTTTGCTGGTAAGGGTGACTATCATCTTACTAATATTAATAACCTGACCTGTGTAGTTAGCGAATATTTTGAATTAGGGAGAATAAAATATCTGCCTTTCAAATTTCCCCCCTTCTTATTTAAGGTTTGTGAATTCAACCAATGCCTATCAAAGCACTCTGTTCGCCATGAAGTTACTACAGTCTAGTGACAGTTAGTTAGGCTGTAAGTTTAGTCACCCATAAATTCTGCGGGTGAACTTCAATGCCAAAGTGTGAGTTTTTTTCTCCGATTGAAGAAAAGATGAAGATGAAGTAAAGTCGGCTGGGCAGATCACGAATTGTACGTCATCATGCAGTGTTACGTTATTTCCGGATGGGGTAGTGGGAGTAATCGATGTTTTGTAAACCGACAGAGCAAGATCAGCAATCAACAGTTAATTCGTCTTGTTCTGAAACATCTCAACTAGAGAAATTCCCGTCTGCCCGTCACTTCAAGTGGATTGTGACGTCTCTGCTGGTCTATTTCGGTTTGCGGCTATTGTGTTTTGCTACCACGATTGCTCCGTTTATTCCACCCGATGAAGTGACCCATTTTGGCATGAGCCAGATTTATTCGAAAGTCTTGCTCATTCCTGAAAATTCTCCCGAAACTTACCAGTACGGACTCGTCACAAATATTCCCTGGCTCTACTACTGGCTCATGGGCAAGGTTTACTTATTAAACGTTACCGGTATTTCAGACCTGCGGTTTCTGCGGATTTTCAACATCCCGATTGCTTTTGGTACTGTATTCTTTGCCTGGCGCACTCTCCGTCTGCTGACGAATGACAGACTTGTCCAGCTCCTTCTGATTGTCGCCATGACCAACACCATCATGTTCTCGTTTCTCTCTGCCGCCGTGTCTTACGACAACCTGACAAATCTGCTGGCGGCCATGGCGGTTTATTTCCTGCTTGCTTTCTTTAAAGAGCGGTCAGGTAGTCTGTTGGCCGCTTCTTTCGTTTGTCAATTGGCAGGTGGGCTTACAAAATCTGCTTTTTTGCCTCTGATTCTGATATTAAACCTTCTTCTCCTTATCCATGAGTTCAAAAAATTGTACAAACTACCATCTGCATTGAAGGATTGGTTTCGTACTTCGTGGAAGAGCTGCCTGGGCCTGTCGCTCGCAATCATCCTCGGCTTTGCGCTGAACATCCAGCTCTACGGAGGTAACTATCTTCGCTATGGGACGCTGGCCCCGGAACTGGCCAACGTATTCCCCCCCGAGATCGTGTTACAGAACCGCACCCAGGCCCGAAATATGATATTCACCATGTATAAGGATGGAAACGTTTCAAAAGAGAAGGCGCTGCAATTGACAGGCAACATCACTAATTCCGGAGATCGAGACAATGCAGTCGATCTTATAATGAATTACGAACACCTGCTAAAGACCGGGACTCCGGCCATCGGTCCAGTCGAGTATATACCTATTTGGGTGCGTGGAATGATGAGGGGTATCTTTGGCATATATGCACATCTTGGTATGCCTTGCGGCCTTCCCAAGATGTATCTGTTTTTGTCTCTTCTCCTGCTGGCAGGTTTTGCATTCATGCTTCGGTGGCGACCTCGTGAATCAGGGTGGATGCCGGCGCATCTGGCTTTTATTTCATTCTGTTACGGGTTATTCCTGATGTATGCAGTCAATTACACAACATATATTGAATATAGGTTGACTTGGTTGGCTCTCCAAGGCCGCTATATTTTCCCTGTTATTGGACCAATATACGTGCTTTTGTGTTATTACCTGATGCAGCTTGCCAGAGGGCGTATAGCCCGGCTTGGCATTTTTTCGCTAGTTACTATGATTTTTATTTTTTCTGATTTTCCGTATTTTCTCTTCTACGCAAATTCTGCCTGGAATACGTGGTCCCCTATTTGATCTATGTGAATTATGTGATTTACCTCAACAGCTTTAGGACACTTGCGTGGCAAAAATTGTTTTCATACAGAATCTTTGGTTTGAATGCCTGGGCACTATGTATCTGTCTGCGGAACTTAAGGCTCATGGTCACGACTGTGAAGTCTTGATCGGCAGAAATGCGGCTGACGTTCTCGACTCCATTGAAAAATATGCACTGACCTAATAGCCATCTCCGTTATGACGGGCATGCACACATGGGCTGAGAAGTTTGCGGGAGAACTTAAAAAGTGATACCCTGTGCCGATAATTTTGGGAGGACCTCACCCGACGTTTTTTCCTGAGATAATGGTTTGTTTCAGATATGGTTCAACCTTGTTTATTTTTATCTGCTTCTCCGCTCCGAGGGGCGCGGTTTTTGGCAGACTGTCGGGGTTGCCATCAGAAACCGAAACTTTTTACAACATATTGACGAATGAGATATGTAATGAATATTCGAATCAGGGAATGCACGCTTCGGATATTTTTTTATCGAGTTGATCTTGACTTTAACGTGCTTAATCCGCATATATATCAAGCGGCGGCTTTGATTGTTGGATGACTAAGACCTGTAACCTTTGCAGCCTGAGGGCGCTTTGACCGGAGATTGATTTTTGAAAGCATTTGTTGTCATACCAACCTATAACGAAAAAGATAATGTTGCATCTTTATCACGTGCTGTACTTGAGCAGGATGCCGACCTTCAGATACTCTTTGTCGATGATAATTCTCCGGATGGCACCGGTGTTATTATTGATGAACTGGTTGCGCAAAATAACCGGATTCATGTCTTGCACCGCACCGGAAAACTTGGTTTGGGTTCTGCGTATCGTGAGGGGTTTAAAGCGGCGCTTGCAATGGGGGCGGACTATCTGTTTGAGATGGATGCCGATTTTTCTCACGATCCCAAGTCATTGCCGTCTTTTTTATCGGCAATCAAGGAAAATGATCTGGTTATCGGTTCCCGTTATCTCAACGGCGTCAGTGTCGTCAACTGGCCGATCAGACGATTGATCCTGAGTTATTTCGCCAGTGTGTATGCACGGTGGATTACCGGCTTGCAGTTGCGAGACTGTACTGGCGGTTTTAAATGTTTTCGCCGCTCAACAATTGAGGCAATAGATCTCTCTCGTGTAACATCTGACGGTTATTCGTTCCAAATTGAGATGAATTATCGCTGCATGGAAAAAGGATTACGAATTGCCGAAATTCCGATTATCTTTGTTGATCGGCACGCAGGCACCTCGAAAATGTCGAAATCAATTGTCCGGGAAGCGGTGTTAATGGTCTGGAAGCTCCGGCTTGGCTCGATTATTTCGCGGGTTATGGGAAAGAAGTAATTACACAATTCAGTAGAGGCTTCGATAAGGGAGTAAAGATGTATCATTCACGGCAAAGAGGAACCGCAGGATGCGCACTGTTTTCTTGATTAGCATGGCGCTGGTTTTTATTACTTTGGCTGTGTATATGCAGACCGGGAACCATGAGTTTGTGAATTACGACGATCCTTCCTACGTCACCCAGAACCCCCATGTCGCATCCGGGATAACCTGCGCAAATATCATGTGGGCCGTCACGTCAATCGATAATTATAACTGGCACCCCCTTACTTGGCTATCACACATGGCGGACGTTCAGCTTTTCGGTCTGAACCCTCGCGGGCATCATCTTACCAGTGTTGTTATTCATACGGTCTCCTCTCTGCTCCTTTTGCTCCTCCTTCACCGTGTTTCCGGCTCATTGTGGCGCAGTGCATTTGTCGCCGCGCTATTTGCGCTTCATCCTTTACACGTGGAGTCAGTTGCCTGGGTTGCAGAACGAAAAGATGTCCTCAGTGCGTTTTTTTGTTTCCTTACCCTCCTTTTGTATGCCGATTATGTGGTAAAACGGAAGCCGATTCTCTATGTAGCTGTTCTTGTTTTCTTTGTACTTGGCCTTATGTCGAAACCGATGCTCGTTACACTACCTATTGTTATGCTGTTGATCGATTTTTGGCCCCTTGGTCGTTATCGGCGTGATGATCAGGAACAGGGGCTGCGCCAACTGATCAGAAAAAACGCTCTCATTTTAAAAGAGAAAATCCCCTTCTTTGCCTGCTCACTCTTTTCAGGCATTGTAACAATCTATGCCCAGCATACGGGAGGAGCAACCCAAACTTTTGACGAGCTTCCTTTCATGTTGCGTACGGAAAATGCTTTGGTTGCCTATGTTAAATACATAATCAAGACACTCTGGCCCAGCGACCTTGCTGTTCTGTATCCCATACCACCATCGTTTCCACCCTGGCAAATCGTCGGATCACTTCTTGTTCTGTTGTTCATATCTGCGGCTGCTATTTATTTTGGCCGTAGATACCCCTACTTTCCGGTCGGATGGTTCTGGTTCCTTATTACCTTGTTGCCGGTAATCGGGCTTTTACAGGTAGGGGTACAAGCCATGGCCGACCGTTATTCGTATCTTCCTGTCATCGGGCTTTTTATCATGGCGGCATGGGGAATTCCGGACTTGTTACGTGGCCTGCAACAGCGGGAACGAATCCTTGCTTTGCTTGCTGGTATTGTGATAGCTATCTCTGCCGTATTAACATGGCACCAGCTCGGCTACTGGCGGGACAGTATTTCCCTCTACCGACATGCCTTGCACGTTACCACCGGCAACGGCGTTATCCATAATAATCTGGGCGATGCGCTTTCCAATAAAGGGGACAAAGATGGGGCTATTGAGGAGTTCCGGGAGTCACTTCGGATAAACCCCAATAATGCTGAAGCGCATAACAATTTGGGTTCTATTCTCCTGCTTAAAGGAAACTCCGATGTCGCTATCATTGAATTCCGGGAGGCGCTCAGGATTCTGCCCAATCATGCCGCTGCACATAATAATTTAGGACTTGCTCTAGACAAAAACGGGAATCTGGATGCTGCGATACCGGAATATCAGGAAGCGCTTCGTATAAACCCCATATACGCCCATGCACATATCAATCTGGGGTTTGCTCTTGACAGCAAAGGCTTCACGGATGCAGCAATCAGGGAATACCAGGAGGCGCTTCGGATAAACCCCAACCACCTGGATACACGTAACAATCTGGGAGCCGCTTTTGCACGCAAAGGAAATCTGGATGCTGCGATCCAGCAATATCAGGCAGCGCTTGTGATAGATCCGAATAACTCGACAGTGCATGGCAACCTGGGCTTTGCATTGGCGCGAATGGGGAATCTGGATGCCGCTATCCGGGAGTATCAGGCAGCGCTTCGAATAGATCCGAATAATGCAAGGGCGTTTAACAATCTGGGGCTTGCTTTTGAGCGAAAGAATAAACTGGAAGAGGTTAAAAAATAGCATGTTGAAGTATCTGACTCCTTGAGCAAAGTAGATATTTGGATGAAAATTACCTTCAAAGGGCCCAGCCCTTTAATTCAAACCAGGAGGTTACTCTAATGAAGCGCTTCACCAGAATTGTCGTATCAGTAGTTTTGTCAGCATTGCTTGCCGTCCCGGCTATTGCACAAGAGGCAATGAAGGGAGACGGGAAAGTTGTGACAACAGCATCAGGCCTCAAATATGTCGATATCGTTGTCGGCACTGGAGACTCGCCGGCCGTCGGAAATGTTCTTTATGTGCATTACACCGGAACCCTTGAAAACGGCAAAAAATTTGACAGTTCTCTTGACCGCAATAAGCATTTCGAGTTCATGATCGGCATTGGTGATGTAATTAAAGGGTGGGATGAAGGGATCATGACGATGAAAGTTGGCGGCAAGCGCAAGCTGATTATTCCGCCAAATCTTGGTTATGGTGAGCGGGGAGCCGGCAAAGTTATTCCTCCGAATGCCACCCTGCTGTTTGATATTGAGCTGCTTGACGTCAAAAAGTAGCACGGCCCCCGCCCGTAACGTGGCGGTTTCTCCTTGGAGTCAAACTAATAATAGCAATTACGTTATGTCATGGAGGAGTAAGTGCTTTCCGGGTATTTCACTGCAGCCATAGAAACAAGAGTCAGGAAGCGCACTTTGGTCGTAACGTGCGTTGCACTTTTTGTCATTACCGTGGCCGTATATATGCAGACGGGAGATTTTCAGTTCGTATTCGATGACGCAGACTACGTGACGAGCAATCCTCATGTGGCTGGCGGCATGACAGGTGAGAATATTGTGTGGGCCTTTACGTCCTCTCATTCCTCCAACTGGCACCCGATCACCTGGCTTTCGCATATGGTGGATGTAGAACTGTTCGGCATGAACCCACGTGGTCATCATTTGACCAATGTTGTTGTTCATGCCGTATCTACCCTGCTCCTGCTGTTTCTTCTGCTCCGCCTGACCGGTGCACTGTGGCGAAGCTTGTTTGTCGCCGCTCTGTTTGCGCTTCATCCTCTGCATGTGGAATCGGTTGCCTGGGTGGCGGAGCGGAAGGATGTCCTCAGTGCATTTTTCTGGTTTCTTACCCTCTTTCTTTATGCCGAGTATCAGGCAAAGCGGACAGCCGTACTCTATTTTCTTGTGCTCCTGTCATTCGTGGTCGGTCTTATGTGTAAACCGATGCTGGTAACTCTTCCGGTAATTATGTTCCTGATGGATTTCTGGCCACTCGGCCGCTATGGGAATGCGGATCATGGGTTGCGCCAACTTTTTGGTAAGGTTCTGCCCCATATAAAAGAAAAAATACCCTTTTTTGTCTGTTCGTTCCTGTCAGGAGTCGTAACCATCTTCGCCCAGCGTAAGTGGGGTGCGATGCAAAGCCTCGATGTAGTCCCCTTCGTGCTCCGTATTGAAAATGCACTGGTAGCCTATGTAACGTACATTATCAAGACAGTCTGGCCACACGATCTTGCCGTGTTATACCCCATACCTTCATCGTTTCCACTCTGGAAGGTCACCGGTGCACTTTTTGTCCTGCTTCTTGTATCTGCTGCTGTTATAAGGGTCGGTCGGCGATTCCCCTATCTTCCGACGGGATGGTTCTGGTTCATTATTACCCTTTTGCCGGTTATCGGCCTTCTCCAGGTGGGAGGCCAATCAATGGCGGATCGTTACATGTATATCCCCATGACAGGTCTTCTTATCATGGCTGCCTGGGGGATCTCGGACCTGACGCAAAGCCTGCCCGGCCGGAATGCCGTTCTTGCCCTGCTTGCAGGTATGGTTATAGCGGCATCGGCAACGCTAACATATCATCAGTCAGGTTACTGGCGTGACAACATTTCCCTCTACCGGCATACTCTTCAAATCACTTCCGGCAACTATCTGATGGTTTACAATCTTGGATATGCTTTTGCTGAAAAAGGTGATCTTGATGGCGCAATACACGAGTACCAAGAGGCGCTTCGAATAAAGCCTGATTATGCGAAGGCGCATGGCAGCCTGGCAATCGCGCTGACCCAGAAAGGGAGCTTTGACGCTGCGATTTATGAATACCGGGAGGCCTTCCGGTTGGATCCTTTCGATGCCAAGTCTCATAGTAATCTGGGGATTGTTTTTGCCCAAAAAGGGGATCTTGATTCTGCAATACAGGAATTTAAGGAAGCTGTACGGATAGACCCCGATTACCGGGATGCGCGTAATAATTTGAATTTTGCGCTTGCTACCAGGAAGATGCAATCGGAAACAAAAAAATAGTACTACTCCCTGTTTTCGATGTCAGGGTTAACAAAAATTGCAGTTATTGGATGAATAAAGATGCTATTCGGGCTTACCACGGCGACCTTTGAAAAAGAGGGCAGTACGCGAATTATTGCTCTGCTTTGCATGGTATTGGTTGCCGTTGTGCTTGCCGTTTATATGCAGGTAGGAAATCATCAGTTCTTGACGTATGACGATGATGTGTACGTCACAAATAATCCCCATGTGTCCTCCGGCATTACCGGCAACAATATCGTTTGGGCCTTTACTTCAGTCGAAGCCAGCAATTGGCACCCTGTTACCTGGCTGTCTCATATGGCGGATACTCAACTTTACGGGTTGAATCCGCGCGGGCATCACCTGACCAACGTTGTTATTCATGCTGTTTCAACCGCACTTCTGCTATGTCTGCTGTTCCGCTTAACCGGAACAGTGTGGCGAAGTTTGTTTGTCGCTGCCCTGTTTGCACTTCACCCTTTGCATGTTGAGTCGGTTGCCTGGGTGGCGGAACGCAAAGATGTTCTCAGTGCGTTTTTCTGGTTCCTTACCCTCCTTCTGTATGCCGGATACGTAACTAACAGGAAAACCACCGGATATATGACGGTTCTTTTCTTCTTTGTGCTGGGTCTTATGTCGAAACCGATGCTTGTTACCCTTCCCATTGTCATGCTTATATTGGATTTTTGGCCCCTCAATCGCTATCGACGTGAAGAGGAACAGGTGGGGTTGAGTCAATTTTTTGGTAACGCGCCAAACCTTATAAAAGAAAAAATCCCTTTTTTGATCTGCTCCCTTTCATCAGGTATTGTAACCATCTACGCCCAACATACGGGAGGGTCTACGGCAAGTCTTACAGCGCTTCCTTTTATCTTGCGCACGGAAAACGCTCTGATTGCCTATGTAAAATACATAATCAAGACACTCTGGCCTCACGACCTCGCCGTAGTATACCCGATGTCGCCGTCATATCCGCTCTGGCAGGTTATTGGTTCATTCCTTATTCTACTTCTCATATCAGTGGCTACAATAAGGGGTGGACGGCGCTACCCCTACCTTCCGATGGGATGGTTCTGGTTTCTATTTACTCTTCTACCCGTTATCGGTCTTCTCCAGGTTGGAGTTCAATCCATGGCGGATCGTTACTCATATATCCCTGCGATAGGGCTGTTCATTATGGCGGCCTGGGGTACATCAGATCTGACGAGGAACTTTCAGTATCGGAAGCCCCTGCTGGGCCTGCTTGCCGGAATCGTGATAGGTATATCGACTGCGCTGACATGGCATCAGCTTGGCTACTGGCGAGACAGTATTTCGCTCTATCGGCATACTCTGGATGTGACTACCGATAATTACTTGATTCATGATAATCTGGGCATTGAGCTGGTTGAAAAGGGAGATGTCGACATTGGTATGCAGGAAATCAGGGAGGCGCTCCGGATAAACCCTGCTTTTGCAAACGCCCATTACAATATGGGGTTTGCTCTGGACAGAAAAGGGGATCTTGATGCGGCAATAGATGAATATCTGATTGCACTTCAATTACACTCCAATAACAGGAAGATACATAACAATCTGGGGGTTGCTTTTGCCAAGAAAGGTAACCTTGATGCCGCGATACCGGTATTTCAGGAGGCGCTCAAGATAAACCCCAATGATATGAAAGCTCGTGAAAATCTGGAGACAGCTCTTGAGCAGAAGAGGATTCAAGTTGAGGGTGGGAAAAACTGAAAATCGAAGGTTACCGAAACAGGTGTGAGATGCCTAAAAATTATGACGTTTTATCTAAATATGTGCCACACATTATCGCAGTCTTGGTTTTGGCTGTTGTTCTCTATGTTCGCATCAGGCTGCTGAATGTGCCCCTGGAAAGGGATGAAGGGGAGTATGCCTATATGGGGCAACTCCTCTTGAAAGGGATCTCCCCGTTCAGTTATGCCTACACCATGAAGCTTCCGGGCGTCAGTATTATGTACGCCCTGTTCATGTTTCTGTTCGGTCAGACCCCTGTCGGCATCCATACGGGATTACTGATAGTAAACGGCATATGCATTGGGCTGGTATTCCTGCTTGCTCGTCGCCTTTTTGACCAAAGCACCGCCCTGTTTTCTTGTGCCAGTTATGCCGTAATGTCCGTCTCTAATGGTGTGAACGGTCTTTTTGCCCATGCAACCCATTTTGTCGTACTGTTTGTTCTGACAGGATTTTTGTTGTTGCTCCATTTTATTGAGAAGCGGCGGATTCTGCCCTTGTTTATGAGTGGACTCTGTTTTGGTCTCGCCTTCACTATGAAACAGCATGCCGCACTGTTCTTGATTTTTGCTGTACTGTATTTTGCGTTGCGTACATGGAGAAATAGAACCGCCGACAAAAAAACGTACCTGACGGGAAGTGCGCTTTTCCTGTTTGGCATGATCATCCCCTATGCATTGATTGCTCTCTGGATGGTCAAGACCGGAAGCTTTGCTGCTTTTTGGTTCTGGACCGTGCAGTATGCCCGTGAGTACGCAGCAACTCCGTCGCTTGCGCGCGGCTGGAACAACTTTACCGACTATTTTGGTGAAATCCTGAAATCACAATTGCCATTGTGGTTAATAGCCGGATCAGGATGTCTTCTGCTCTTCATAAGAAAGGGGAATTGCTCTGATCGGTTATTCATTTTCGGTTTTATGTTATTTTCGTTCCTTGCGATATGTCCGGGCTTGTTTTTTCGTGGACATTACTTTGTTATGCTTCTGCCGGCGGTGACACTTCTCGCAGGTGCTGGAATAAATTCAATTGGACATCGTATCTCCTCGCTCACTTCGGTGCGACTGGCGCAATTCTTCCCGGTCGTTCTTTTTGCGGTTATCATTACATTTAGTCTCTACCACGAAAAAGAGAGTCTCTTCACACGTGCCCCGGATGAGGTGAGCCGGGCTGTGTATGGAGCAAACCCTTTCCCGGAAGCATTGCTGATTGCCAACTATATAAAAAGTAACACCGCTCCAAACGACAAAATCGCTGTGTTGGGCTCTGAACCGGAGATTTATTTCTATGCCGACAGACTTTCGGCAACCGGCCATATTTACATGTATGGGTTGATGGAACAGCAGCCGTACGCAGAACGCATGCAGATTCAAATGATTCGTGAAATTGAAGAGGCCCGTCCAAAGTATATTGTCATTGTTAATGTGGATATGTCTTGGTTGATGAAAAAAAAATCGATAAAGATGGTTCTTCAGTGGTCAGAACAGTATCTGGCAAATCTGTATGACCCGGTCGGGGTAATAGATATAATTGGTCCAAATACTACTTACTATCTTTGGGAAAATAATGCGGCTGAATATACACCGCAAACTGATACGTTTTTGACTGTCTACAAAAGGAAGAGTGTTAAATAGGGATGAGGGTTGATATTTGCCTGATAAGGAGTATGGCTTGAAATCACGTACAACGTTGCTGCTAATGGCAGGTCTTTTTGTTGTGACCGCAGCACTATATTCCAGGGCCGCGTTTTTCCCTTTTTCCGTTTTGGATGATGGTGACTATGTTACAAATAATCTGCATGTAACGTCAGGCCTGTCTATTGATAACATTACCTGGGCTTTTACGGCCTTTCATGCGAGCAACTGGCATCCTTTGACCTGGCTTTCACTGATACTGGACAGTCAGCTTTTTGGTGTCAATCCCATGGGCTTCCATCTGGTAAATGTGTTCCTTCACGCATTGAATGCCAGTCTGTTGTTCCTTCTGTTCCGCTCAATGACCGGAGCTGTCTGGCGCAGCGCTTTTGTGGCGGCCTGCTTTGCGCTGCATCCGCTCCATGTGGAGTCAGTTGCCTGGGTTGCGGAGCGAAAAGATGTCCTTAGTACCCTGTTCTGGATGCTGACCCTTCTCTTTTACAGTGGTTATGTAAAGCAAGGGAAGCGCAGCATGTATCTCCTTTCTCTGGCTGCCTTTGCACTCGGCCTCATGGCTAAACCAATGCTTGTGACCATACCGGTAATATTGATAATTCTTGACTTCTGGCCGTTTGAACGCCTGAGAATTTGCCTGTTTAACAAATCGGTACTCGCTTCCAGGCACCAGGTAGATAACAGCGAGGAGAAGCGGCTAACATATTTATTGGTGGAAAAAATTCCGTTTGTGGTGCTTGCGGCAGCTTCTTCGATCGTGACGATATATGCCCAAAAAACAAGTATTTCTTCATTGAGCAGTGTTCCCCTCGCTGCAAGGATTACCAATTCGCTTTGGGCTTTGGTATTGTATGTCGAAAAGATGCTGTTTCCGTTCGATCTGGCAATTTTTTATCCGTTGGTTCTGGAACCGCTCTGGAAAGCCGGATGTGGTGCACTGATACTGGGCGGAATTCTGTGGGGATCAGTAAAATATCTGTATCGTTATCCCTATCTGATCGTGGGTTGGCTCTGGTATCTTATTACCCTGCTACCGGTTATCGGCGTTATTCAGGTCGGCAGACAATCCATGGCTGATCGGTATACTTACATACCACTGATCGGTTTGTTCATTATGGTAAGTTGGGGAGGGACTGAACTTTATAATCGCTTTCCGCAACTGAAAAACTTGATACGCGGGGTTGCGGCGGGTGTACTCCTGTTTTACTCCATTACAACCTGGATTCAGCTGGGATATTGGCGTGACAACGCAACGCTTTTTAGCCATGCTCTGGATGTGACAGAAAATAATTACTTTGCCCATTATGGTTTGGCGCTTGAGTATCAGCGACAAGGTAAACCCGGGCTGGCAATTGCCGAGCACATGAAGTCACTGGAAATAGAGCCTCGAGATTCAGTCGTGCAATTTGACTTAGGGTTTCTTCTTGATGCTCAAGGACGTTCAATAGAGGGCCTCAAGTATTTGGAAGAGGCGATAAGGCTTAATCCCGGTTTTGCCCAGGCGCATTTTACTATTGGTATTGTTCTGGGGAAAATCGGCCGAATTAATGAATCCATCAATGAATATAATGAAGCGCTCAAACTGGAGCCGAACAATCCAAAATACCTTAATAACCTGGGCATTGTATTTGCCCAACAGGGGAAGCTTGATGAGGCTATCAAACTTTTTTCCAAAGCATTACAGGTGAATCCAAACGATGAAAAAGCCAGCGAAAATTTACAAATAGCTTTACAGCAAAAAAGCCAATTACCCGGAAAGTAAATAATGCACAAGGGTTTGATGAGTTCATAACCACGCACCTATCCCAACTCTATCCCAACAATTTCTTGTGTTGTTTTCAAAAAAATGTACAATGACCCTCTGCACAGTGCGTTGTAAGATGTCACGGCATTCGTTTCAGCGCGCAACTTTGGAGAAATTTTCTTGCTCTTCCGAATCCTCAAAAACTCATTTCTAAAACGACCCAAATCGGTGTTTCTGGTTTTCCTCTCCATTGCCATGGGGGCTGCCGTGGCAACGGCATTTCTCGGAATTGCAGGCGAAATTTCCCACAAGATGGCGCTGGAACTCCGAAGTTACGGCGCCAACATCCTACTGGAGCCATCTGCCGTTGAGGGGGGCGGATTTTTGCGTGAAGAGGATCTGCCGAAAATAAAGACTGTCTTCTGGAAATACAATATCACCGGATTTACTCCTTATTTATTTGGCATTACAGAGTTTTCTGCTGGAGGAAAAAAAGAGCGGGGCGTTATTGCGGGAACGTGGTTTGCCAAACAGCTTGAGGTACCGGGCGAGGAGGCATCCGTCCAGGGCATTAAGGGGATCGCACCCTGGTGGGAAGTACAGGGACGATGGCCTGAGAATGCTGACGAGGCAATTATTGGTGCCGCTTTGGCAAAGCGTTTGAAAATAGTTCCCGGAGGTGAAGTCTCAGCATTGTTGAAGGGACGAAGCCAGAACTTTCATGTTGCTGGCGTTGTCACCACCGGTGGATACGAAGAGGAACAGCTTTTCGCTCCCCTTGTGACGGTCCAGTCGCTTTTGCAGCAGCAGGGAAAAGTCTCCAGGGTTCAGGTGAGCGCCCTCACCGTACCAATGGATGATTTTGGCAAAAAAGACCCTGCCACCATGACCAAAGATGAATACGAAAAGTGGTACTGCACGGCATACGTGACATCAGTAGCAAAGAATGTTGAAGAGGTGATGGCCGGCAGCCGTGCCAAGCCGATCTGGCAGATTGCCAGCGCCGAGGGTGCGCTTCTGAAAAAATTGAACAGCGTCATGCTCTTCCTGACGATCCTGGCACTTGGTGCTTCTGCTGCTTCCGTTTCTACCAGCCTGATGGCCTCTATGGCGGAGCGGAGTCCGGAAATTGCCTTGATGAAAGCAGTTGGTGCTGATCGTTTCCAGATCAGCTCCATTTTTATCGGAGAAACTCTCATTATCTCCGTGGCTGGAGGAATTATCGGTTATCTGCTCGGCAACCAGCTTGCCCAGGTTATCAGCCGATCAGTGTTCAACTCTACCATTGCATCACCTCTCTGGCTTTTCCCCACCGCCATCATCTCGGCTCTGGTCGTAGCCATAGCCGGCAGTATTGCCCCTTTGCGCCGGGCGCTCTTAGTCGAACCAGTACGGGTTTTGAAGGGATAATATGCATAGACGTCGCTGGCTCATACATGTTGTCTTGCGCGCTTTATCCCATCGGAAGGGGCGTACCGTACTTCTGCTCGCCGTTCTCGCCATGGCCTCCAGCCTGGCTACCGCTCTTGGTATAGTATCTTATTCCATGGAGAAACGGGTGGCGGAAGAAGTGCGTAAGTATGGGGCGAACTTGATCATTGTTCCCGATTCGGCACGATTGGACGTTGGCAGCGGTGGGCTCAATTTTGGCGTGATCAGCGAGCCGACATATCTGCAACAGCGTCAGGTGGAAGATGCCCTTGCCAAAAGTGCTCTGAAGGCTGAACGTTCATTTCATCTGCGTGGTGCCCTGCATCATAAGGATGCTGACATTATGGTTGAAGGGGTTAACTTTTCCGATGTCCGCCGCCTTTTTCCCTGGTGGCAGCTGACAGGCAACTGGCCGACAGCCGGAGAAGTGGTGGTCGGCAAAGACCTGGCTGACCGCCTGAAGCTCAAAGCAGGAGATATAATGGAGTGTGCCGGAAAAGCTCAAACCATGCGTCTGCGCATATCAGGAATCGTTTCTTCCGGTGGGGAGGAGGATGGTCTGCTGTTTTTGGCGCTTTCTGACCTGCAACGGGCACTTGGTCTTGAGGGGCAACTCAGCCTGATCAGACTCATGGTGACTGCTGGTGGAGAAACTCTTAAAAAGAGTGCTGCTTCACTTCAGATGCTCTTGCCAACAGCAAAAGTAAACGAGGTGCGTCAGACTGCCCGGACTTCAGAGGGGTTGCTTGCCAAGGTTAAATTACTGATGCTCATGGTGACGGCGGTGGTACTGATCTCCGCAGGAAGCAGTGTTGCCGGTACCATGAGCACAACGGTGCTTGAACGGAGTAAGGAAATCGGGCTTATGAAGGCGATTGGCGGGACCCGTTGGGAGGTCATGTTGATCTTCTGTGGGGAGGCGGCGATGCTGGGAGTTTTAGGTGGGGTCGCCGGATATCTCTTTGGGAGCGTCATCGCACAATTCATAACCAGAACCGTCTTTGCCGCCTCGGCAGAATTCGTGCCTTGGTTCCTGTTTGTTTCGCTGGGAATAAGTCTTTTTCTTGCATTACTGGGGAGTCTTGGCCCGATGGTGTCTGTGTTCAAGCTGGATCCGGTCAGAAGCCTGCGTGGAGAGTGAATCTGTTTAATGGCTGGAGGTGTCAGGCTGAGGGTCGAACCTTATGTCTTCAGCCTTTTGTCCTGTCAAGCGTGAAAGGTTATTGAGAATGGCAGAAAATATTATTGAAACTAACGGTCTCACCAGAAACTACGGCGACATTTGCGCGCTCAAACCTCTAGACCTGCAGATTCCGGAGGGGGAGTGGCTTTCTGTGATGGGGCATTCCGGTTCCGGCAAAAGTACCTTAATGAATCTTGTCGGCGGTCTTGATCGCCCCAGCGCAGGTTCCCTGCAGGTTGGCGGAAAAGATCTGTTGGCTCTTAACGAGGACGGTCTGGCCCGTTTCCGCCGGGAATTCGTCGGAATAATTTTTCAGCAGCATCATCTGGTTCCGTACCTGACTGCCGTTGAGAATGTCATGATGGCTCAATATTTTCATAGCGTTCCTGACGAGGCCGAAGCGCGTCATGCTTTGGAGCGGGTCGGGCTTGGCCACCGCCTGAAAAATCGGCCTGGTGAACTTTCAGGAGGGGAACAGCAGCGTGTCTGCATAGCCAGGGCGATTATCAATAGCCCGAAACTTCTGCTCGGGGACGAGCCGACCGGCAATCTTGACCACAAGAGCACGGTTATGGTTATGGAACTTTTGAAGGAGCTACGGGCCGAGGAACGTTTTACCGTTGTCATGGTCACACACAATCAGGAAGTCGCAGGTTGGGGAGACCGGACCATTTACCTGGATGATGGCGTACTGGTGCGTGAAGAGCGAATGAGATGAGTAATTCATCTCTCATCATGCTTCTCTAGAAGGATGTCCAATTGATGGCAATTGTCTATAAAATGATTCCTCATATCCTTGCTTCGTTCGGTATTGCCCTTGTTATGTTTCGGGGTTTCTCCGGGCGTCGTTCTGTGGTTGCTCTGACGAGCATTGCCGGATTTGTGGCTGGCGCTGCAGGGGCTGTCGTCCTCTTTCGCGTATATCGGGGAACTATTCCGTTCGGCGTGATAAAGACCGCGCTTGGGAGTGGTTTTCTCATCCTCTGGGGTGTTGCCGTCGGGGTAATGTATCGCAGTACCGGCAGGGGGACAGCGTTTATTGGCGGGGAGCGGTTTGTAGATTCGTCGTATTACGCCGGTATATGTACTGTGATATCCAGCATGGTGGCCGGAGCAATATGCATGAGCCGACTACCGGTGGCTGATAGCAGCGTCCTGAAGGTTGCGGTGTTTGTGTTCGGAGGTGGCGTCCTGGCGTGTGGTGTTGTGTTTGCTGCTAAAATCCTGGAAAAACGGTTGCCTGCCGCAGTAACGGTAACGCAGTCAGGTATGCTGGCAGCAGTGATGGCTTTTCTGCTTATGAGTTCTTCTTCGACTCTCCGTCTCGATCTTTTTTCCCCGTTAAGTATGAAGGTGATGAAAGGTATCCATGATTTTGTCCATCAATTTATGGAATCGATCCTGATTCCGGACCACCTCTTCGTTCAACCTGTTGTCTGGAAATATATTGGCTACCTGTTTGGCAAGGGTGTCGGTTTCTGGGGCGGCATGATTATCTGGTTTACGCCGGTACTTTTGATTGTTCTGGCAAACCAACTGGAACGGTTGCCGTCGGTCGCCCATGTCCGACAGGGTGCGCAGCGGCGCAAGCTGATTTTTGCCGCGATTGAGGCACGACGTTTCAGGCTCGTCATTCCGATGTTCTCGGTTATTGTTTTTGCGGCAGCGGCATATCAAAGCAGTTTTCCGAGCGTGGAATACTGGGATCCGAAGCCGGTGCCGGTAACAGCAAACCAGGCCGGTGAAATTTTTATTCCCAAACAGGGGGAGATCAATCTGGAGGACGGCAAACTGCATAAATTCCTGTTCAAGCAGGGGGGCAGGGAAGCGAAGTTCTTTGTATTGATGACACCTGCCGGCAAGTTAACTGTTGTTCTTGATGCCTGTGCCATCTGCAAGCCGGACGGGTATGGTCAGGCAGAAGGGTCTGTAATCTGCTACTATTGCATAACTCTTATTCCCTTGGAAACTGTCGGCAAGCCCGGTGGATGCAATCCTGTGCCGATTTCATTTACAGAAAAAGCTGATGGCGTAATTATTGACGGAATGACACTTGTTAACACTTGGGGTGCAACCGTTCAGTCAACTGCTCGGGTAAAAGAGGGGGGCAAATGAAACGGCTTTTCCGTATTGTCCTTATGGTGGGATCCTCCCGGGTTGTTCCACCGCTTGTTGTCGGATTCTTCTTTCTGCTGTATATCGGGGTAGCTTTTTTTACTGATGAAACCCTGGTTACTCTGATAGCGTTCACCCGAAAGAGTATTGTTTTGGCCGCCATTCTCGCCTTGATTCCGTTAAACAGGGCGCTCTGCCTGCTCCGGGAAACGTACATGCATCTGGAATTACGCAGGATGCTGGCCGGAAAAACAGGGGACAATGGCGCAGAATATTTTGACGAAGTGGTCGAACTGCCGGTTTCATCCTCCTTTCCGGAGCTTGAGAACCGAATTTCGGCCATGGGATACAAAATCCGTCGTACAGAAAACGTCCTTGCTGTCTGGCGCGGAATCAGCAGTTATCCCGTCAGGATGCTCATAATTGCCGGAACACTTTGTCTTTTCGCAGGTGTTCTTATAACGACGACTTCCCGTACTTCAAACCGGTACATGGTAATCGAGGGCAACCCGTTTCCAACATCAGAGGGGACCGGCAGCATCGTGGAGCGGATTTCTCTCTCAAAATCAACAGGGTTTATATTGCTTAGATCCCTGATCATGGAAGTCGCCTCGTCCGGTTCGTGGGGCGGGAAAAAATCATTCGAGATATATCCCCCATCAATGTTCGGTGGGGCTTTTGTCTACCCCCGCTACCTCGGTTTTGATCTTCGCCTGCAGTTTTCAGCACCTGATATGCCTGACGGATACGAGGCGCACCACTCTCTGAATGTTTATCCTCCGGGAAAAGAAGATAACGAAGTAATTCCGGGTTCACCCTATCGGATTGTGTTCAGTACACCGGAGCCTGACGCTGGCAGTGACCGCTATATCACCTATATGACGGGGAAAGTTCCACTAAATTTCAAGCTGATGAAGGGGAATGAAGTGGTATTAACGGGGAGCACTCCGGGTGAAGGAGAGTTCGTCCGCGACGGCTATCGTCTGGCGTTTCCCAATATCCGACGGCTTGTGGTAACCGATTTTATCAGGGATTACGGTGTTCTCTGCTTATGGGCGGCAGGTTTGCTCTTTGCGGCAGCAGCTATTATCTGGGTGCCGATACGGTTATTATTCCCCCGAAGGGAAATGATGTTCAGGTATGCCCCGGATGCTGTCTGGGCCTATTCCCGTTCAGAGGGTGGAGCGAGGAGACATGCGGGTGTTTTTCATGAAGCACTCGACCTGATTGACGGTAGCGGAAAGCAGAAAGTTGAAGACAGAATGTCCTGAGGCATGAAATATGCTCAATTGCTGATCTCTGTCACCGGTTGCCGAGTATTTTGATAGATTCGAACAGTGCCTTTGCGCGTAATTCATCAAGGTGTTGCAGCTTTTCATACTCCCGGAAGGCGAGGCCGCTGTTTCCGCTCAGCAGATACGCGTAGCCGAGGCGATAATGGCTTTCCGCATCGTCCGGTTTAATCCTGACCGCCTCATTGAACGCCACAATTGCTGCGTTGTTGTTTCCCGCCATCTGATACACATTGCCAAGATTTCTAAAACCTTCAATTCCTTTCGGATTGATTCGAACCGATTCCTGAAAATGATTCATGGCTTCACCGATGCGGTTCTGCTGTGCCAGGAGAATACCGATGTTGTTATGCGCCATCCAGTTCCTTTCAACCACGGCCAGAGCGTGACTGTACAGCGTGTAACTGTTCTCCCAGTATCCGATCTGTTTCACCGTAAGCACCGAGAGGATTGAAAGCACAAATACCGCAACGCATGCCATTACCGGAAGCCCTTTACGCAATTTTCCGATTGTCTCCGCGCACCCCCATACGAGTATCAGAAAAAGTCCCGTCATCGGAATGTATGTATATCGGTCCGCCAGGGAATGTCCCCCAATGCGTATGAAGCCAATTACCGGCAGCAGGGTGATCAGGTACCAGAACCATCCAAATGCCAGATAGGGACGGCTCTTCCCCTGTGTCACGACAATACCGCTCAATACGAGCAGGAGAACAATCGCGCCTGCAACGGTAACCACGGTGACAGCAGAAGTTTCGAAAGGGTAGAAAAGTGCGAGGTCTGTTGGCCACATCATCTTGAGAATATACTTTATGTAAGAGATACATGCATTCCCGGCATTCAGCAGGACTGATTGGCCGTCCCCATGAGTGATGGCCCTGGCGGATTCCTGGGCTCCCAGTGTCAGGAGGGTCGCTGCCGCTGACATGATGATGAACGGAACTTTTTCCATCAGCAGGCGTTTGATGATGGTACGATTTTCTTTGTCCATTATGTTGCCGGCAGGGAACCGGTTCAGCGGCCAGTAGTCCATTAGCAGAAGGATGAGAGGCAGGGTCACCAGCATCTGCTTTGCCAAAAGTCCTAAAGCAAAAAAGACGGCAACGGGAAAGTAGCGTTTCAGAGAAGGTTTGGTGGCGTATTCAGAATAAGCCCACATGGTCAGGAACCAGAACAGAGTGGAGAGAACGTCCTTTCGCTCGGCAACCCATGCGACTGACTCAACATGGAGGGGGTGTACGGCAAACAGCAACGCTACCACTACGCTTTTACCGAGATAGCCGGTCACTCGATGAAGGAGGGCGCAGAGGAGCACGGAGTTAACGGTGTGAATCAGCAGGTTTGTTGCGTGATGTCCCATCGGTTTTAGAGCGAACAGCTCCACGTCGAGCATGTGGGAAAGCCAGGTGAGCGGATGCCAGTTTCCGGCATGAAATGCGCTGAAGGCCCAGAGAAACCCTTTAAAGGTTATTCCCTGGCGGACCATCATGTTGAGGGTCACGTAATCGGTGTCGTCGTAGCTGATAAAATCGTTATACACCACAGGCCAGCAGACGGCGGCAGTCAGTCCGGCAACAAGGAACAGAGCAAGTGGCAGTCGCCATCGTGAGGGTGCTGTGTCGGCAGAATTTGTCATCAGTAGAAAACCTCGAACTTGATTGTGCTGTGGGCTGAGGGCTGAAGAAAAGCTTCACACCGGTGCCTTTCACGCATTGATTCTATTTTGGCAACCACTCATACCACTGTGCAGTGGCGTTGACGAGAAACCAGGGGAAGTCATATGTTATGAATAGCAGTGCTGTCGCCAATGCCAGCGGATACCGGATATAATCGGAGCGAAAGAGGCGGAGGAGATAATAGCATGAAAGCGCACAGACTGGCCCGATAAGGGGAAAAAGGTAGCGTCCATTCAAGGTGACACCAGGAGTCCCATAGTGAAGATATGCCCCGTAGTTGACCTTGTACATGAGATATCCCGTATAACAGCAGGTAAGCGCGGCGAGGCCGAGCGTTGCCCATTCTGATTCCCGAGGCCGCCAGCGAATAAAAAAGCCAAGCAGGGAAAGTGCCATCAACAGGTGGATGGGAATCAAATATGGCGAGGCCTTAAACATATGAAGATGCCCCTTGATCCCGAATGTTGAGGCAGCCATGTCTTTGAACCAGACTTTGGAGTATTGCAGAGGACCCATCCAGAGATTAGGGTTCAGTCTCAGTTTTTCATAATTCATCAAGATATAGAACGTGTCGGACTTGTCTCCCGGATGTTCAATGTCTCCTGCCAACTGTAGCGCTTCCATGAAGGATATGTTCCCTTCAGAGTAACGCCTGAAGATTGTGTCGCGAGCTGTGATGCGGTATTGCATGGCACCTTTCGGGGCAACATCTGTTATTCCGGGAGCCAGTGTCCCATAGGTAATATAATTTCCGGCGTACAGGTGTAGGTTCAATCCTGCTGTGAAGAGGATGATTAGAGTAGTTATCCAGGCACTGCGGCGCGCCGATTGAAAGTAATTTCTCACAGCGTTAGGAATAGTGCGAAGATTTTTTACTTCGAATATTAAAAGCAGCATACCAAGTATCAAAAACAGAGGCAGGAACGTGACCTTGGTCAGACATCCTGCCAGCTGACAAAGGATAGAGGCAACAAGGAGCCCACTCGAGCGTTCTTTGAAGAAGGCGAAAAGATAATAGACCGCCATAGCGGCAAAGAAATTCGTCAGGTTGTCATACGAAACCGAAGCTGACAGGAAAGAAAACATGGCAGTGTTTGTCGATATAACGACCAGTAGAATTTGGGTGAGCCGGTCGCTTGTCAGGAGGCGGAGAAGGCGAAGGATGTACCAGACCGTGCCGATGGCAAGTGGAATATTGAGGAGGCGAAGAAATACCAGATCAGTAATGCCGAAAATATTGAGATGAAGCATTTTCCCCATAGTCCAGTAGTAAAGCCAGGGGATGTTTGTTACCAGACCGAACTTGTAAGTTGTAGGCGAATTGGCTGGAAACAGAAAAACCGTCGAAAATATTTTGCACAACCCTGCATGGGTAACTTCATCCGGTGGTGCGAAAGAAGAAATGTTTAAGGAAAAATATACCAGACGAATACCGAAATATGCCAAAAGGAACCGTATTGCCCATTTAAGTTTATTATGAGACAGAAAATCCTTGTTGTGACCACATTCAGAAGCCATTGCGGTATTTTTTTTCTCTGTGAGGTGATGATGGTTTCTTGGCGAATCTGAAGACGTCATTTGTAGTCCCTTACAGCACATGTTGCTTGTCATTAAGTCGCTCATATTCACATAAAGAGGCTTTTTTTGAAAGAATAATTGTGTTATGTTGGTGTGGTATTCTTTACAGACTTGGAGTTTGGATCGATTGAAATCTGATGCACATGCACGGATCTATTCCCGACCAGAACCAGCGGTACACAATTTAATAAAGGAGATGGAAAATGAAAAAAAATGTCATTGTTTTTGGAACTATGGCGACTGTCATGCTGCTGGGGACAGTTGTTTGCCATGCGGAAAAATGGGATAAAAACAGCTATAAAGATCAGGCGGTCGAAGCGGCATACTACGATACGGACACTTTAAAAGCTCAGGGCAAGACAATAAGCTGGACTGAGAAGTCTGTCTTAACGAGTAAGGGAGCTTCAGTCGTTACATCGGACATTAATAAGTACGAGGCATGCAAACAGGGCATTGCAAAGAAAGGTGATGTTGCGCACTATGTGATGGATCTCCAGATGGAACGGGGGAAATACAGAGGAGTAGCAATAAGATACTATAACAAAGCCAATGAAATGATCTGCTCCGATAAAGATTTGGGGAAAGATTTTAATACCTCCTGGCAGAAGATTTTGCGTGGCTCGCCACTTCAACAGACACATTATGATCTGGTGACAAAATACAAGCTAAATAGTAAGTAAAACAATCTGAGTATGTGAGAAGTAAGTACCCAAACCTTCAGCATCCATCGCTGGCCCGATTCGAATTTGTGCCGGAACGATAATGCTGGGGGTTTTATTTTTTTGTAAAGGTGCGGTGAACGCACATTTACACTGGTGAAGATTGCATGAAAATCTGCCTTATTGCACCTATTCCTCCGTTTAGAGGCGGCATTGCCAAGTATTGCCATTCGCTTGCACAGGAATTTGAAAAACGGCATGATCTGCTGCTGCTCAGTTACCGTAGGCAGTATCCGGCGCTGCTTTACGGGCGAAAGCCCCAGCGTGATGCCGGGTTTAATACTGAAAGCATAACTGCGGAGTTTCAGCGTGTATCGTACGATATTGACTCTATACGATTTACTTCGTGGCTGGAAACGGCCCGCCGGATAGACGCTTTTTCTCCCGACATTGTCATTCTCCCCTGGTGGGTTACATACTGGACGCCGCTTTACTGGTGGCTGATGCGTTACCTCAAACAACGGGGAATCAGGTGCCTGCTGCTTTGTATTAATGTGTATGATCATGAAGACTCGATTTTAAAGAAAACACTGACCCGTTTTGTTCTCAAACGCGCAGAGATGATGATCGTTCATTCAGAAGTGGAACGCGCAGAACTGGCTCAGATTAATCCTGCTGCCTGCATCAGAAAACACCTGCTGCCGATCTTTAGCTACGATGCCACAGTCAAGCCAAAGCGAGATGCATCATTGCAGTTGCTGTTTTTCGGATTTGTCAGACCCTACAAGGGACTTGATCTCCTTCTCCAGGCAGTATCCATCCTGAGTGAAATTGATATACAACTGAAAGTGGTCGGAGAGTTCTGGAATGGAAAAGAAGAGTATCTTGCTCTGATAAGTGAGCTGGGAATAGCCGGAAGGGTGGAGATTGTCGACCGCTACGTTAACGATGA
The DNA here is from genome assembly GCA_025355325.1 of Geobacteraceae bacterium. GTDB lineage: Bacteria > Desulfobacterota > Desulfuromonadia > Geobacterales > Pseudopelobacteraceae > JACRCG01. The sequence continues at coordinate 27,353 of JANXZX010000025.1, forward strand.
AGAAATGGCTCGATATTTTGTATGGTCTGATCTGGTAGTGCTTCCGTACCGGACTTCGATAACATCTGGAGTTATAGCTACATCATATGGATTCGGAAAACCGGTGCTGGCCACCGATGTTGGCGGTTTTAGCGAGGTAATAGCAGACGGTTATACCGGCAAGCTCGTTCAGCCCGGCAACCCGCAGGCCATTGCCGATGGGATACAGTGGTTCTGCAACAACAGGCACATCAATTTTACGGAAAATATTTCTTCACACGTGGAAAAGAAGATGTCCTGGATCTCGCTGGTGGATACGATTGAGGAGATAGCCGAGTGTGCCGGGTAATGGTGCAGTTCTTGTCGTATTGTCTGTAAATGCCTGTTAATGCCTGGAGCGGTTATGTTGGCTAAACGTTTTCAATATATCGTTGTAATGATGTTATGCCTTGTCACGACGGGGCTCTATGCTCGGTCGGCATTTTTTCCCTTTTGTCTTCTGGATGATGTTGCGTATGTGACGAACAATGCTCATGTGATGCAAGGCCTGTCGCTAGACACAATTAAGTGGGCTTTTACTTCGGTACATTCAAATAACTGGATTCCCTTGACGTGGCTTTCTTTCGCTCTCGATGCACGTTTTTTCGGAACTGCTCCGATGGGCTACCATATTGAGAATGTCATATTTCATGTCATAAATGTGTGGCTGCTGTTTTACCTGCTGGAACGCATGACCGCTTCTTTCTGGAGAAGTCTGCTGGTTGCCGCTCTGTTTGCCATTCATCCCTTGCGTGTCGAGTCCGTGGCATGGATAGCGGAACGGAAGGATGTCCTGAGCACCATGTTCTGGCTGCTGACTCTCATAAGCTATGTTTTGTATGTGAAAAGCAAGAATGCTCTCATGTATGTCTTGTCGCTCGTTGCGTTTGCGTTGGGGTTATTGAGCAAGCAGATGTTGATAACAACGCCCGCCATTCTCCTGCTAATCGACTTCTGGCCTCTCAAACGGCTTGCCATACACTCAGCTCCAGCCGTGACTAATGAACACAGAGGCTTCTTTCCACTCGTATCGATACAAAAACTCCTGGTGGAAAAAATCCCTTTTCTGCTGCTGGCAGCTACCGCAACTGTCTTTGCCTTATATGCCAACTATGTTTCCAAGGCCATGAAATCCACTGAATTGTTGCCCATGAGCGAAAGGGTTGTCAATTCTCTCTGGTATTTATTTGCGTATCTGTATAAAACGTTTATTCCCATTAATCTGTCAATTGTATATCCCATTGCCAGAGAACCATACTGGAAAGCAGCGTGTGCAAGCATTCTGATTGGAACATTGCTTGTTATAGCGTTTAAATCGCTTCGTAACATGCCTTATCTGCCAGTCGGCCTCCTGTTTTATCTTGTTACGGTATTTCCGGTCATCGGATTGGTCCAGATTGGCACCGTTTCAATAGCGGACAGATTCGTTTATATTCCTCTCATAGGCATCTTTATCATCATTAGCTGGGGCGCGGGAGACATCGTTGCCAGATGGCCCCCTCTACGAGCCACGGTATATGCAATTGTCGGAATCTTGCTTGTAGGCTGCATGGTCATGACCAGTGTACAATTATCCTACTGGAAGGACAATACGACGCTATTCCGTCATGCCCTGGATGTCACAGAGGAAAATCATGTGGCCCACGAAACTCTCGGGTTATCTTATGCCAACGAGGGGAAAGCGGAGCTGGCGCTGAATGAGTTTACCAAAGCGCGGAACATCGGCCCGGAGTGTCCTGTCCTTCACGCATACTTTGGCGATCTATTGGACAAGATGGGGCGACCTGAGATTGCGGTCGGGCATTATAAAATAGTAACTGAATTAAGCCCGAACAAGGCATCCAGCCATATGATGTACGCCCGTATACTGCAAAAACTGGGAAAATTTCGGGAGGCCATAGCGGAATATGAACTGGCTATCGCCATTGAGCCCGGTAATGCGTTACTTCATGACAGTCTTGGGCTGGTTTTTCTCCAGTTGGGGCGCTATGATGAGTCCATCAAACATTTTTCTCTGGCGCTGAATCTTGATCCAACGCTCAGGCAGACAATCTCGAATTTGCAATTTGCCGAGAGTCTTAAAAACAGCAGGTAAATTTCCAGCCATTACGATAGGGAAGCATGACATGGTAAAACGTCTCTGCCAGAACCTCGTTCTTATTATAGTCTCGACCGCTCTGTTTCTCTCCATCGGGGAAGGGCTCGCGCGTTTGCGTTACACACCTGAACTTGAGGATAAAACCGGACTTTTCGAGTACGACCACGACAAAATATATACGCTCAGAAAAAACATTACGAACGGTCATTTTGTCGGAAAAAAAGTTACCACCAATTCTCTCGGATATCGAGACCGTGAATTTTCAATTACGAAGCCACCTCATGGATTTCGTGTTCTCGCCATAGGTGATTCGGTTACCTTTGGACATGGAGTACTGGCCGAAGAAGCCTGGCCTAAAGTGCTGGAACGACGGCTGGCGGCGCACTTCCCGAATCGGACAGTAGATGTCATCAATACAGCTGTGCCCGGCAACTCTCCTTTTCAGGAGTATTATGATTTGAAACGGGCGCTGATTCTGCATCCGGACGCGGTCATTATCCAATTTGTTCTCAATGACCTCATTGAACCCTACAAAGTATTTCGTCGTTTTGGTGGTAAAGGCACGGATTATCACGGGGTGGATGACATCCCCTGGTGGGACCACGAGCTGTCGCAGTACAGTGCTCTCTTTCTTTTTCTTAAGGATATGCTGAATCGGGCACGACTGGGGGCTGTCAGTGTGGAGGTTCTGCGCGTCAAGGCGCTGCAGCGGGAGGCCGAGCTGTCAATGAACGCCGGTGCTGATCCGCCGAAGGAACCGCGGATTGAGGAGGCCTGGCGGGAGTGTCTTGCCTGGATCCATAAGGAGGTGGATCTTTGCAAGGATAATGGAATCCCGGTTATTCTGATGGTATCTCCGGTGGAACTGCAGTTCCGGGACGGTATGAGAACCTATGCCCAGCAACGCCTTGCCGAATTTGCCCGGGAAAACGGTATTGCGTATCTCGATCTGTTGCCGTTGCTGCGGGAGCGGATGGCGCTGGACATAGCCTTGTTTCATGGTGCCGGAGCCGAACTACCCACGCCTACAGTCGCGGCACGCTACCCGCAGGAGTGGATAGCAAGCTGGAATCGCTACTACCTCGACTATGACCATTATACGCCGCTGGGGCACGATTTCGTCGCCGAAATGCTTTTTGCACCGACCGCAAAAATTGCGACCGGGCGGTGATTGTTGTTTTTTAGGAAATGTGGTATGTTGAACGGGTCGATTGAGTCTGGTAGGTTCTATTCTGATAAATAGGATTTATAAATTTTGCGGGCAGGAGTCCGCAGGTAGTAAAAGAGTAAACAAAACTCAAGGCCACTTAAAAAGTAGTCCTTCAATTTCACCTTTGAACACTCTACATCAATCCACTCTTCAAGCGGAAATTCAACCCATCTGGAGCTTGTCTCCGTTGGTGTCGTGTTAGTAACAATGGAGAATCGGGCGAACATTTCTACATCAAAAATCCACTTTACTTTAAACTGCTTCTTGAAGACATGTTTTAAAGCCTCAGTGTTTCTGAATATCTTAGCTCCGCATTGGGTGTCATAAACGCATATGTTAAGCATCAAGGATGCACAAGTTGCGAACACTCTTCCCAAATAATGTCTTGACGCTCTTCGCACAACTTTCCTGCCGAGAAGGCGCACTCTTGAACCAATTACAATGTCAACTTCAGGTGTATCCAGTATGCGGACAAAATCCCATATTGCTTCAAGTGACGTTGCTAGATCGGCATCCCAATAACCTATGTTATCGAATGATCCTTCGATTGCATTCAGCATTCCACAACGTATCGCCTCAGCTTTACCCGAATTCTTCTCAAGGCTAATAACTTCAATTTGGCTCGGATTTTTCTCTTTCAGAGATGTGATGATTTCTAATGTCGTATCGGTACTGCCATCATTTACAAAAAGAAAAGATAGATTTTTATCTTTTTCCAAAGTACGCAGGAATACCAATGGTTTGAGTCTTGTTGACTCGTTATAACATGGAACAATTATTCTCGTTTTTCGCATAGAATCCATCCGGAAAGCCCAGGTATTTTAATTCCAAAGCGACTTGCTGAAATTAATATGCTGTTGTCAAAATTTAAGCTTCTCTCGATGAAGCTTGAAATAATTTTTCCCCGATTCCATTTTCCAACTCCATCCGATTGATTGTCTGTATTTAGAAGTTTGTAAAGTAACAGCTTTGGCAGTAGGAGGCTAAAAAAAAGGTAACCGGAAGAAAGTACATTTAGATTACAGGCAGCAGCTAACTTTTCCAGCTCTTTGAGATTATAGCGTCTGTAATGTCCGAGAAAAGAATCATGTCGGCTATAGATGAACTGAAAAGCAGGGGCAGTTATTATGACCTTTCCTTTCTTCTCGGCGTACGTCTCAACAAGATTGGAAAGGAACTTTTGATCATATTCTGTGTGCTCAATCACATCAAGGAGCAGGATTAGATCAAAAATGCCTTCTGAAGGCATTTCCCTCTGATATTTTATTGCACTGGAGCGGTTGTTAAGCTTGCTTATCAGTTCATCAGTAAAGTTTATATCTACGGCAGTTATGTCTTTATGTTTAAGGTGATGAAATAGACTGTTAGATATAAATCCATCGCCGCATCCCACATCAAGAACCTTAATTCTTTCAATGAGAACCGTATGCAAGATTCTCTTCAGAGCCTTCAGACGGGAAATCTCCCAGGGATGGCGGTTAACCCTTGTGTTTGAAAGTTCCTTGAGGTCCATTAACGTCCTGTGGTGAGGTAATTATACTACTTGTTTTGAAGGACTGCCGATGCACTGTTGTTTACGATATCCGTATGATAAGACTCATAAACAGCATCTGGTACTACCTGTACTTTTCTTTGCGCAGAAATGATTCCAATTCTACGAAGCATAGGAACCGCGTGCGCCTCCACTTGTCCTGGTGAAAAGGCAATGTTGGTGACAGGGATTTGTAGAGTTACATTCATTGGAAGATTTGTATTCTCTCGGGTAAGCGTAGAAAATATTTTTTTTTGCTTTTCTCTTGCTTCATATCCATCAAAAACGAAATATGATAAAGAATTTGTAGCCAGTGTGCACATAAGTAAAGGAGCCATCCAGATAAGCTTATTTACTCTCCAAAAACATATTATTACTGCTATGAACCATAGAACCATTGTCCATGTTGCTGGTAAAGCAGTGTCAGTGCCTAAATTATAACCATAAAAACGATAACTGACTCTAGGAATTCCTATGATAAAAATGAAAATCAAATTGCCAAAGACAAGCCATGGAAACATTTTTACTAAGATAACTAATTGAGAAGATAAATCCCCTTTTTTATATTCTATAGATAAAACAGTAAATATGAGTATGCAAGCTGTACAGAAATACCATGTAATTTTAGAGGTAATAATAAATTCAAAATAAGCACTGACATACTTAAATAGATTTAAATTTGATAAAACTGATCCGCCTCGGTCAGTTGTCGATTCAGCAATAACTCCGACAATGCATACACCGATTATAATAAATAGCGATAATGATTTGGAACTTTTTAGCATGCAGTTGATTGTGTAGGAGATTTTTCTTTGTTCTTTGCACTCTCTTGCCAAATAATAAGTCATAGACAATAATGCGGTCAAAGCAAACGTTCCTAGCCATATCATTGTAGCCGTAGAGGAAAACGCTGCGGCAATAATAAAGATATAAAAAAGGGAGCGCCACTTCCCATTACAATACCAATCATCCCAATTGCCGGAAAAAATGTATCGCCAGAAAGGGAATAATGCGAAAAGGGCTATAGTCATTGTACCAACGTAATTGGTCATAACTGCTTGATGGCCAAACCGCAAAGTTAAAGAAAGAGGAACACTTAACGGTAATACCGGCAGAGACATTGTTAACAGCAAGAGCATTATGGCGCTGACAAGATAACGCGCTGAAAGTAGTGGAGCAGTAGTTGAAACATAAGCAGCGGAAATTAATACAAACAACATGAAAACAGTCCCGGTCATAACTCCTTGGGAAACATAAAGAGCGTTGACTGGGTCGTTTTTCAGTTCACGGTATAGTACACCAACTGTATTAAACGGAACATTGGATAATATAGTTCCAAAAATTCGAGAATGGAAAGGTTGCAATTCGGATATAAGTCCTTGAGGAAACGCTACGGTTTGAGAAACTCCAGATGCTTCGGCACTCGTGTCAGAATTAACTAACTGTAGATACCCGTCAGCAAACCAAACTGAAAAAATAAGCAATGCAACACCAATAAATATATTTTTACGCATCGAATTTGATATTTGCATGGAACCTCCTTTAAGTCGCACATAGTAGCATGGGGGTCAAATAAATGGAGGGCGGATGAGAAATTCGTCTTCCAGCATCAAGATTTTAATATCTATTATCACCTTTGCACTGTTTTTAAAAGATACACAAGCATATCAAGTGTAAATCTTTATTTAGTTATGGTTTGTTTGATAAATTCCGATTGTTGGCCCGGTCGTAGACGTCCCATCGCCTTTAAATTCTTTTATTAGCCTGTTATGTGCAAAAAAATCGTTATAAGCCATGGCATCGGTGGGGTATTTAGCCGGTTCATCCAGAAACCGTGAGTAGTCAGAACTGCTGGTAATCACAAAGTCAAGGTACGGGAGCATAGCCTTTTTTCGTGCTACTCCGACGTACCCCAACGCAACCACAGAATGCTTTTTTGAGTATTTCTCCAATGGAGGGGTGTAGTGCTCCCTGCCGACGGTGGTGCCGGCAGGGATGTTGTCTTTGCACCAGACAAGAGAAACCCAGCGGGTATCCGGCAGACCGTTTTCCCGCATGATGTTCACATCACTGATAACCTGTCCTGAAATGCTTGCGATAAGCAACAGTGCACCGCAGACCAAAGCGGTCAGTTCAGGCTTTGACGCTTTCATTCGGTTGGATATTCCGTTTCCACAACATGAAGATGTGGTGGTGAGAGCATAACCGCTGAACAGGGACAAAAACGGTATTAGCGTGACGACATTACGTGGGAAATATACCGTGTACATCCCGAGAAACAGGAGAATTGAGAGGGGGCAGGCGAGCAGAAGCAACACTTTGGAACGGCTTTGCCAAAACACAAGAGGTATGCCGACCAGAGCCAGGATTGACGGGATGATGCCATATCCCTCGGTAAAGAGGTGCTTGCAATAGTTGCCAAGGCTTATCCCAAAGAAGGACTCAGCCCCCGGGTGGCCGAAGCTGTATTCCTTTTTCTGGTAGGCCAGCGCATTGAGAAACGACTTGTAATCAAGGAGCGCATAGGGAGTGGTCAGCAGAAACGCGACCGGGAAAAGCGCGGCAGAGATAATTATGTTCTTGTTGAAAAAGCTTCCATTGTGGCGGTCTTGGCAGACATGGGCAATAATGATGGGAAAAAATGCCGGGAATGCCGTGTATTTACAGCCTGTAGCAAGACCGGCGCATATCCCGCCAGCGATGTAAAATGACGTTTTTGGCCCCTCGGTGTAGATCAGTACGGCCACCAGGCATGCAAGGGTGCTCCAGAAAGCCATGCTTGTGTCTACGGTTACATAGTAGGAGTTGTTGACGTGCAACGATGACACTGCGATGAAGCAGGCAGCGGCAATCCCGCTCCATGGGCCGAATAATCGCCTTCCGATGTCGTAGACAACGTAGATTGTGGCGGTTGAGAAGAATACGTTCATGGCCCTGCCAAACAGATAGAAATGAATCTCCGGTATTGCATCTGTCGGGATTCCAAGGATGATGCTTTCAAACAGGCTTACAGTCTTATAGAGGAGAGCGTTGAGATATATGTTGAACGAAGGGTACAGAAAGTTATGCGGGTTCAGATCCCCGGTTGAGATGATGTTGAGTGCAGACTGGGCAATGACCGGTTCATCTGGATGCAATTGCAGCGGATAGCCGAACCAGATACTTTTCAGGCGCAGCACAAAAGCGGCCATGAGAATGGCAGACAGAATATATGGGATGGCTTTTCCGTTGATCCTCGACATTATGTTCTTCCTAACAGAAGTCTTTCCAAAGCGGTGCCATACTATCAGATGCCGGTCATGATCTCCAGCCGGTTCTTGAGGAGTTTTCGGAAATTATCCCGGTTCAGCAGTTTCAGGTCGTTGCGGTGAAGGCCGCGGTTCAGGTACAGTGAACGCGTGATTGTACAGGCAAGTGCCGCCGCTGTAGTTATAAGTTTACTGTGTCTGAGCACGCCCGGAAGACTCTTTTTGCAGATAATTGCGCATGAGGTATACACTCTGGTCAGCGGTGCCCAACCGAAATGCTTGATGGTAACGGCGAGAGATTCTTCGGCATTTTTTACAAGAGTCGCGTTGTCGATTGTCTTGGAGGTTTCATGCAGCCGGTACGTTGCCAGCAAACAGGGGATATATCGGCAGGGAAAGCATCTACCGATTCTGATCCATAGGTCGTAATCCATGACGAAATCAAGCGCCTCGTCCAGGCCGCCGACCGCTTTAAAAGCCTCCCTCCTGAAAAAAGCCGACGGTTGACAGATTATGTTGGCGGATGCCAGCTTTTCAAGGTCAAACGCCTCGGTTCGATATCTGCCGATGGTGGTGCCAGTCGCATCACTGTAGCGGGCTTCGCCGTACATGAGGCCAATGTCAGGGTGGACACGGAAAAAAGCCGCCGCACTCTGCAATGCACCCGGCAGATAGGTGTCGTCGGAATTCAGCCAGGCAAAGATACTTCCCGTTGCCCTGCTGAACCCTTTCATAAGAGCATTGGTCTGTCCAGTGTCCTCTTCACTTACCCACCGAAAGGTAATACCTTGGCAGTTAACCGACCATTCTCCGCTTTTCAGACGAGTGTCGTACTGCTTGATGATCTCAACGGAGCCGTCTCTTGAGCCGCCATCAATAATTATATAATCAATGGAGAAGTCCCCCTCCTGGCTGATGACACTTTCAATGGTTTCTGCCAGGAACGGTCCCTGATTGTAGGAGGGGGTAACTATGGATATTACAAGTCTGTTTTCAGTTTGATGGCTCATGGTTTTCGCCACAGATCAACAAGCGGATTTTCTTTAAAACGCTGCCAACCAGAGTTTTGCAGTCCAATATCCAGGTCTTTTTTTGCAACTTCACGCGGGAAAATCATATTTGGCTTTAGTCTGTTTTCCGCCACGGGAATTGACGCTTTACCGTTATGTACAACAGCCAGCCAGTTGGATGTGTTGCCGGCTTCCATCAACTCCCGGTTCCAATCGCCATTGTCGGAAGCAACAACATAATGTAGTGTATAGCTGATATCCGGTCCGGCTATCAATGCATCTAAAGAATCACTGGTTATTACGTGCAGCGGGCGGCCATTTATTGATGTACTTATTGCCCGCCTGTCGTCATCGGACAGATAATAATACGGCCCGCCCGGCTTCGATTTTACCGTAGTATCAATATAAAAACGCATCAAAACGACACCATATAATGATAGAATATTTACCGCTGTAATGCCGATCAGTATCCACCGTTTACTCCCGTGCTGAAAATATGTTGTTCCTCCCCATATAAGAGCAAATCCAGCCAGCAAAATTATTGTATAGCGAGCAAAGTATGGCGAGCTGTGGAGTATGCCGCTTAAAGGTATAAATCCCAGTATAAAGAATAATGTTGATGCAAGACGTACCTTTCGGTGGAGCCCAATAAGTAAAACAGGAAGGAAAAGAATGGACGCCAGCCCGCTCCGGCCGATGTCCTGGGCGGGCCATGGTTTCCACATCTCCGGGAGCCGATCAAAATTCGCCCCTATCGAATTATAGGCGCTATTTGAAATGCTCTTTATCCTGTGTTCCAATTGCGGAACTGGCGTCAGATAGCCAAGCGGTTCCAATACCCAATGACAAGCGCTCATCGCAACCGAATGATTGAATTCGGCAAGAGACGTTACTTTATGGCCACGCCCTCCCTCTCCGCCGTCCAGATCTCCAAAAGCCTTATAAACGGGCAAAAAAGAAAAAGTAATAATGGAGGCAGAAAGAATACATGCGGCAATAACTAACGAAATGGTCTTTACTTCTACAATTTTTTTCCGGCATTGCCAGAATGCTACGCCCGCGAGCAGCGCTGCCTGAAAAATAACGGTCTGCTTGCAGGCAAGAGCTACCCCATTCAGAACAATAAAAACCGCCATGCCGATATTTGGATTGCGTACCCGGCGCAACACAACATATGACGCAAGTACAGGAAATGCTGCAGTTATATCTGAATTCATCGACCATATTCTCAGGCTCACCACCGGGAAACTGCTGAATAACAGTGCCGATAGTGCCGCATTCCATCGCGAAAATCCAAAATCTGACGCAATGATATATACACATGCGACAGCACCAATGGTTAAAACGAACGAAACATAGCCGGTTCCCAACCAGCCGCTCCCCAACAGGATCTTCTGACCCAGGACAACGTCGGCTCCGAGAGGAAGTCCGATTTGTGACCAGACCGGCGTAAGCCAGGCGTCAAAATTTCCATGCTGCCGCCAGAAAATAACGCGCGGGATATGATACCAAAGGCCGTCTATGTGCTTCGTTCCATACCAGGCGTCAATTCCCAGCTCAATTGCATAGATGCCCGCAATCAGCGCTGCCAGAACGAGAGTGACGAAGCCCCTTCTTGTTTTGATGTATCCGGAAACAGGCCTGATGGCGATCCTGATGCCGTTTTTCCACGATATTATGCAGAGTATGGCTGACGTAATTGCCATGACTGCCAGGTAGTTGACTGCGTGGAGCTGATTCACCATGCCCAGGAGAAGCCCGATGATAAGAACTGCCACCTCGTAGAGCGCTATGCCGTATACGACCCGTTCTGCGAACGAGCCGTTACGGTGCGTGAAGGATGAAGGAATTGCCAGGATGCAGAGCAAAGGAAAAATAGTGTATAGAATTAGTGCGATCATTTACGGCTTGACCTTTGCGTCGGGTGGTAATGTAATACACTGTGGTTCCATGTCACGGATTACTTTCCAGCATCCGCTCAATGATAGTCCGCAACCGGTCATTGAATTGTTCCCGCCCCCACGCCTTCGCCCGTATTCTGCCCCGATCTCTCAAACTGGCGCACAACGCGTCATCAAGCCATAGTTTCCTGATACAACCGGCAATTTCGTCAACGGACTTCGGATCGAAAAACAGCGCCGCGTCCCCGGCCTGCTCCGGCATGGCGTAGGTCCCTGAGATCGCCACTGGACAGCCGACCGCAAACGCTTCTAATGGAGGTATGTTAGTCGGACCGTAGAACGTCGGCATGACCAGAGCGCGGGCGCGTCGGTACAACTCCGGCATGTACTCGTCCGGGACATAGCCTAGGAAGTGCACGTCTTGAGCGACGCCAAGCTCATTGATAAGCTGGAGAACCGATTCATAGGCGTTTTTTGGCGATCCGGCCAGCACCAGCGCCAGGTCGGGAAACTCCTTCTTCAGGCTGGAGACAGCTCGTATGAGCCGTTTGTGATTCTTGTGCTCCCAAAACTGGGCCGGATAGAAAATGAATTTTGCCGGAAGCGGATAGCGGGAATCGAAGTCCGGCGGAGTTGTGTTCTCCCAGATATACGGCGGGGCGACAAATGGCAGCACATGTATCCGGTTGAGCGGGGCTCCGTAGGATTCCGCGACCTGCTGTCGTCCCACCTCTGAATCGACCAGCACCCCCTTTGCCCAGCGGCAGACATTGGCAAACATGCGCTCGCGGTACTTGAACTCCCGCTGTGAAGATGCCTCCGGAAAGTCTCTTTCATATCGGTGCATAAGGTCGTGAATGCTTCCCAGTGCCGGCACCGGGATCTGGTAGCTTCTTGAATTTTGCGAAGGGAAAACCCAGAGATCGCATTGCTCCCGCTGAAAGGTACGGACCAACGGATAGAAGGTCGGGCAGACCTTCCTCCACAGTCCTACAGGTAAGCCGAGTTTGGTCCACACCAGGCAGATGGCCCGTCCCCAGAACCCGGCCGGGACGCGAATCGTTCTCAGGTGGTAGTTGTTCAGATACTCACGCCACAATTCAGATGAGTAGGCGACAACGATGGAAAAATGCTCTGAGGGGAGGGCGGCAATGGCATTGAGCACAAACTGGTTAATCTGGAACTCGCCGCGGGGAGGAGTGCAGTCCAGGTACAAACCGATCTTCTTCATCCCTTCACCACATAACAGACGCCCCATGTGTCAAACCCCGGCTCCCGCCCGGTCATCCACTCCGACGTTTCAAGAATCGACATTCCCGCGCCGTGAGCCAGGGATTCAATCTCAGGATTAAACAGGTAGCGCATCAGGTGAGTTTCCCTTACTTCCTCAACTGCGCCGCTTTCTTTGTCCCGAGCTATGATCTGATAGTTAAGTTCTACGAGGTTGCTGTTTGGAAACATTACCGGCTCGACAATCCGTGTCAAAGTTGTTTCTGCGTCCTCCAGCCGCTTGACACGCACTGTCGGGCGGTCTGTCAATACTCCTGGTCCGTACCAGCAGTCGAAAATAAATATTCCGCCAGGTTTCAGGTGCGCTCGCGCCGTGGTAAACGCTGCGGCAAGGTCATTGTTGGAGGTCTGGTAGCTCATGACATGGAAGAGGGATATGATTGCGTCAAAAGTTTTATCAAGACGTACGGTACGAATGTCGCCGTGCAGGAAGCTGACGGATGAGTGAAAAGAATTTGCGACGGCGAGCATCTCATGCGACATGTCGATGCCGGTTACGTCGTGGCCCATTTTTGCAAGGATGAGATCATGTTTTCCCGTGCCGCAGCCGAGGTCTAGTATACGTACTGATCCTGGAAGATGCCTGCCGATGAGAGCGTTAATATATGCAGCCTCGCCGGAATAATCCTTGTCCTGATACAGCAGATTGTAATAACGGGAATAGCTTCCGAATACTGACATGGCCTTATACCCCAATCTTAAATAAATCTTTAACCTCGGCGGCGACTTCTTCAATCTGCGCATCCGTCAGGGCCATTCCGCTCGGGATGTAAAAACCGCGCCGGGCCAGTCGCTCAGCCACAGTATGTTTCTCTTCGCCAAAAAGTCCCGTTTTTTGAAATACCGGTTGCTCATGCATCGGCCAGAAAAAAGGGCGGGTGCCTATTCCCTTTTGTCCCAGTCTCCGCATCGCCTCTTCCGCGTCGAATGGGACGTCGTCCTTTAACACCATGCCGTACACCCAGTAGATGTTGTCTGCATAGTCCGTATGAGCCGGCATTAATTCCAGCCCTGCAACGTCCATAAGCAGTTCTGTGTACCGCTGTCCCATGCGTCGTTTGCGGACGACAAACTCGTTCAGCCGCTCCAGTTGAGCAACGCCAAGGGCTGCCTGAAGATTGGTCATGCGGAAATTGTAGCCGAGTTCCTCATGAACGAAGCGTTTCTGTGGCTGAAAACAGAGGTTGCGCAGGGAACGGCACCGCTCGGCAAGGTGGTCATTATCGGTAAGAACCATACCACCTTCGCCGGTGGTAATATGTTTGTTGGGGTAGAAACTGAAAACACTCAGATCGCCGAAGCTGCCGCATGGGCGGCCACTATAGGTCTGCCCATGCATCTCGGCAGCATCCTCAATGATTTTCAATCCGTATCGTTCCGCCAGTTCCATCACCGGCGCCATATCCACGGGAAGCCCGTAAATATGCACAGCCATGATCGCCTTTATCCGGCGGTTGCCCTTTTGCCCAATCTCGTACTCGATCTTCTCCCGCAGCTTTTTCACATCAATGTTCCAGGTCAGCGGATCGCTGTCCACCAGCAGCGGAACACAGCCGCAGCGAACAATTGCGCTTGCACAGGAAATGATGGTGAAGGTGGGCATAACAATCTGATCGCCCGCTTCAAGTCCGAGTGAGGCAACTGCCAGTTCCAGCGCGGCGGTGCCGTTGCAGACCGCAATGCCGTGCCTTCGTCCGACTGTTGCTGCCAGCTGATCCTCAAAGCGCTTTACGAACGGCCCTTCGGAAGAAATCCAGCCGGTCTCGATACATTCATTCAGGTATTTCTTTTCCGATCCGCTGAGTAACGGTTCATTTACTGGAATCACGCAAGACCTCGGTCAGAATTGATGGGGGATGCTGGATAGGGGATGACAGCCATCTGTCCGATCATATTGACAGGTAAGGAATTAACTGTCAATATTCGGAAGTTTACAGCGGTAAATATCTGCAGCTCCGGACTTTAATGAAAACGTTTCTCTCTTCTCTCATGCACTACGCGCAGGACGTCATCAGCAGGGAACATCTTACGCCGCAGGATTCCGTTGCGGACAAGATCAGCTTGATGCGGTTTTTGTGCCGCGATGCAGTCAAAAACCTTAATATCCCCTGCCTGAGCGACGAGGATTGCCGCCTGCTGTTCCAGATTGCGTACGGCCTGTTTCTACAGCCAAGCAGATCCAGCCTGGAACTGGCCGAAGAGCTTGTGTTGGAAAGGGAAGATCTCGTCCGCTTTTATCAGATCATTAGAAACGTGCGGGAAATCCAGGATGTCCTGACCTTTGACTCTCCCATGCGCAGACGTGTGAGCTTCCTTCGTAAGGAATTGCTGGCCGAAAATTTACCGGTTCTCAAGGCGATGTTCAACGGCGGCACATGCATGCCGAGTCATGTCGAATTCCATCCGGCCCTGATCTGTAATCTTCGCTGCAAGGCGTGTCCGAACTGCCATTCCGATGATAGTGGCGATTGGCATTTTCTTGGTTATCCTCAGCTTGGCGAACCTCTGGATTCAGACCGGATATGCATGATCGGAGAGATGTTTCTGAACCGGGGGGTTGAAAGTTTCAGTTTTGGCGGCGGCGGAGAGCCGACGCTTTCCGAGCTTACCATCAAGGGCATCTCCCATTTACGGAGAAAAAGCGACAAAGCCCAGATTTCCCTTTACACAAACGGAATCTTTCCAAAAGCGTGGGGAAAGCCCGAGTATGAGTCTTTAGCGACGTGCCTCAACAAAATCCGCTTCAGTATTGATTCTTCCAATGCCCAGGAATGGTCCCAGTATAAAGGACGGCCACCGGAATTGTTTGAAGCTCTCTGGGAAAACATACGTCGTGTTGTTGCCGCCAAAAAGAGTATGGCAGGCTCCATGCGAATCGGCGCAAGCTGTCTGGTGTCGAAGTTTTCCCATAAAAACGTGGAGGCTTTTTTAATCCGGGCGAGGGACACCGGGCTTGATTTTTGTGATATCAAGTCAGTGGAAACGTGCTTTGGTGAAAAGGCCGAGTACAAGGCAAAAAGCAGTGACTTCAGGAAGTCATTTGATGAACTGCTCGCAAAAGTGCGTGAAGGTTTTTTCGGCCACCTTAATGTGGTAGTGGATGACAGCCTGCTCCCCAGAGATGAGCATTCCATGGCGGACAAAATCCACACGGGGCGGTGCTGGATAGCGCAACGCGGCCGCATGTTGACCGTGGGACCGTATG
The DNA here is from genome assembly GCA_025355325.1 of Geobacteraceae bacterium. Lineage (GTDB taxonomy): Bacteria > Desulfobacterota > Desulfuromonadia > Geobacterales > Pseudopelobacteraceae > JACRCG01. The sequence continues at coordinate 42,864 of JANXZX010000025.1, forward strand.
GCGAACTGCATCCTTGTCCCGATGCCGCCAACCCGGGGAGCCAATCCCGGAGGGGGGCTGAAAAAACGATTGGCCAACTGAGTCAGTTTACCAACACCGATGTGCTCGATTTCCAGTTTACAGCGCTCTGGGCTGAAAGTCTGGCACGCAGATCGGCCTTTACCCGATCCGGCTGCGCCTATTGCGTCCCCTCGCACAATAACTATAATCTTGCTGTTGAGAAGCTCTTTCAGGACTGGAACTATGGCATCCTGCCTGAAGATCAGCCCCTGGCCGGCGAACGGGACCATTATCTGGCAAGCAGGGGATGAGCCGCAGCATAAAAAGCGTGAAGACGAACTGTCACAAGCGATATGGAGAGATGGAGTATGAAATCTAAAGTAGTTCTGTTCAATCCGCCATTTTACCGGTTCATGGGGAGCCACAACAACAAGGCGCCGATCAGCCTCTGTTACCTTTCACGTATCCTTGAGGGGCGCGGTATCGAGCATGTAGTCTATAACGCAGATGCCACCGACAGTACGATACATTGGAATCTCCGTTTTCTTTTCGACAACTTTGACACGTACATTGATGCTGCGGATGGCAAAGGTTCTCTGTATGGCGAGGTGCTGGAAAACCTCATGTCGATGGAGCCGACAACTGTCGTGATTATGGGTGCGGATCCGATGGTGCCGACCAAGGACTGGGGAAATCCGTTCATTGCCGCCCATTTTTCCAGGCGCTTGCGGAAGCTGGGGGTTTTCACCATAGGTTTCGGACCGTATTTCTCTCTTGATTACGACAGATTTATCGGGGATTTTGATTGCCTGCTCGATGGTGAACCATCCGAGACGATTCTTCATGCTATCCAGGATCGCCCTTCTGGGCATATCAAAGCACAGCGTCTTTCAACAGAGATAACCCCCTGTTTTGATCATCTGTACCCACCGCGACAGACTACCTCCGCCGTTTTTACCTCTTTCGGCTGTTTCGAAATGTGCGGTTTTTGCGTCGCCGGCCAGACGTACCGGGAAATGGGTGGCGGGGTCCGCTTTGTCAACGATGACGTGCTGGTCAAGGATATCCTTTCAAGGTCGCCCGGCAGTTTGTATCTCCATGACCTGAATTTCGGTATTTACTCCGAGAAGGCGTTACGCCACCGGGTTGAGCTGTTTGAACAGCACAATATTCCTGCTAACTATTCTTTTGCGGTTGATATTCGCATTGATGGAATGGACGAAGCAAAACTGTCTCTTATGAAGAGGATGAATATCACTCATGTCAAGCTTGGCATCGAGGGGCTGTCGGATGCCGTTCTCGCCGCGTACCAAAAGAACCAGACGGTTCAGGATGTGGTGGAGAAGATCGAGCTGATCAAGAAGTTCGGGATCAAGATCGTTGCTTACCTGTTGCTGGGTGGGGATGGGGGTGATTCGGTCGATCATGATGCGACAATAGCCATGGTGCGCGAGCTGGCGCCTG